>NZ_JBHVSY010000039.1:0-59666 GCF_042884935.1 Streptomyces sp. NPDC058092
GGTACCTCACCCCACTCGAAACCCGAGCCAGGCTGCAGCACGACTTCACCCCCGCAGCGTAAACACCCGCTGTCCAAGATCAGGGGGGAACTTCAGAACCGCGCCCCGGGCCGACTTCACCACCATGCCTGTGACGCCGACCGGTAGTTGGCCATCTCGATCCGTAGTTGGCCATCGCCCCGTTTCGACTGCCCTAGACAGGCCCAAGCGTCTGTCGGAGGCTCAGCCGCTCGTCTCGGTTCTGTGACGCACGTCACACCCGTCTCCTGTCAGTGATCGGGGCGCCGTCTCGTCCAAAGGGCACGCGAACGAGACAGGAGTAACGCCATGAAGCACCGCATCGTCGTACTCGGCGCCGGATATGCCGGGGCCTTCGCCGCCGGAAACCTGGCCCGCCGGCTCTCCCCCGCCGACACCGAGATCACCGTCGTCAACGCCGTGCCCGACTTCGTTGAGCGGATGCGGCTCCACCAGCTCGCGATCGGTCAGGACCTCGCGTTCCGCAAGCTCGCCGACGTATTCGCGGGCACCGGGGTGCGGCTGCGCCTGGCGCGCGTCACCGGCGTCGACCCCGAGCGCAGGACCGTCGCCGTGACCGGCGAGGACGGCGATGGTGAGCTCGCGTACGACACGCTTCTCTACGCGCTCGGCAGCTCCGTAGCCCACCATGGCGTCCCCGGCGCGGCCGAGTACGCCTTCGATGTGACCGGCCGGTCCTCGGCGCTGCGTCTGCGCGAGCGCCTGGCCGGACTGGGCGAGGGCGGCGCCGTGCTGGTCGTCGGTGAGGGGCTGACGGGCATCGAGACCGCCACCGAGTTCGCCGAGTCCCGGCCCGACCTCTCGGTCGCGCTCGCCGCCCGCGGCGAGCTGGGCGCCTGGCTCTCCCCGAAGGCCCGCCGTCACCTGCGCCATGCCTTCGACCGGCTCGGCATCACCGTCCACGAGCACACCGGCATCGAAGCCGTCGAGCCGACACGGGCGATCGCCGCCGACGGTACGTCCATCCCGGCCGACGTGACCGTGTGGTCGGCCGGGTTCGCCGTGCACCCCATCGCGGCCGCCAGCGGCCTGGAGGTCGCCGAGACCGGCCAGATCGTCGTCGACCGCACCATGCGCTCGGTCTCGCACCCGGACGTCTACGCCGCCGGTGACTGCGCCTACGCGATCGGCGAGAACGGCTGGCCGCTGCCGATGTCCTGCGCCTCGGCCGGCTTCACCAACATGCAGGCGACCGCCGCGATCATCGCGCGTCTGACGGGCAGCGAGGTCCCGACCACCGGGCTGAAGTACCACGGCAACCACATCAGCCTCGGGCGGCGGGACGCGATCTTCCAGATGGTGGACGGGGACGTCCGGTCGAAGTCCTGGTACCTGGGCGGCCGGACCGCCGCGCGGCTCAAGTCGGGCGTGCTCAAGGGGGCCGGGTGGGGCATCGCCCATCCGACCTTCGGCATGCCGAAGCGCAAGCGTCGCCTGGCCACCCCGCCTGACCGGGCCGGTGTAAGGGGCGCCGCATAGGCTGTTCCGCATGGACAGCGCAGCCATCGATCGCTTCGAGGCCAGCCGGAACCGGCTGGCCTCGCTCGCGTACCGTCTGCTCGGCTCGGCGACCGACGCCGAGGACGCCGTGCAGGACGCGTTCCTGCGCTGGCAGGCCGCGGACCGGGAACGTATCGAGGTGCCGGAGGCGTGGCTGACCAAGGTCGTCACCAATCTCTGCCTCGACCAGCTCCGCTCGGCGCAGGCGCGCCACGAGCGAGCGGCCGGTGCCTGGTTGCCCGAGCCGCTCCTCGAGGGCGACCCGATGCTCGGCCCTGCCGACACCTTCGAGCAGCGCGAATCGGTGTCCTTGGCCGTACTGACCCTCATGGAGCGCCTCTCGCCGGTCGAGCGGGCCGTCTACGTCCTGCGTGAGGCCTTCTCGTACAGCCATGCCGAGATCGCCGGGATCCTCGACATCACCGAGTCCGCGAGCCAGCAGCATGTCCACCGGGCCCGGATCCGGGTCGCCGCCGAGCGCCGGCGTGGCGGCGAGGCCGACCCCGCGTCCGCGCGCCGGGTCGTCGAGGAGTTCCTCGCCGCCGCCACGTCGGGGCGCACCGAACGGCTGGTGGCGCTGCTCACCGACGACGTGACGGCGCTCTCGGACGGCGCCGGGCTGGGCAAGCGGCTGTTGCGGTACAAGACACGCGAGCGGGTCGCCTCCTACGTGCGGGCCGGCTTCAAGCCCACGCCGGCGAAGCGGCGGCTGGCTGGCGGCTCACCCGCGATCCATATCGTGCTGGTCAACGGCTCCCCGGCCGTCCTCGCCGTGGTCGACGACCGGGTCGTGGGCGCCGTGGTGTTCGAAGTCAGCGACGGCAAGGTCGCGTCCCTGCGCGGCATCGCCGCCGCGGACCGGCTCGCGCGCCTCAACGAGGCCTGGCGGCAGCACGAACCCACCGCGCCGGTCATCAACGCATGGTGACCAGAGCCACCGGAATCCAACGACCTGAGTCGGAGCGAGGACGGCACCCCTTCGACCCCAGCGCTGCACAGCAGCACGGGGGCCGAAGCACGCCGGTCTCCCGAATCAACTCGGCCATGCAGTTCGGATCCCCGATGGCCAACTATCGGTCGACACAGTGGCCAACTACGAATCGTCACGGAGGGCTGACCAGGGCGGATCCGAGCGCCCCTGGCCACCTATCGCTCGAAGTCACAATGCCGACTCTCACTTGCTGCACGGTTAATTCGAAAGGGTTAAATGAAAAGGTTAAATCCAACGGTGAGCTGGGGTTAAAGAGTGTAGTGTCCGGGGTTGGAGGTGGAGTAAGTGCCGACCGAGGAAGAACTGTTCAGTGCGGTAGATGCACTGCTGGAGGAAGAGCCCCAGCTGCCGACCCCGGCAGAGCGCGCCCGGCTGCGGGAGGCCGCCGGTATCACCCAGGCCCGTCTGGCGAAGGCGATGAAGACGACGCTGCAGACCGTGAAGAACTGGGAGAACGGGCGCTCCGAGCCGCGTGAGCCGCGCCTGTCGGCATACCAGCGGCTACTGGAAGGCTGGGCGACGAAGTTCCCGAAGCCTGCTGCCGTGCCCGAGTCGGCGCCGTCGGCCCCGGATGCGAACACCAATGCCGTGGAGAAGGCAGCCCCGGCCCTTCCCGTCATCGCGCCCGCGTCTGTCCCGGTCGCCGCTCCGGAGACCGGGACCAGACCGCCGTCGCGCCGTCCCGCGCGGCTGCGAGCGGTGCCGAACATCGCCGCTTCCCCCTACCAGCACGGGCCGTTGGCTGTGCTGGACGGTGACGGCAGCGCCTACGGCGTCGACGGGATCGTGCTGGAGTGCCCGGCGACGACCATTCCGCAACTGGTCGACTGGACCCTCAAGGAGTCCGGGATCGGCGCCGCCAGGTTGCACCGCAACGGCAAGGAATCCGACCCGCTGATCGTGCTGACCGCGTCGGCCGCCGTCCGGCTCGGACTGCCCGAGCGCCTGGACGGTCACGAAGCCCGCCGCTCGCTGCGCCTGCCCGAGGACCACCCGGTCGTCAGACAGGTCACCAAGGCGAAGTGGAAGCTGACACAACGCGGGTTCGGCCCGTGGGCGCGGATCTACCGCCCGGCAAAGTCGGGTCAGCGCCAGTGCGTGCAGCTCGCGATCCTGCCCTGGGACGCGCTCGACTCCCGGGCTTGGCCCGACGCCGACCAGCTTCCGCCGTCGGAACTCGCCCGCGTCCTGGGCGTCTACGCCCAGAGGGTGATCACGCCGCGCGGCTCCACCGCCGTCTCCGGCCTGGAACTGATGACCGCGCTGCGCCCGCCGACCCGTGCCATGAAGAACGAGGCGACCAGCGAGTGGGTATCCGGCTACAACCCCGGCTCCCTGGGCACGGACCCGGTCGACCCGGCGCCGCCGGAGGCACCCACCGAGCACCCGGTCGCGCAGGGCTGGACGGGCGGCTTCCTCGATGAAGAGGCCTACCAGTGGGTCCGCAACCCACAGCTGCTCTCCGATGAGGAGTGCCTGCGGCCCTTCGCGATCGGCCTGGACATCAACACCGCCTTCCTTGCCGCCGCGGCCCGCCTCGTCGTCGGGCTGTCCGGCCCCGAATACGTCCAGCGCCCGGTGTTTGACAAGAAGATCCCCGGATCCTGGTACGTCGACCTGTCCGGCATCGAGCTGGACCAACGCCTCCCCTCGCCGTTCACGCCGTCCGGCCTGCGCCCCGAAGGCCCGGCCTGGTACCAGACCCACACCGTCGCCTACGCCGTCGAGCTCGGCTGCAACGTCCAGCCGATCGAGGCGTTCCTGCGTCGCGAGACCGGTGCGTACCTGGACCCGTGGCACGACCGTCTCAAAGACGCCTACGTCGACACCATGGCCGACCTCGGAGTCAGTAAGGACCTGGACGACCATCAGTTCCTGGCGGCCATGGAGCAGCACAAGCAGACCGACTCCGGCATGGTGGCTGTCCTCGCGGCGATCAAGGCCACCATCAAGGGCGGCGTGGGCAAGCTGCGCGAGCGCCCGCAGGGACGCCACTACCGCGACGGCGAGCGGTGGCCGGCCCTGGAACGCCCCACCTGGCGCCCCGACATCAGGGCCGCGGTCATCTCCAAGGCCCGCGTGAACATGCACCGCAAGATGGCCAACGTCGCCAAGGCGACCGGTCAGTACCCCCTCGGAGTGCTGTCCGACTGCGTCGTCTACGCCTCGGCCGGCCCGAGCCCGCTGGATTTCCTGCCCTACACCACGTCCGGCAAGCCGCTGCCCGGTAGCTTCCGTCTCGGCCCCACCCCGGGCCTGGCCAAGGTCGAAGGCGTGCAGGAGATGGCGTGGGCCGTGGACCTGATGGAGAAGGGCCTCAACCCGGCCCGCCACATTAAGGGCCGCGACGCCGTCCTGGACGAAGGGGAGTAGGCCGTGGGGGACATCGACGACGCCCTGGAGCGCGCGGAACGCGAGGTTTTCACCCGTGAGCCGCCCAAGGGTCTCCAGGCCCGCGTGAATTTCCTGGTTGGCAAGCTCAAGACGACCAAGGCCGTGGCCGAGGCGCTCGGGGTCACCCAGCGCTCGGTGGAGCGTTACCGCACAGGCGAGCGGAAGAACCCGCCGAAGGACATCGCCGACCGCATCAGCAACGAAGTCCGCGCCCGCTGGCAGCCCCAGGTGCGCAAGCGCCGCAGGAAGCAGGCCGCCACCAGTATCGGGATCACCGTGGAGACCCGCGCCCGGTTCGGCTACACCGCACCGATCGGCACCACCGACGACGGCCGCATGCGGCGCCTGACCGTCCACCTCCCCCCGGCATACGCGCAGCGGCTGTTCGACGCCCGCGATCAGGGCGCGAGTGACCAGCAGATGCGCGACATCATCGCCGAAGGATTCAAGGAGGTGTATTTCCAGGACAACGGAAACCGCGCCATGGGAATCAGCGACGTGGCCATCAACGACATCGACTACCTCGACCTGGATTTCTGAATAGGAGCACACGCGTGGCGAGCATCAAATACTGAGCCCTTTCCAACCTGATGGTGCTGGTGGGCAGTTGGCGGGCTGTACGAACTGGTGAAGCTCCTGGTGGACGAGTTCTCGACCAAGATCACCCGCGTCTGCCAGGAGCTTCGTCTGCTTGTCTACCCTTCCCCAAGCTCTCAACTCCGTTCGAGCAGGGGAGACCCCATCCGATCGATCTGTCCACCGCGAGCCTGCGGCACCTCTCGCGCGAGCTGTCCGCACACCGGCACGGGACCGGCACGCGTTGGCGGCGGCTCACGCCGGGCCGGCAGGCTCTGCTGGTCCTGGCCCGCCTGCGCTGCGGGGACACCTGAGCTCAGCTCGCCGCCGGGTTCGGCATCGGGATCGGGACGGTCTACCGCTATGTGCGCGAGGCGATAGAGGTCCTGGCCGCGCTCGCACCGAGCTTGGCAGAGGCGATGCAGACCGCAAGCCGGTCGGCGTTCGTGATCCTCGACGGAACCCTGCTGCCCATCGGCCGGATCGCCGCCGACACTCCGTACTACTCCGGCAGACACCAGCGCCACGGCATGAATATCCAAGTCCTCACCGACCCGTTCGGGTGGCTGCTGTGGGCCTCGCCCGCACTCCCCGGGGCGACCCACGACCTGACCGCTGCCCGAACCCATGGCATCATCGACGTGCTCGTTGGTATGGAACTCAAGTGCTGGGCCGACAAGGCGTACCAGGGTGCCGGCCGCTCGATCCGAGTACCCTTCCGAGGCTGCCGGCTCAAGCGGTGGAAGCGCCGGCACAACAGCACCACGCCGAGATCCGCTGCCGCGGCGAACAGGCCATGGCCACCCTCAAGGGCTGGCGAGTCCTGCGAAAGCTCCGCTGCAGCACCAACCGCATCACCGACTTCGTCAAGGCCGTCCACGTCCTTCACCGCGCATCAACGTGAGGTTGGAAAGGACTCATGAACCCCTGTGTCCACACTCCGGGGGTCACCTCAAGGCCCGGTGTTTATGTTTTTTGTTCTGGTTCGGGATTTAGTGTGATGCCGGGGTAGTACTTGCGTTGGTTGGAGAGGATCATTTCTTTGGGTGTGGTGATGCCGATGGTTTCGCGTACGCGTGCGGCGAATGCTCGTGAGGAGATCGGGGTGGTGTCCTGGTGCTGGCACCAGTTGCGGTAGCTGGTGTAGAGCTGGGTTTGTTCCGTGCGCTTGGTGGGGTCCGGGGTGCAGCGTTCGGTCAGGAACCGGGTTGCGGGGTCTTTGGCCCGCGCGTAGGTATGGGTGGCGGTGCGTACGTGCGGGGGGCCGGTCAGGTCGCGGGGGCCGTTGAGGTAGCGGTGTGCGCCGGTGACGAGCCAGTGCAGGATGCCGGGTCCTTCTTCGGCGACCAGGGCGTCGGCGAGGTTGTCGACCTTTTGGTCGTCTGTGACGATCCGTTCGCATGGGATCAGTCTCATCCGGCGCCAGAACGCGTAGCCGCCGGTGCTGACTTCGGGGTGCTGGTTGCCGAGCAGCCAGAGTGTGTGGGTGGGGGTGAAACTGAAGAAGTCCTGTCGCATTCTGCGGGCCTTGATCCGGTCTCCGCCGGTCAGTAGCTTGACGCGGGATTCGTCGAAGCGGTCGCCGGGCTTGGGTTCGGAGCAGACGATGATGCGCCGGCCGTGGAGCTCGGCGAGATCGGTGGGGTGGGCTGTGTGAGGCCGGGCTATCAGGAAATTGGGCGGGGCGGCGTCTGCGTAGTCTCCGAGGAGTCTGACGATGACGTTCAGAAAGACGCTCTTGCCGTTTTTTCCCTGTCCGTACAGGAATGGCATGATCTGTGCGCCGACGTCTCCGGTGATTGAGTAGCCCAGCAGTTCGTGGAGGAAGCTGATCATCTGGCGGCCGTCGGCGTCGTCGCCGAATGTGTCGGTGAGGAATTGCTGCCAGCGGGGTGTTTTCATCGGCCGGGCTGCGACGCTTGTGGCGTGTGAGTGGCAGTGTCTGTCGGGATCCGGTGTGGTGATGAGGCCGGTGTAGAGGTCGATGACTCCGTCCGGCGTGCACAGTGCGTAGGGGTCTGCGTTCAGCAGTGATGCGTTGAGAGTCATTCCGGGGGCGGCCTTGGCCTGTGTCAGTATGGCTGTCATTCCGGATGTGGTCAGGGCTCGTTGGCGGTGCCGGCGCAGCTCTGCTTTGTTGTGCTGTCCGTGCGGGTCGGTCTCTGCCAGTTTTTCGGCCATCTCGCCGGCTGCCCACAGCACGGTGTCGGCTTCGTCGGTCTCCCACCGGTAGCCCGACCACCGGTACCAGCCCTGGCCGGGCACATACCTGAAGTGCCGTCCGTACAGGGTGACGAACAGTTTGGCGTTGCCGCGGTCGCTGAGAGTGTCGGGGAGCAGGCCGTGTTCGGTTGCCCGCAGCGCCGTCGGCGTGGCTGTCTTGGCGGTCTGTGCCGGGGCGGTGCCGGCGGGGGAGCCGGGCAGAATTTGACGTGCGGCGTTTTGGGGGTCGAACGGCCTGTCGTCGTGGCTGGGTGCGTGATTCATTTACGGTCTCCCAGATCGTGCGGGAGGCGGCTGCCGGCAAGGTTGGGCAGGGTGTGGTGTGGTCCTGCGGGGTGGGTGGCAGTGGTCGGTGGCTGGTGGGGGTGGGTTGTTTTGAGGTGGTGGGGTGGTGGCTGCGGGGTGGTGTGCGGGCTGGAGGGCCTGGTGTGTTGTGGCTGGTGTTCTTGTTCCGGGTGCGAGGGTGTGGCTGGTGTGGGCGGGTGCCGTCAGGTGCTGGGCCGGTGCCCGGCCTGGACTTGGGCCTGGCGGGCACTGGCGGGTGTGTTTCGGCTCTGCGGTGTGTGGGGTGTGCGGTTCTCCGGGGTGGGTGCGCACTCGTGGTGTCGGTATGTCATGGGTCGGGTTGTTTGCGTTCTGTGGTGGTGTGGGGTGGTGTGGGGTGGTGTGGGGTGTGTGTGAGGGGGGATGGGTGCTGGAGGCTGTGGGGTGATGTCGGTGGGGCGTTTGTGATGTCGGGTGGCGGCTGGTTCTGTTCGGGTGGTGATGTCTTGTGGGTATCGGTGGCGGTGGCGGTGGTGGCTGGAGGGGCGTGTGCGTTTGCGGCACCTGTTTTGGACTCGGGCTGGTGTGTCTGCGGGTCCGGATGTGCCGGGTAGGGGTCGTTGAGGTGTTCAAGGGGTGGTATCGGTGGCTGGTTCTGAGGCCTGGGTGTTCGCGGTGGCTGTGGCCCGGGTTTCGGTGGTCGTGGCAATGGGTGGGGGTGTCTTGCGTCGGCCGGCCGGCCGGCCGGGCGTGTCGCAGCGCGGTCGGTGGGATGTCAGGCATCGCAGGTGCTGGTTGAGACGCTACGTCTGGCCTGTGTTGCTGTCATATAGGTGCAGATCAGGAACCATGTGTACTCCTTTCAGCGACTGAAGCGACTCAAATTGCAAATTGGTGGAGCGTGGATAGGGCGGAACGCCTGGGGGTGCAGGAGGTCCGTCCAGCTTCTGTTGCCCTTACGTTCATCCGGCTGTGCGGGGCAGTATTGAATCGAGGAACTGTCTGGCTGAATCGTTGCGGTGGTGACAGGGATCCGTCTCTTGCTTCTCCCATCTGTGAGATCCACGTTTGATCCGCTTATGTGTGGAAGGAATTTCACTTTCCGCACAAGTGTTTTCTCCGGGGGTTTTGGGGGTTCCGGGTGATGCGGTGCAAAAACAGCTGATTGTTATACAGGTGTGGCTGGTGGGTGTCGCCTGATCTCGCTCGCCCGTCGTGAGGGCGTCGTTGGAAGTCTGTCGCTCGGGCGTCAGTTCCATGGCTGAGTTCCTCGTCGGTATGCGGTTTCATATGCTGCCGAACCGAGGCTGCACTATTTCGTGACTCGGCGTCAAACGATCACTGCGGTGCCGTGGTCCGAGTCGGTGGCCGGCTGTGCGGAATGCGTCGACGTGCCTGCTCGCGGCAGCTGGTAGGTGTGTCTCACGTCGTTCGTGGGCCGGGTGGTTCGCGGTGGCGGGGGCGGTCTGGTCTGTGACGGGGCGGCTTTCAGCCGGGTGATGGGTGCGGGCTGCGGCGTCGAAGTGCACATGGCTCCGCAGGGTGAGGGGTGCGATGTCGTGACGCTTTATGGTTCTGCCGCAGGGCGTTACCGGTCATCGAATTCGCTCAGGGGATCAGGTCGAGCGGATCATGCCAAGAGCTGTCACGGCAGGCGTTTGTGAAAGGGAGTCAGAAGAAGCGATTCGTCAAGCTGAATCGTTGCGCCGTGTGGTGCTGATTCCGTGACATCGCGGGCTGTCGGCGCGCGTTAACCACTTCATCCAGATGGTTGATGGCGGCCTGCCCGGGGAGTCTTCGAGCGGTCTGGTGCGGGGGTGATGTTATTGCCGTAACTACGCCATTCGGGTGACATCCTGTCGGCTTTGTTGCTGTCATATGTGCCCGAGAGGATAACTGTCACTATCCAAACCGGTGGGCTGCCCACCCTCTCCGGGGGAGCGGCTGCTCATTTCTCTCGCAGCTGTCCAGGTGTGGTGAAAGCCTGGGGATCTGCCGGGTGGGACTGCCGCAATGGGCACCCCCGTGGGAGGGGTTTGGATCCGTCAGCCGGTGCCGGTGGCGCCGGCTGGCGCGGCGGCCCATGTGACCTCTTTGGGGGCACCATGCGAGCTTCCTTGGCGACTTCTTTGGCGTCCGGCGCCCGGCCCCGGACTCCTGAGTTGTGCAGTGGGACCGCTCAGGTCGATGCGGCGGAACGCCGATCGGCAGAGATACCTGTCGCTCTCACGCAGTGCTCGGCCGATCCGCTCACCGTCGCGCACGGCGTGGGGGCTTTGCCGGAGCACGGAGGTCTGCCGCCTCCCCATGGCGCCGAGTCACCTTCAGGGCCCAGGACCGGCATCGTCCAGACCCCGTTCGGTGACCGGCGTCCGGGGTGCCGGTCCTGCCTGGACGGCCGTATCACCACCGGGTATCGGCGCTGTCCGTGTGAGCGTGGCCGCTTTCCGTGGATCCAGGGGCCCGGCGCCGTCCTTCCCGGCGCTCCCGTCCTTCCCGGCGCTTCCCTCGCCCCCCTCGCTCCCGTCCTTCCCGTCCTTCCCGGCGTTCCCCTCGCCCCCCTCGCTCCCGTCCTTCCCGTCCTTCCCGGCGCTCCCCTCCCCCCTTCGCTCCCGTCCTTCCCGTCCTTCCCGGTGCTCCCCTCGCTCCCGGCGCCCCCCTCGCCCCCTCGCTCCCGTCCTTCCCGGCGCTTCCCTCGCTCTCCTTGCTCATCTCTCTTCTGTGCTGCCGCCAGGGACAGCACGAACAGCCTCAAAACGGCACCGGTCCGGGCACCGCCCCCTCCGGGTGGGCAGCAGATCCGGGCTGGATCGGCACCGCCGCGGATGCGGGACTGCGGGCGGCCTGGCTCACCTCCTGTGCCTGCCTGCCTGCCTGCCGTGCCGGCGAGGGGCGGGTGTGCCCCGCTTCCTGTCACAAAACCGCCCACTGGGATCCGGGCACGGTTGTCCCCGCCCGGCGAGTGCATCGCTACGGCAGGAATCCGCAGCCGGCGGTTTGTGGCGCGTTGTGTCCGCAAGCGCCAACCGGCCGCCCCGCCCGCTGGGCAGGGCCCGGGACGAGAGAGGAAGAACCATGCTGCCGACTGCTTGGCCGGGGGCGCAGATCGCACTGTCCCCCCAAGAGATCGAACAATGGCCGGATACGGCGTCGGCCCGGGCCCTGGCCGGCGGTTGCTCTGCGAGAGGGCCGGCGTCCTTCCGCGTGCCGGCACTGGAGCGAGCGGTGCCGGTCTGCCGCCAACTGGCCCGGCTGTGGATGGACTTTGAGGACATAGCGGACGAGGGTGCCCGGTGTGCGGCGTTACTCGTGATCTCTGAGCTGATGACCAACGCCATTGTCCACACCAGCAGCCTCTCGGTCACCGGCCGCCTGCAGAGGGACGGTGACTGGCTTCTCGTGGAGGTCCAGGACGAGGGTGGGACATCGTCGGTCCCGCACCGTGCCGGCAACGCCGGCGAGCACGGTCGGGGCCTGGTGGTGGTCGCGCAGTCCGCCCAGGCACTGGGAACGCGGCAGGAGACCGACGGCGGCCGCACGTTCTGGGCACGGATCTCACTGGCCGGGTGAAATCCTGCCGGATTTCTGCCGCGGCCGAGATCCCGTCCGCCGGGCCCCGCATGAACACAACACGGCACCCGGGTCCGCCGCGGCTTTTCCACGGGACGAGGACAGAGGAAGCGGCCAGAGACCGTCTGTTGCGGCACCGGGGCGCAGCGGCACGTCCGGCACGTCACCAGCTCACCGCCCCGGCCCGGTGATCAGCGCCCGCGACGCCGGTTCATCTCGCCGGTCGGGCGCTCGATCTCGCGCCCGGTCGTGCGGTGGGTCTCGCTCAGGTGCCGTATTTGCGGAAACATGAAGTGCCTGAGAGCAGGTCGTCCTCGTGCCGCTGGAGGAGCCCCGCATGGCCCGGCTGAAGCAGACACCGGTGGGGGACCGCTTCAGGTCCCACACGGCCAACTGAACCAGGACCGTGGCCGGTCCAGAGCTCTGCGTCCCCTGCGGTCTGTGCCGTCCGCCGGTTTCACCCGGGCCCGTACAAGGGCGCCCCGTCGGTCTCGAACCGTTCCAGCTCCTCACCGAGGCCGGAGCCCGTAGGGCACGAGGGTCCCGCACGGCTGGAGGCGCGAGCGGCCCGGGCCTTTTTGCCGTTCTTTCGAACCGCGGGTCCGGTCGGGCCAGGAGGGAACGTTCCAGGAGATACCGGCCCGTTGGCAGGGCCGCCCGCAGAGGGCGAAGTCCTGACCACGGGCTCGGACGCTCAGCAGTGCTGATCAAAAGAGATGGTGCGCAACGCGCCTGCAGGACGTCCCGGGCCGGGCGATCGGCCGCTTGGAAAGTATCTGAAGAGGCGGCTCTGGCCGTCGCCGGGGTCCCGGGCTCGTCGTACGAGGGGGACAGGAACGGTGTCCTGTGAGATCCCGGCCCGGCCGCGTCCTGGCGGGTTGCCGGGAGGTGCGGGGGAGAGGCCGGGCCGAAAGCGGCCCGGACATACCGAACCGGTGGTGAACGGTTGCAGACCGCTTGCGTCTGGCGGCCGGGGGCCGGCGAGCCGGGCTGAAAGCGGCCCGGACATACCGAACCGGTGGTGAACGGTTGCAGACCGCTTGCGTCTGCCGGCCGGGGGCCGGCGTGGGGCCGGCGCGGGCGGCGGATCGTATCCGGACTGCCGATGCCCCGGCGGCGCAGCCTGGCCGGGCGCAGCCCGCGCACACGCTTCGCTACGTGTCCTCAGCCCTCGCGTTCCGGGTCCGTCACCGCCGGGTGGGCCGGTCGCGGCGGAACCGTCCCTGGTGCCGAACAGCGCCGGCCTGCGCGAGGAACTCGCAGGCCGGCGCTTTCACAGCCCTGGCCGGTCGGCGTGGCGACGTGGCAGGAGAGGCCGTGAGGGGGTGGTCAGTTGTAGGTGTACCCGCCGGGGACAGTGGCGGTGCCGGCCGCGGTCGTGACCACGACCGGGACGTTGCCCGCGGTGGCGCCGGCCGGGGTGATCCCGAACAGCAGGATCCCGGCCGGGTCGCCGCCCAGCACGGTGGCCGCAACTCCGTTGACGGTGACAGTGCCACCGTTCAGGTTGGTGCCGGCGATCGCGAACGGGGTAGCGCCGGCGGCCGGGCCCGAGGCCGGGGTGATGCTGATGGCGGTGGGAGGAGCAGGCGTGGACGGATCCACGTAGGTGTAGGACACCGGGTTGCTGGTACCACCACCAGTGGTCACGGTGACCGGCACTGTGCCCGCGGCGTTCGCCGGGACCACGATCGTGACAGTGAGCCCCAGCACGTCCTGGGAGACGATGGTGGCCGGTGTGGTACCGAACAGGACGCTGGTGGCACCGCTGAGGCCCACGCCAAGGAGCTGGACCGTGTTGCCGCCGGCGACGGGTCCGGAGTTGGGCAGGACCGCCAGGAGCAGCGGACCGAAGGGGAAAGGCAGTTGGGCGACCGGCCGTGACTGGCCGGACGAGGTTGCGTTCGTGGACATGACAGGTCCTCCTGCGACAGGCGGACCGTTGCGGTCCGCACGGGACCGGCCGAGAGCGACGGCAGGCTTCCCTCATGCCCGGCGGGGGCAGGGGTGAGAGGAAGAACGGCTCTCGGTTCCGGGAACGGCGACCGGGCAGTGGCTTGCGGTGGTGAGTCCGCTCGGGACGGGGGCGGACTGGACGGCGACCGGGGGGCCGACGGACATCAGCCGCGACGTGCGCACCACTGCCCGGTCTCAAGTACGGCGAGACGCTTCACCAGCCGATGTCCAGAGCCCCACCGGCCGGTGGCTCCGCGGAGCGGCCGTGCAGTGGCTCTGCTCGCAAAAGCCCTGCCGGCAGGAAGGGCCGAAACGGGCGGACCGATTGCCCAGCTCCCCGGAGAGGGATGGGCGGCCCACCGGTTCAACGACTTCAGTAACTCCAATGAATGAACCGCCATCAACCCCTGCGCCCATCAGTCACCCGATCGGCCCAGTCCGAAATTTGCTCCGAGAGTGATGGCCGGCTGCCGGCCACCGCCACGACAGCAGAAATCACGCCAAGATCTTTTCACCGCAACCGGCCACTGCCGGATAATTGCCCAAGCGCGTGCCATTTCCTTTCGGTCGCGACACCCCGGCGGCAAACCATCACGAATGCGACTTCGTGACCCGGCGGGACCGGATTTACGGAGCCCGCCAAGAAGAAGGAATCCACCGTTCAGCATATTGCGCCATACGGGTGAACTGTCAGCGGCCTCATTGCGAGACTATTCAGCCCCGTGGGATAACCGTTTCGAATCTAACCGGTGGGCTGCCCTCCTCTCCGGGGAGCGCGGCAACCGACGATCCGCCGCAGAACTGGCCAGCCAGCTGTGAGCAGCGTCGAGATCGTTCGTCGCAGTGAGCGCCCCTCGGCAAGGAAGAGGCGGCTCGCATCACCTCGTCAAAGGGGCGCCATGCGAGTTCCCTGTGCTGTCCGATCCGTCATCGGGGTCTGTCTCCCACCATCAGGACCGGTCCTGATCCCGACGGCCGTCCACGCCCGAACCCCCGCGCCGCCCCCCGAGACCGCGCCGCCCCCCGAGACCGCGCTGCTCCCTGAGACCGCGCCGCCCCCCGAGAGCGCGCTGCCCCTTGAGACCGCGCTGCTCCCTGAGACCGCGCCGCCCCCCGAGACCGCGCCGCCCCTTGAGACCGCGCTGCCCCCTGAGACCGCGCCGCCCCCCGAGACCGCGCCGCCCCCTGAGGTCGCGCTGCCCCCTGAGGTCGCGCTGCCCCCTGAGACCGCGCCGCCCCCTGAGAGCGCGCTGCTCCCCGAGGCCGCGCCGCCCCCCGAGAGCGCGCTGCTCCCCGAGGCCGCGCTGCTCCCCGAGAGCGCGCTGCTCCCCGAGAGCGCGCTGCTCCCCGAGGCCGCGCTGCTCCCTGAGGCTGCGCTGCCCTCTGAGACCGCGCTGCTCCCTGAGGCCGCGCTGCTCCCTGAGGCCGCGCTGCTCCCTGAGGCCGCGCTGCTCCCTGAGGCCGCGCTGCCCCCCGAGAGCGCGCCGCCCCCCGAGAGCGCGCTGCTCCCCGAGGCCGCGCTGCTCCCTGAGACCGCGCTGCTCCCTGAGAGCGCGCTGCCCCCTGAGAGCGCGCTGCTTCGTGAGGCCGCGCTGCTCCCTGAGAGCGCGCTGCCCCCTGAGAGCGCGCTGCTTCGTGAGGCCGCGCTGGTCGATGCGGTCACGACGGCGCACACGGCCGGCTCCGACACCGTGGCGTTCACGTCGTTTCGTACGCGAGGCCGGCCACCGACACCGTTTGCACCGCCTGCGAACCGGCTCCCGTACGCCGGAGAGTGACGCGCCGCGCATGGGATTCCTGGACCAGTTGCGCGGCTTCGTGACACTCACCGTTCTGTGGTGGAAACATTTCCGGCCGCACTCGGGGCGACGTTACGGAAAGCACTCGGGGCGACGTTACGGAAAGCAATCGATCCGACGCCCCAGCTGATAACTCAGCGCTGATTCTCCCGACTGGAGAGCGCTATGCCTCAATCGATTCACGTAATGCTCAGCGGGGGACCGGAGGGCTCTCCGCCGACCTGGGAAGTGAAATCACTGGAAAGTGAAACAAGAGTGACGGTTCCCCACCGGAACGGTTATGAGCATTTTGAGTTCGCGGATCAATATGCCGAACTCGACGGTGAACTACTGCCGGTCTACCACTGGATCTACCGCACATACATTGCCGAATAGATCCCTGCTCGAACCCGGCCGCTGCGAAATCTCCTACTCAGCAGCACACAGCCGACTACGTGCGGCTGCCACCAACTGATCCGGAGGGGATCACCATGACGACTTCTCTGTTGCACGTAGGTGTGTCGTGAGCGGGACGGCCCCCCACCCGGGAGGCGGCCGGCACGCGCGCGATGCCATGGTCACCGGTATCGGTTTCTGCCTTCCCGGTGACGGGCGACCCGTCTTCACCGCGGACGACCTGTGGAACATCGCCTCCCAAGGAGCCTCCTGCCTCAAGCAGAGCAACGCCTACTACGGCTCCGTGGACCTCTCGGACACCATGTTCGACGAACGCCTCCCCGATATCGCCCCGTTCTTCTCACGCCACTACACCGCAGCGCACCGGTTCGGCCTGGTGTCCATGGCGCAGGCCTGCTCGGACACCGAACTGGATCCCCTCTCCGGCGACCTGGCCGACGCAGCGATCCTGGCCGGACGCGGCGGCATCGACGCGAACATCGACAGCTACCTCGCCGTGCTGCGAGCCGACCCCGAGACCATTCGCGTCACGGAAGCGATGGAACTGTTCGTCGCCGCAGAACAAGCCGTCACCCCCTCCGACGTCGCCCTCGTCCAAGGCGCACTGTCCCGGTCGAAAGGCCCCAACTTCACCGTGTCGTGCGGCTGCGCGTCATCCGCGGTGCAGATCGGCAACGCCCGACGCCTGATCGCCGACGGCGAAGTCGACATCGCCGTCGTGACCGGCGTCGACGTCTTCAGCGTCACACTGATCCGCAACATCCAGCGCCTGCTGCAGGGCGCGCAGAAGACATACGAAATCATCCGGTCCAACGACATGCCCGCGCTCCTGCCGTCCTTCGACTCCCTCATGCGCCCCTACGACCGGCGTGCCGACTGCATCAACCACGGCGAGGGAGCAGCGACCGTCATCATGGAAAGCCGCGAACACGCCACCCGGCGCGGGGCCCACCTGTACGGCCAGGTGCTCGCCCAGGCCACGACCCGCGACGGGCTGACCAACCCTCTGGCCTCCGACGAGACGGGCCGCGAACTGGTCACCGCCGTCCGCCGATGTCTCGCAGACCGCTGCGAGATCAGCCAGGTGCCCTACGTCCACGGCGGCAGCGACGGCAACGTGGTGGTCACCGCCTTCGAGGCGAACGCGATCAAGGAACTGTACGGATCCGCCGCACAGGACCTGCTGATGACGTCCCAGGAAGGCTGCTTCGGCCACAACGGCGCGCCCGCGGGCTGCCTCGGCGTCGCTCTGACCCTGCTCATGATGGAACACGGACAGGTATGTCCCACCGCGAACTGCGAGCAGCCGGCCAACAACCTCACCTTCGACCCCGTTCCCGGCGTACACACCCGGCCTCTCGACTTCGACCACGCGCTGAGTTTCAACTACCAGGTCGGCGGAGTGAAGAGCGCGATCCTCCTGGCAAGCCCCGACGCCTGAGACCCGCCCCGCCAACCCCCGGCCCTTGACAAAACCCCGCCCGACCCGACCGATTCCGCAACGCATGTGCGCCGCCACCTTGACGGCGAGCCGCCAACAGAGCCCGGGGGCTCCCCGCCCCCTGCACAGCCGATCGACAAGGAGAACTCCCGTGGGCCGACACAGGCACCCCTGCGACAACGCGACGGAATCTCTCGCCGTGATCGGCATGGGCTGCAGGCTTCCTGGCGACATCGACTCTCCCGCAGCCCTGTGGCAGCTGCTCGCAAAGGGGCAAGAGGCAATCGGGAACCCACCGCCGGGACGCGAGACACCCCGGCCACAGGACGGCACCGAACCAACCCCCGACGCGCCCACGCCCACTCAACGAGGCGGGTACCTGAGCAACGTGTCAGGATTCGACGCGGACTTCTTCGGCGTCTCCGGCCGCGAGGCGGACGTACTCGATCCCCAGCACCGGCTGCTGCTGGAAGTGGCCTGGGAGGCACTGGAACACGCCGGACTCCCACCAAACCGATTGACCGGCTCGCCGACCGGGGTCTTCACCGGCCTCAGCTACAACGACTACATGGACCAGCTCGCCGGACACCCCCAGGAACTCGAAGGCTCCATCCTGACGAACGGGCACTGCGTCGCCGCAGGCCGTATCTCCTACCTCCTGGGCCTGCACGGCCCCTGCATCGCCCTCGACACGGCCTGCTCGTCCTCGCTCGTCGCATTCCACCTGGCCTGCCGGGCACTGCTTCACAACGAATGCGATCTCGCCCTCGCCGCCGGCGTCACGCTCATGCTCCGCCCCAGGACAACCCTGTCCTTCGCCCGGATGGGAATGCTCTCACCCACCGGACGCTGCCACACCTTCGACGCCGCCGCCGACGGCTTCGTCCGCAGCGAAGGCTGCGGCGCCGTCGTACTCAAACGCCTGACCGACGCCGAACGCGACGGCGACCGCATCCTCGCCGTCGTCCGCGGTTCCGCCGTGAACCAGGACGGCCGGTCCGACGGCCTGGCCGCCCCCTCTCCCACCGCCCAGCAAGCCCTGTACCAACAGGCACTCACCAACTCCAAGACCGACCCCCAGAACATGGGGATGATCGAAACCCACGGAACGGGAACCCCACTCGGTGACCCGATCGAGTTCGCCAGCCTGGCACACGTGTACGGCACCGGACACGGCCGGTGCGCCCTGGGATCCGTCAAGACCAACCTCGGCCACCTGGAACCCGCCGCCGGCATCACCGCACTGATCAAAACCGTCCTGTGCCTCCAACACGGCCTCATCCCCCCCAACGTGAACTTCACCCGCTGGAATCCGGCCATCGCCGCCGACAAGACACGCTTCTTCGTACCCACCGAACTGACCCAGTGGCCCGTACAGACACCCACGAGACTGGCCGCGGTCTCCTCCTTCGGATTCTCCGGCACCAACGCCCACGTCATCCTGGAACAACCACCACAGGACAGCCGAACCCCCCTGCCACGCCAGCGACAGACCCCTCCCGCCGCACCCGAAGTGATCCTGGTCCCGGCCGGATCCCCCGCCGTACTGCCCACCGCGGCACTGCGTCTGGCCGACTGGCTGGAGGGCGACGGCGCGAACGTACCGCTGCGCGACGTCGCGCACACCCAGGCCCTGCGACGCAGCCCCGGGCGCGGACGCCTCGCAGTCGTGGCCCGTTCAACGCCCGACGCGGTCGGCGCACTGAGATCGTTCGCAGCAGGCCGGGCCCACCCGGCCGTAGTGACGGGGCCCACAAGCGTCACCGTCTCCCGAAAGCCGGTATGGGTATTCTCCGGGCAGGGCTCGCAGTGGCCAGGCATGGGACGCGGCCTCCTGCAGCAGGAACCGGCCTTCGCAGCGGCCCTGACCGAAGCCGACGCCCACATCCGCACCGAGGCCGCATTCTCCGTACTGGACGTAGTACGCGCCGGTGAACCGGTGACAAAATGTTCCAAAGTACAGCCCGTACTGTTCGCCCTGCAGATCGCGCTGGCCGCCACCTGGCGCGCCCACGGAGTCGAGCCCGCCGGTGTCATCGGCCACTCCATGGGAGAAATCGCGGCCGCCGTCACAGCCGGGGCCCTGTCACTGAAGGACGGCGCCAGGGTGATCTGCAGGCGCTCCGCGCTGCTCACCCGGATCGCCGGAGCCGGCGCCATGGCAACCGTAGGACTGGACCGGGCCGCAGTCGAGGCCGAACTCGCCGCGAACCATGCCGAGTCCGTCTCCGTCGCGGTCCTTGCCGCACCGAACTCCACCGTCGTGGCCGGCGACCCCACCCAGGTGGCAAGGCTCGTCGCCGGCTGGCAGGACCGCAACATCCCGGCACTGACCATCGCGGTGGACGTCGCCTCCCACAGCCCGCAAGTGGACCCACTGCTGGCCGAACTCCTCGCCACCCTCAGCGACCTGACTCCCCAGCCCCCCAGGATCCCCTTCTACTCCACCGTGCTGAAGGACCCGCACGACGTGCCGGCCTTCGACGCCGCCTACTGGTGCGCCAACCTGCGCAACCCGGTCCGCTTCTTCCCGGCGGTGGCCGCAGCCGCCGCCGACCGCAACCTGGTGTACATCGAACTCTCCCCGCACCCGGTGGTCACGCACGCCGTCACAAAGAGCCTCAAAGACCTGGCCGGCGAACCGGTCGTGCTGCCCACGCTACGCCGCACAGAGGACGAACCCACCACGTTCCGCACCCAGCTCGCCGCCCTGCACTGCGCGGGCGCGAACGTCAACTGGTCGCCGCTGTACGCGCAAGACCGCCTCGCCGACGTCCCCACCATCACCTTCGACCGCAAACGCCACTGGGCGGACCCCGCCCCGGCCACCCCCGCGAAGCAGCACACCGCCCGCCCACCCGTCGCCGCCCTGCCGGGCAACCACACCGAGGTACCCGGCGAACAAGTGCGCCACTGCTGGCAGGGGGACGCCGGAACCACAAGGCTGCCCTGGCTGACCGACCACCAAGTGCACGGCACCCCGGTACTGCCCGGCGCCGCCCACTACGCCCTCGCACTGACCACCGCCTGCGAGGTGTTCGACGCCGCCCCCGCCGACGTAGAGGTCACCGACATCACATTCCGGGAGATGCTGCGCCTGAGCGAGCACACCGACCTCAGCACGACCCTCACCATGACCGCCCCGAACCACGCCACATGCGAGATCTTCGGACGCGGCGACGACGGCCAGTGGGTGACGTACGCCTGTGCCGTGCTGCGCCGCCTCTCCCTGCCCTCGCGCACCCGCACCGTGTCCGTCGCCACCTTGGCCCAAAGGCACCCGGTCCCCAACGACCCCGCAGCTCTCTACACACGACTTCGCTCCCGGGGACTGGAACACGGTCCGGCGTTCGCCGGCATCACGGATCTGCACGCCTCCCGCAACCGGAAGAGTTTCTGGGCCCGTGTGGAGGTCCCTGAGCCCGCGCGGACCGCAGACCACTCCTTGCGGGTTCACCCCGTCCTCGTCGACCTCTGCCTGCAACTCCTGGTCGCAGGGCCCGTCGAAGACGCCGGCCAGGGGCTGATTCTCCCCGTCCAGATCCAGGCGGTACGGATTCTGGGCGATCTGGCGACCGCTGTGTACTGCCACGCGCGGATCGCCCAGACCACCGCCGACAGCGCCACGGGACACGCCCGTCTGCTGAACGAAGCGGGCAAACCGGTTATGGCCGTCGACGGAGTGAAGTTCGCACGCCGAAGCCCGCACAGCGCCGACAGGGACAACCAGGCCGACCAGTGGTTCCTCGAGGCCGGCTGGCACCCGGCCCCACGCCCGCAGACCACCTCGCAGCCCCCGCCCGGAAACTGGCTCGTCATCGGGGAGGGCCACAAAGACGCCGAGGCACTGGCCGCCATCCTGCGCGAGGCCGGGGCCCGGGCCGAGGTATGGGACACCCCGCTGGGAGACGAGCGGCTCGGACCGTTCGGCGAATCCGTCAGCACACACCTGCAGGCCATCGCGTCCCCCGCGCGCGCCGTGGTGATGCTGTGCGGCACATCGCCCACCACCACCAACGATCCCACCGTGGGCGCCCAGCGGCGTGCCCGACGCATCCTCGGCACCGCCCAGGCAGCCGCCCGCAGTTCCACCCCTCCTCGCCTGTACGCAGTCACCCGGGCCGCCCGTGCGGTAGCGCCCGGCGAGACCGTGGATCTCGAGCAAAGTGCCCTGCGCGGCGTGATCCGCGTCCTGACGTTCGAACACCCGCACATGCGCGCCACCCTGGTGGACACAGACCACGGCGACCTGGGCCTGCGCAGCCTGGCCCAGGAACTGCTCGCCGACGGCCACGAGGACGAGATCGCCCTACGAGGTGCCACCCGCTACATCGCCCGGCTCGACCGAGCCCCGCTCGCCGCCTGCGAACAGGCCACGGCCGCTACCCGCACCATGCGCTACGGGGTGGACGGATTCCGCCTGCGGACCGGGCGGCTCGGAGACCTCGGCAGCCTGGAACTCGCCGCGACCGGACGGCGGACTCCAGGACCGGGCGAGGTGGAGCTGTGCGTCAGGGCCGCCGGCCTCAACTTCCGCGACGTACTCACAGCCATGGGGCTCCTGCCCGGCGAGCAGGACATCCAATACCGCATCGGCTTCGAGTGCGCAGGCGTGGTGACCGAAGTCGGACCCGGCGTCGAGCACCTGAGTGTCGGCGACCCGGCGCTCGCCGTTCACCTCGAAGGCGGCGCCTTCGCCTCGTTCATCACCGTGCCCGCGATGGTGGCCGCACCGATTCCGGCCGGGCTCGACCTTGTCTCCGCGGCAGGAGTACCCACGGCCTTCCTCACCGCCTGGTACGCATTGCGCCACGTCGCCCGGCTGCGCGCGGGCGAACGCGTCCTGATCCACTCGGCCAGCGGGGGCACCGGCCTGGCGGCGGTCGCCGTCGCCAAGCTGCTCGGCGCCGAGGTACTGGCAACAGCCGGCAACGAAGACAAGCGACGATACCTACGAGGCCGCGGGATCAGCCGGGTGATGGACTCCCGGTCCCTGGACTTCGCCGAGCAGACCCGCAACGCCACCCACGGCCAAGGCGTCGATGTCGTCCTCAACTCGCTCTCCGGTGCGGCAGTGCGCGCAGGACTGGAGACGCTTCGCCCCTTCGGCCGCTTCGTCGAACTGGGAGTGCGCGACATCCTGGCCGACGCCCCCGTCGGCCTGGCCCCGTTCCGGCACAACATCACCCTGAGCACCGTTGACCTCATCGAACTCCAGCGGACCCGCCCCGACATGTTCGCGACCGTGCTGCGTGAGGTCCTCACCGAGTTCACCGAAGGCCGGCTCAAGCCGCTGCTCTGCACCACGTATCCGCTCGCCGAAGCCACCGACGCCTTCCGCCAGATGGCCGGCGCCCGCCACATCGGCAAGCTGGTCCTGACCATCCCGAACCAAGGGCAGACCACTGCGGTCCTCCCCGAAGGGCCGCCCGTCGTTCACACCGACGGCGCCTACATCGTCACCGGCGGCCTGCGCGGCCTCGGCCTGGCAACCGCACACTGGCTGGCCGGGCAGGGCGCCAGTCACATCGTCCTCAACGGCCGCACACATCCTTCCCTTGCCGCCGCGCGCGCGATCAGGGAGCTGTCCGCCGGCGGCACCCGGATCACTGTCGTACTGAGCGACATCGCCAAACCCGGCACCGCCGAACGCCTCGTGGCCACCGCCACCGAAGACCGGACACCCCTGCGCGGCATCATGCACTGCGCCATGGTCCTCGAGGACGCCGCGATCACCAACATCCAAGACCCCCAGCTGAAGCACGTATGGAACCCCAAGGTCACCGGCGCATGGAAACTGCACAACGCCACCACAGCGCACACACTGGACTGGTTTGTCGTCTTCTCCTCCATGGCCTCACTGCTGGGCAACCCCGGACAGGGCGTGTACGCAGCCGCCAACTCCTGGCTCGACGCCTTCGCCGCCTGGCGGACCAGCAAAGGCCTGCCCACGCTCGCCGTCAACTGGGGGCCATGGGGCGAGACCGGTGTCGCAACCGACTTCAGCAGCCGGGGCTACGAGACGATCCCGACCGACAAGGGACTGCTGGCCCTCCACTCGCTCCTGGCACACGGACGCGTCCAGACCGGGGTGATTCCCGGGGAGCCGAGCACCTGGATCCCCCTCACCGCACGACAGTCCTCATTCTTCAGCCTCCTCGCCCCTGACAACGAACACCCGCCAGACGTGCCGCAGGACTCCCGAGACATCCGGCGCCACCTCGAGGGCCTTGCGCCAGGCATCGGCCGGCGCGAGACCCTCGAGACCTACCTCGCCGAGCACATTCGCGGAATTCTCCGGCTGGGCAGCACCACCCTTGACCCGCAGACCCCTCTGAAAGCGCTGGGTTTCGATTCACTGCTGTCCATGGAATTACGGGTCCGTCTGGAATCCGACCTCGGGGTCGAACTCGCCGGCAACTTCGTCTGGCAGCATCCGACGCTCTCAGCACTCGCCGAAGGCCTCGCCGAGCGCATGGGCCTGGAACTGCAGAGCACCGACCGCTCGACCCCGAGCAGGTGACGACGCAACCGGACCCCTGAGAAGGCCCCCATGGGCCCGGCCAAGCCGATCGGGCAGGCCCAGGCTCGCAGAAGACGCCGTCGCACGAGCGTGACTGGGAAGAGGCGGTGGAAACGCCGTCCTGTCCCGCCCACGCCTACGCCGGTGCCGCTTTTGGTGCCGGACGAAGGGAGGCGAGCGGGGGAGCGCCGGCCTTTCAAGACCGCGCGCAGCTGCCCCCGGTCGACCTCGGTGCGCGTGTTGGGCACGGCGTCGACGTCGGCGGCGCGTTCCCTGCCACGTTCCGCGTGTTGAGCATGTGACTCGGGATACCAGGGCTCGCCGACCTGCGGCCGACGCCCGCCGCCAAACGTCCCGTGCTACCCGGTTTCACTGGGAGATCAACGGCACGGAGGGCGATCTCGCCGTCAAGGCCGATCAGGCTCAGTGGTGGTCGGGGCATCTGCGGCGGCGCCCGGGGAAGCAACGGCACGCTGACCGAACTTCCGGTTCCCGTACGCGACGAGCGGTCGCTGACGCAGTGGACCGGGCGGACCGCCGAGCCCGCCTACAACGTCGTCCACCAGTACACGCTTCTGCGCGAGCAGATCACCGGGCGCCTCGCGCCGGACACGGACGGCGTTCGCGACTTCCTGCACGCCGTCCGGCGCCACCGCATATCAATCGGTGAAGGTTCGCTGTCACAGGACATGCATCCGGTGACAGCGAAGGCTGCGTAGGCGCCATCGAATTTTGACGGACGCAACTGTGTGCGATTGAAGTTTGAATGGTCCATCTGCCACAGAGATTCACATGCGCGTGACTTTGCGCCACGGGCCAAGTTGACCTGGCATGACGAGTACACCCCGCCTCTTCGCCGTGGCAGCCCTCGCCGTCGCAACGGCCGCCGCCTCAGCCTCCGGCGCCGTCGCCGCGCCCCAATCCGACGACGTTCCCGCCCCGGTCCACGTCTCCGCGGCCATCCCGAGCAAGCAGTTCCATGTCCAACCCAGGGACCCCGACTTCGGCAAGGACGAGGTCATGTCCTACAACCCCCTCTCGGGTGAACTCTCCTCGCTCAGAACCACATACGACGTCAAGAACACAGAGGACAGCGTCCACGCCTGCATCGAAGGGGGCCCCGCCTCCCTCTACAACGGGTCGGACGCCATCGCGTTGACCAACGCCTTCAACCACGTGGCATTGACAGCAACACCTCAAGAGGTCGTGAACGACGCAGAGTCCACCCCCGGAACGCAAGCCGACATGGTGATCGCTGCCGCCAAACCGACCGCCACCCAAAACGGGCTCTACACGGCCAATTACACACTCATCTTCGACGCCGTTCCCCGCGGGTAAGCCAGAAACCAGATCCCACACGACGGCGTTCCACGCGGGCCGGCGCGGGACGATACGTTCCCGCCGGCCCCACCACGCGAGGGCGTCAACAGCACCCCGTGGTGAATGCGTCCGCCACGCGCGCGGCAGACGGCGTAGGTAGCAAAACCCCTGGTCACGACAGCAGGCGGCTCACCAGATCGGAGCCCCGTCCGGGCCCTTCACGTAGGACGGGATCCACGTCCGGTGGTGCCGGAGGCGCCGTCGCGGCTTCAGAGTGATGGCCGGCGGCGCCGTGACCAGGAAGTGCTGGCGGCGATCGTGTTCGTGGAAACGCCGGGGTACACGTGGCACCAGGTGCCCGCTGCGCCGCTCGGACTCGGCGTCGCCCGGACCAGCCGCCTCGGACTCGTCCAGCTTCTGGGCATCGTCACCGGTCCGGGCGCCGAACGGCCAGGGCAGGCGGCCAGGCAGTGCGAGCCCGTGGATGTGCTGGAACGGCAACGGCTTCCTCGGCCGAGATGACGAGGAAGCAGTTGGCATGCGGTCTGTGACCGGCGTTCAGGCCGGCGTGGCCGGGCCCTTTCTACGGGGCTGCGCCTATGGCCTTCTTCGTCGCGGTCTTGCTCTGGTAGGGGCAGGCGAGCTGGTGCAGGATCTCCTGCGCCAGCAGATCCTCGGGCCCCTTCAGCGCGTCCGCCAGCTTCCGGTCAGCGGGGAACACCATCTCCGCCGCGACGTTGTCCTGCACGATCCGGGCCACGTTGTCGAGCGCGACGAAGACCGGGTCGGCGGGCAGTTGGGCCGTCGGCAGGTCGATCAGGTGCGAGTCCGCCTTCGCGGGGTCCATGAACTGCTTGACGATAACCGAGTTCTGGTTCAGGGCGGACGTCGTCCAGATCGACAGAACGACGATGTACAGGCCGGGCCAGTCCTCCTTGCCGACCTTGCCCCGCCACCGCTTCATGAGGTCTTCCACGCCATCGATCTGCGCCTGCGCCGCGTACCTCATGTTGGTACCGACAGCGTCGTTCAAGCCCCCCGTGAAGTTCTCGAACGACTTCACGTCGAAGGAACCGCGCTGCACGGACTCGTTGATGAACGTGAGCGCGACGTCGAGGATCTGCGTACTCGACGCTTCCAGCTCCTGCGGCAGGTGCGCGTTGTCGAGCTGCTGTCGGGCGGTGGTCAGGGCGGTGCCGAACGCCTGAAGTGGGCTGACCCAGTCGCTCGTTCCGGGCCCCTTGAATGCCACCATGTCCACGTCGTGCTCGTCGAGACGGGCGGAGCTGGGGAGGTCCGGGATCCGGTGGCTCAGGTACGGCGCGGTGATCGAGTAGATTCCCAGCGGAGCATGGGCGATCGACTTGGCCAGCTCGAAGATCTCGGAGACAGGGTGCAACGACTCCTGCTCTCCGTTGTGGACGAGGGTGTACAGGCCACCCCGGTCGTCATTCTGAACGACGATGACCGGGCTGAGACGCTTGATCAACTCGGCCCGGAGCACGTCGTAATGCTTCTGCGTGCCGGTATCGACCGCGAAGATTGCGTTGCGGGCCTGGAGCTCCAGGGCCGCCGAGTCCGGTCCCGGATTGCTCTCGTCTGCGGATGCGGCCTCAGTGCTGCCGAGAAACGCCATGGCACCGACTGCGGTGGCGGCGCCGAGGAATCTTCTACGCGTGCTCACTTTCCGTCTTTTCCCCGTTCGAGATTCGATCATTCACGTGCACGCGCCCACGTGAGGGTGACTGACCCTTTTCCAACCTCACGTTGACGCGTGATGAAGGACGAGAACGGCCTGGGCGATCGCGGTGATGCGGTTGGTGCTGCAGCGGAGCTTCCGCAGGAGGCGTCAGCCCTTCGGGGTGGCCATGGCCTGCTCACCGAGGCAGCGGATCAGTCATCCCGTCTGATGGTGCGTGACATGCCGCTGATGGCGTAATAGGAGCTTTGATCCGTTTGGGCGGGTCAGTCTGGGTGCGTTGATCACGGTCGTGTCAGGAGTCCGTGGGTGTACAGGTCACGTGAGTGGGTCTTCGAGCGGATCCGCCGGGATCGTCAGTTGGATCCGTCGGTGTCGGGGCGGGCGTTGGCCCAGCGGTACAAGGTGTCGTGGAACACGGTGGCCAAGGCGCTGTCCTCCCCGATGCCCTCGAAGCGGAAGAAGCCGCCGCCCGGCACGAGCGTGCTGGAGCCGGGCGATCCGCCCAGCACACCCCGGCATTGACGATGAACAACTCCGGGCGGCCAAGCCGACGGCCCGCGATGATGAGCAGGAGAGGGGCCCGTGACTGGGGAAACCGGCAGGGTGGCATTGGTGACAGGGGCCAGCAGCGGAATCGGTGCGGCCACCGCGCGCCTTCTGGCCGCGCGAGGGATGCGCGTGGTGGTCAACCACCTCCGCAGCGGCACGGCAGCCGACGAGGTCGTGGCCGACATCGAGGCCGCAGGCGGCCAGGCCATGACCGTGCAGGCCGACGTGCGCCAGGCAGCGGCGGTCGAGAGCATGATCGAGCAGGTCCAGGCGGCATGGGGCGGCATCGACGTGCTCGTGAACAACGCGCTCACCCCGTATGTGATCAAGCCGTTCCAGGACATGACGTGGGAAGAACTGGGCGGCAAGATCGACGACGAGATGCGTGCGGCGTTCACGGTCACCAAAGCCGTCCTGCCCGCCATGACCGAACAGGGCTGGGGACGCATCATCTATCTCGGCACCGGCCTCAGCCGCCAGCCCCGGGAGGGCATGATCGCACTGGGCACGGCCAAGGCCGCACTGACGCAGTTCGCCCGGTACCTCGCCCAGGAACTGGGCCCGCTGGGCATCACGGTCAACGTCGTCGAGCCCGGCCCGGTGGACGACACCCCCATGGCGGCGGATGTGTTCGACGACGAGCACAAGCAGCGGCAGGTGGCCGCTACCCCCCTGGGCCGCCTGGCACACCCGGACGACGTCGCTCAAGCGGTCGCCTTCTACACCGGCGAGGACAACGCCTTCATGACCGGCACCACGGCCGCGGTCAACGGCGGGATGTCCATGTACTGATGCCCCGCTGTCCTGTGCACACGGGGCCATGCCGTCCCGGTCCCGCCGATGGCTGGACCGCATCCGGCACACCGTGACCTCAGCACCATGGGCCGCAGCGGCCGGGCCCGCGCCATGCACGGGCGCATAGCGGCGACACGATCAAGGAGAAACCTTCATGTACACGATCGATCTCGCCTACGTCGGGCGGGGCCTGCACGAAGAACTGGTCGCCCACATCGCCGACCAGAAGGGCTACTACGCCGACGAGGGCGTCCACGTCGCGCTGCGCGACGGCTGCTCCTGGGACGAGGAACGGCTGCGCCACGGCGCCACCATCGGGCTCGGCCGGGCACTGCTGTCCCGACTGGCCGATGGCATCCCCTGGATCGCACTCCATGTCAACACCCACCGCCCGCTGTTCTGGTTCCTCGCCCGCCCCGGCCTGACCTCCCTGGCCGACCTGGCCGGCCGACGGCTGGCGGTACACGCCCCCCACACCGCACCCGGATGCTTCGCCCGGATCGTGCTGCGCCAGGCCGGCCTCGACCCGGACCGCGACATCGACACCATCGTCCGCCCGCCCGGCGACTACGGCATGGACCTGCGCCGGCTGCACGACGGCAGGATCGACGCCGCCCTGGTCGGCAGCACCATGGCACCGGAGGCGATAGCCGCCGAGCACGGCTGGCAGGTGCTGGCCTGGGTCGGCGACCACTTCCAGATCCCCACCGTGGGCGTGGCCGTCGACCCCACCCGTATCCACCCGGACGACCCCGCGGTCCAGGCCGTCGTACAAGCCCACCGGCGCGCCCTGCAGGTGATCCACAACGAACCCGACACCACGGTGCGGCACATCCAGACGTTCCTCGGCCGGCACACCGCAGACGAAGCCCGAGCCCACTACGAGACGTTCATCGCACCGTATTTCACCACCGACGGCCAAGCCGACCTCGCCGTCGGCGCCACCGCGATCACCGCGGTCGCCGCCGAACTGGGCGTCCCCGCCACCGTCACCGCAGCCGAGTTCTACCGCACCGCAACCACCACGCCCTAGGAGCCCGGCGACGCCGGCGCCACCGTTATCCAGGCAATCAGAGCCTCATGAGGTGTATATGGGGCGTCAATCATCGAAAGAAGGCGCATGCCATGAAGTTCGCAGTCATCGGCGGAACCGGGCTGATCGGGTCACGGGTCGTGGAGAATCTGAACGCGGCCGGGCACCAAGCCGTACCGCACTCCCTGTCCACAGGCGTGGACATCATCACCGGCCAGGGGGTGGAGGCGGCCGTGGCGGGTGCTGACGTCGTCATCAACCTGACCAATTCCCCGACCTTCGACGACGCCTCGCTCGCCTTCTTCCAGACTTCGATGGACAACCTTCTTGCCGCGAGCGAGAACGCCGGGGTCGGGCACTTCGTCATCCTCTCGATCGTCGGAGCGGACCAAGTGCCCGATCTGGATTACTACCGGGCGAAGGTGCTTCAGGAAGACATCCTCAAGGCCGGGCCGATCCCATATTCCATCGTCCGCGCCACGCAGTTCATGGAGTTCATGGACGCGACCCTGTCCATGACCACCGACGGCGACACCGTCCGCCTGCCACGCACGCCGATCCAGCCGATCGCCGCCGCGGATGTCTCCGGCATTGTCGCCGAAGTCGCCGCAGGCAGCCCTTTGAACGGCGTCGTCAGCATCGCAGGTCCCGACGTCTACCCCCTCGACGAACTCGGCCGGCTCACCCTGACCGCCAAGAGCGACGGGCGCTCTGTCGTCACCGATGGCACCGCCGGCATGTTCGCCGCCGTCCACGGCGACGTCCTCACCGCCCGAAACGATGCCCGCATCGCCCCCACCCACTACACCGACTGGCTCTCCTGAATCAGCCCCCCTTCAGCAAAACCACCGAGTGAGGGGCGGACAGGACGGATCGGAACGCCCTGGCGCCCGGTGAGCATGCGGGCGAAGGAGCGGACGTGGCCGGTAAGGGCGCCGAGTCCGGGGCAGTTGGCCAGGACAGCCCGGTGGATTGAGCTTGCCCGCCTCCGTCCCCTTCTTCGCGTCGGTGATCTCGGGGCGCAGACACGCGTACACACCGGTCGGCCGCCCCAGATGATCCAGGCGTCCTTACCGGATGGATCCGTCCCCGTCATGGCGTCCATCCTGCAACGCTTCGGCGCGAGCCGAGGGGACCCGTCCACACCCACGGGCTGACGACGTAGGTGGAGGGATGGGGCGCCGGCGCGAGCCCCATGGGTCCGTGCTGGTGAAACGGGCGGTGCCGGGGGCGTAATAGCGGAAGTAGTTGTAGCGCAGGCCGGTTTCGGGGCCGGCGTACTGCCCGGGGAATCGCAGGGGCGTGCAGGCAGTGGCCGAGGTGTTCCAACCGGTGGTGCCCCAGCACGTGGAGCGGCTGCGCGGAGCCGTCTCCCCGTGTGGGGAGACGAGTTCGGTGGGCGTGCCCACCAGGTCGGTGACGACGGCGAAGAAGCGGGCGCCGACCTCGTGTCTCCGGGCGGCCGGCGTTCGTACTGCGACAGCGGCCGGATGGTTCACCGCAGGTGCTACGACGCCGCCCGATGGCGGGCAGGGGCCAACGGTGGCAGCTGACCCAAGGTCTGACCGTGCCTCCGGGGCCCCGCCTCAGCGACCCAGTCGTCGACTCATTCAACTCGGCCGGGCTCGACACGCCGGAATTGCGGCGACTGTGGACCTGCGCTGTGCTGCCCTGCAGACCGCGCAGGTCACCGTGACCGTTTCACTGCCGCACCCGTTCGAACGGAACCTCCTCGTGATCGATAGGTTACGGCTTCTCAGGGCATAGGGGGCATGGCTAACGCTCGTAGCGGGCGTGCCCTATGTGCCACACGTAGGAGGCTGCGACGGCTTCCACGGCGCGAGCGTGATCCGCCAGTGAGTTCTTGCCGTTGACGGAGAGTTCGGTGATTCGAAGGCGTGCGGTGGAGGCTTGGTCTTCACACATGCGCGAGGCCTGGCGGAATGCCTCTTCGAGGTCGCATGCGTGGTGTTGGATGAGCAGTGTGGGCAGGCTCAGAGGGTTCGGGCCACCGCGTTCTGCTTCTTTTGCGTATGAGGCGAGGTCGTTGATCCACCCGGCCAGGTCGGCAACGGCGTTCTCCAGTTCCCGTACTGCCGTCGAGGCTCGCTGGTTCTCGGTGAGTTCGTACTTGAGGACGACTTCCGCGGTTGCCATAACGGTCCGGACGAAGACGGTGTGCGGGCGCATCGCGCGATAGTCGTTCAGGGTGACCTGGTCGGGCCTGTCGAGGTGGTGGGCTTCCCAGAGGATGCCGAAGAGGTTGTCCCGCAGGTGCGCGGTGAGTCGTAGGTATTGCGTGGGTGTGGCCTGTTCCCGGAATCGGTGGAGGAGGTCTTGCAGTGCGGCGGTGTAGGCGTTGGTTTCGCTTGCAGGCTGGTCATGGCCGGCGAGGACGTGGACGCATTGACTGATGCGGCGGGCCAGGCGGGCGGTGTCACGGGCTCCTTCGGTCTCGCCGTGTGTGTCGTCGAACGCGGTGAGCCACAGGAAGAGATCAGCGCAGAGGAAGACGCCGTCCTGGTCGGCCGCCGGCAGGACGCGGGCTACTCCCTGGGCGGTGATGTTGCAGAGGGTCTTCAGTTCGTTCGGTGAGCTGACCAGGGGGAAGCTGTGGAGCCAGAGGGCGGTGTGCTGCTCGATGGCTTCGGCATGGGGGCTGATTGCGAAGGGGCCGGGAAAGGAACCTTGGAGGTCTGGCGTGGGGAGGGGGGTTGTGGGTGAAGGGAATGTGGTGTGGGGGGTGTTGTTCATGTGGTGGCTTTCGTGGCTGTGCGTTTTCTGGGTTCGGCGATCATGTCGAGGGTTGAGGGGTGCACGGTGATTTCTGGTACGGGTCGGGTGGTTGTGCCGGGTACTGGTTTCAGTCGCCAGTGTGATGCGATGAGTGCGGTGATGACGGTGGTTTCCATGAGGGAGAACTGGTCGCCGATGCACATTCGTTTGCCGACTCCGAATGGGATGAATGCTCCTCTGGGTGGTTGGGGGCGTTCGGGCAGCCAGCGGTCGGGGTCGAATCGCAGCGGGTCGGGGTAGAGGTGGGGGTCTCTGTGCATTGCGTACGGGCTCCACATCACGTCTGTCCCTGCGGGCAGGTTGAACTGGCCGAGCTGGACGGGTGCGGTGGTCCGTCGGGTCAGGATCCAGGCGGGGTTGTGCAGGCGCAGGGTTTCGTCGATGAGTCTGCGGGTGAAGGTGAGCTGGGGAATGTGTTCGGCGGTGAGTTCGTTTCCGGCGAGGACGGTGTCGACTTCTTCGTGGAGTCTGCGTTCCAGTTCCGGGTTGCGGGCGATTTCGTGGAACAGCCATGCGAGGGTGACTGCGGTGGTTTCGGAGCCGGCGGCGAGCAGGGCGGTGATCTCCGCGGTGATCTCTTCGTCGCTCAGGTTTTCGCCCGTTTCGTCCTGGACGGTCATCAGGAGGGAGACGAGGTCGTCGTACGTGTCGGGGCCGGCCCGGTGGTCGGCGATGATGCCGGCGATGGTTTCGTGCAGGACGGTGTTGGCGGTCCGGGCTCTGCGGTTGCCGCGGGTGGGCAGTCGCTCCAGTGCGGGGATGGGCACCATGGCGTGGGTGAGGGCAGCTTTGAAGACGGTGTCGACGCTGTCGAGGATGGTCTGTGCAGGCCCGCGTTCCGGGTTCGAGGAGAAGAGTGCGGCCATGACGACTCCCTGGGCCATGAGCTGCATTTCGTTGCACACGTGGAGGATTTCCTGGTCGCGCCAGGCCGAGACGGAGGGTTGTGCTGTGGCCCGCATGGTCTCGATGTAGCCCTTGACGTGTTCTCGATGCAGGGCGGGTTGCATCAGGCGGCGCCGTTTCAGGTGGGGTTTGCCTTCTGCGACCGGCAGGGGGTCTCCGCCGAAGATTTTGAGTTTGTCGAAGAGCAGTCCCTTGCTGAAGTGGTCGGATTTGCGGGTGAGCATCTCCTGGAGCAGCTCGAACGAGTTGATCACCGTGATGGTCTTTTTCGGGCCGATGACGAGTTGCACGATGGGCCCGTAGGTGCGCAGGCGCTGGACGTAGGCCAGGCGGTCTGTGAGCAGAGGCAAGGCGTGTCCGATGAGCGGTATCCGCCCGGGGGCGATCGGCGCAGTACGTAGGTCGGCAGTCATGTGCCCGTCTCTTTTTTCTCGCGTGTGGTTTGTGCGGTCCCTGGGTGTGATGGCGCTCTGTTCAGCTGTAGCGGGTGCGCAGCATCTCCTGCGCAGCGAGTACCTCCGCTTCGATCACTGCGGTGGGTGCGTACAGGGTTTTGTCGTGCCACAGGGCGGGGTGCTGGTGGCTGGGGTGCGAGGCGGCGCGCAGGTATGTCTCGGCGAGGTCCAGGGCCCGGGTGTGCTGTGGCTGCAGTGTGGGGGCGCTCAGCAGGATTTTGACGGCGTATGCGGTCTCTTCGACGGTGCTGTCCCATACGCCCCAGGAGCCGTCGGCGCGCTGAGTGTCCGTGGTCCACGCGGCGGCGTTCTGGAGGGCCTTGGATGCGTGGTGGCTGCCGTACTGGGCGAGCGCGGTGACGCACCGCCCGGTGGCGTAGTAGGGGGAGGCATGCCATTTGTCGGTCCAGTGGCCTTCGGGCTGCTGCTGGCCGATCAGCCAGTCGCACAGCTTCGCCGCTCGGGGGCCGTATGTGTGCTGTGCTGCCGGGCAGTGCCGCAGGTAGCTCACGAGGGCCTGGAGGGCGTGGGCGTTCGCGGTGACCGATCCGGTGTCCTCGCCGAGGTAGCAGTCGTAGTGGCTGCCGTTGTGGAACAGGTCCAGCGGTGCCGGGTCGTGGGGCAGGCCGGTGAGCGAGGAGACCAGCACCGCCATGGCGCTGTCGTCGGCATCGGTCATGAGGCCGGGCGCGCCGCGCACGCCTTGAGGATCGTAGATCTCCTTCGCCCACCTGCGGATGGTGGGAAGAGCGGCAGTGGGCAGATGGGCGCGCGCCAGTGCGGCGGCGAGCCATAGCCGTTCGACCACGCGCAGGGGTGCGGCCTCGGGGAAGAGACCGTCGTAGCGCTGCGCCACTGCGGTGAGTTCGGTGATGGCCTGAGCGGTGGTGGAAGGTGATCGCGTTGCCCGTGCCGCGGTGGCGGCCGGCGAGCTGCCCAGCAGGCCTTCGGTGTCAGGGACGAGAGACGGCGGTATGTAGCCGGCTATGCCTTCGAACGTGTGGTGGAACTTGACGGGCAGGCTGCCGGCCGGCTCGTACCGTCCGGCCACGGAAGCAGGTGCCGAGGCGTGGAAGCCGCCCGGAACCGGCAGCCGGGGGCCACTGATACCCGGCATGTCCTCGCTGGTGGTCAGGGAGCCCAGATTCTCGTTGATGCCGGCTACCAGGCTGGGTACGAGTATTTCCGCTGCAGCCGTGTCCGGCCACGGGCATACCGGTGGCAGTGCGCGCAGTGCGTCCAGGCCCCTGTTCGCCGCGGTCGTGAGCCGGCCGGTGACTTCTGCCGGCGCGGTGCCCCTTCGCAGGACCGCCAGCGCGGCCTCCACCGCGCTGAGTGTCGGCAGGAGCCGGTAGGGCAGCGGTCCCTCCCCCCAACTGCCGTCGGGGGCCTGCTGTTCCAGCAGGTACGTGATCCGCCGTGGCTCCCCGGGCAGCCACGGCGCTGCCGACAGGACACGGGCCGTCTCGTACAGGGAGGGGCCGACGCTTCCCCATGTGTCCTGGTCGGCCCTGGCCACCAGGCTGGTGGCTCGTTCGGTGTAGGACGTGCCGATGGGGGTGCTGATGCTCACGGGGTGACTTCCTCCTCGGGGTTGTGATTGCGGTGTGCGGCGATGCCTTATGTCTGCCTGGCCGTTGCGTCCAGGGCGAGCCGGCGCAGGGAGGCTGTGGCACTTCCCGGGAAGGGGGCGTTGTCCAGGGCGGTGAGAGCGGCCGCCCGTCGTGCAGTGATCATTTCCTCCACGGTCTGTCGGGCACCGGTGGAGTTCAGGATCGTGCGGACCGCGGCGGCGTGTTCCTCGTTGAGGTCGCTTCGGCCGACGAGCTCGCGCAGTGTTTTCAGTTCGGCCGTGGAGGCTCGCTGGACCGCGAGCGCCATCAGGACGGTGGCCTTGCCCTCGCGCAGGTCGTCCAGTACTGGTTTGCCTGTCTTGGCGGGATCACCGAAAACCCCGAGCAGGTCGTCCCGCAGCTGAAACGCTTCTCCCAGCGGTATGCCGAAGGCGGTGCAGGCATCGAGTACGGGCGGGGTCGCTCCGGCCACTGCCGCCCCTATGTGCAGGGGCCGTTCTATGGTGTATTTAGCCGTCTTGTATCGAATGACGTGCAGTGCCGTATCCACGTCGCCGGCCAGGCGGCCGGTGGTCTGCAGGTCCAGGAGCTGCCCGTACATGACCTCGCTGCGCATGTCGGCGACCAGGGGCAGCACCTGTGCCAGCCGCCCCGGGCCGAGGTCCGCTGTGCGCAGGAGTTCATCGGACCACACCAGGGCCAGGTCTCCGAGGAGGACGGCCGCGCCCAGACCGTGCGCCTGGGCCCTGCTGCCCGGGCCGCCGCTGTCGGTATACGCGGTGGCCAGTGCACGGTGGGCGGACGGCCGGCCGCGGCGGATGTCGCTGTCATCCATCACGTCGTCGTGTACCAGGGCGAACACCTGGAAAAGTTCGAGGCTGGCGGCGGCACGAACGGCAGCGGTCATGTCGCCTGTTGCTCCGGCGGCTTGCCATCCGTACAGGCACAGCAGGGACCGCAGTCGTTTTCCGCCGGTCAGGAGTCCGCGCAGGGCGGTGGTCAGGTAGAGCAGCTCGGTTCCTGGCGCGGCACTTTCCTTGGTGTCCAGGAATCCGGTCAGAGCCGCGCCCACCTTCTGTCGTAGGGAAGAGAGGTCGGGCAGTGCGGTGGGAAGGGTTTGTGTCACCGGCGGTTGATCCTCTTTCGTTCGAGAACCGTTGTCGCGGTTCCGTTGTTGCAGAGGGCGGGGCCACGGACACGCCTCTCCTCCCTGGGCTGTCGTGGGGCCGGCCGGTTCCCGGGCGGCACCACCACGACGCGACGATCGAGCGCAGGTGATACGGCTTCTACGCCTTGGTGCTGCCTGACGCCGGGGACAGTGGCGCGTCCCGCCCGGGGCCGGAGGGGCTCCGGCTCCAGGGGGTGGCCCCGTCGGCGTCGGGGGTCAGCGGGGTGAACCGGGCCGGGAGCGCGGTGAGCGTCCGGTAGACAGCCCCGGGGCGGTAGGTCAGCTCGTCGGCGGGAACGTCCAGTTCGATGTCCGGCAGGTAGGTCAGGAGCCTCTCGATCGCGGCGGTGGCGATCAGCGTGGCGACGTCACGGGCGGGGCACGCATGGGGCCCCGCAGCGAAGGCCAGGTGCGCCTTGTTCCCGGAGCGATAGCCGTCCGTCGGCACGCCCGAGTGGGGGCAGGCGTTGGCGGCGGCGTACGACACCATGACGGGCGAGCCTGCGGGCAGGTGAGCGCCGTGGAAGGTCACGTCCTTCTTGGGGAGGTGGACGCTGTAGTTGGCCAGCGGCGCGTCGTGCCACAGCGCGTCATCGATGGCGTGCTGGATGGGCAGGCTCCCGGTGGTCAGGGTGCCGAAATAGCGGTCGTCGCTGAGCATGCGGACGAGCGTGTTGGCGATGAGGTTGCACAGTGGCTCGTTCCCGGCCCCGAGGGTGATGAGGATCTGGTGGACGGCCTCTTCCTGGCTCAGCCCATTGGGATGATCGATGAACCAGGAGGTCAAATCGTGGCCGCGCTTCGCCGCCTTGGTCCCGTAGAGGGTTTCGAGGTAGGCGCCGAACGACTGCCCGCCCGCTGCCTGTGTCTCCGGATCGCTGTCCATCATCGCCCCGAGCGCCCACACAAGCCGCGGGCCCTCCTCGTCCGGCATACCGAACAGCGCATTGAAGAGCATCAGGGGCAGCTGCTGCGCGTACTGGCGGACGAGGTCGACCGTCCCGGTATCAGCGAATTCCTGGAGCAGCGTGTCGGCGTAGCGGAATGTCAGGACGCGTACGTCATGGGGATCCAGGAGACCGAAGCTGTCCGTGATCACCCGTCGCAGGTGCGCGTGTTCCTCGCCGTCGGCGTAGAACAGACTCGGCCGCCACTCCACCAGGGGCCGGATCGGGCTGTCCTCCGGTACCTGCGGCAGCCAGCTCCGGGTGTCCTTGGTCCACGTATCGGTGTCCTGGAGGAGGTCGAGGGCGGCCCGGTAGTCGGTGACCAGGTGGACCACGACACCGGGGGCCACCTCGGCTACGCCGACCGGCCCCTGCCGGCGCAGCAGTTCATAGCTGCGCTGCGGGTTCGCGGCGTGTTCGGCCCCATGCAGGGACACGGGTGCTTCGGCTGGTGTGAGCGTCACGAGGCTTCGACTCCGGCAACGGATATGGAATGGGCGGTCAGTTGGATGAGGGCGTTGAGGCCGCTGTTCTTCTCCCGTGCGTCACAGGTGACCAGCGGGGTCTCCGGGGCGAGGTCGAGCTTCGAACGGATGAGCTCCAAGTCGTATGCGGGTGAGTCGGGGAAGACATTGACAGCGACGGCGTACGGCAAACCGCGCTCCTCGATGAGTTCCATCACCTCCCAGGAGTCTTTGAGCCGCCGGGTGTCGACCAGGACGAGGGCACCGAGTGCTCCGAACGCGATGCCTTCCCACAGAGGAAGGAAGCGGCGCTGCCCGGGAGTTCCGTACAGGTACAGAACGATCTTGTCGCCCGGCAGGGTCAGACGGCCGAAGTCGATGGCGACCGTGGTGGTGGATTTGTCACGCAGGACATCGTGGCTGAGGTCATCGGTAGCGACCGCCGCGTTCGTCATGACCTCGTCGGTGTGCAGTGTCGGAATCTGCGACAGCGACTTGACTACGGTCGTCTTGCCGATACCGAGCGGGCCGGCAACGAGGATCTTGATCCTTCGGTGTTCTCCCTCGGGCAGGTAGACGGGAGGCGAGCTAGGCGGCAAGGAGAGCGTGGAGTCCACTCAGAACCTCTTCCAGGACTTCTTTCGACGGTCGGCCATCGTTCGACGCGCGCAGAGCGTCCGGAATCGGAACGCTGGCTTTTAACTGACCGTCATTGACAAGTTGTTCGGCAAGCACCAACGTCACGCTGACCGGGAGGCCGAGATAGCCGGCTAGTTCGACGACGCTGAGAGATCCGCCGGTGAGCAGCTCGACCACGCGCTGGTGCACCGCCGTGTGGTACCTGGCGAGGGGCAGACCACTGGCACGCAGAGCGGCCAGCGAATCGAGGGTGCCCGAGAGGCCGGCGCCGGGGCTGGTTCCGGTCGCAAGGTAGGCCGGCAGCAGCCGTCGCTGTTCCTGGCCGCGGCTCATGACGCTCCGTCGCCGGTACGGGCGGGAACGGACATGATCTGTTCCCCGAGTTTCATTGCCTGGCGGGCCATGGTGGCCGCGACCACCCCCATGGGCATGTCCTCATCGCCCGCTGCCGCGATCAGGGTGTTGGTTCCTTCGCCGACCGGCATGACCATGTAGGTACCCCGATCGTTGTGTGAGGTGACGGTCGTGAGCGGAGTGCTTGGAGGGGCTCCCAAAACGGCGTTGGTGGCGGCGCGAGAGGCGGAGTGCAGCGCGGCAGTCATCGCACCGATGCCGTCTGCCTCGTCCTTGGTGAGGTTCTCGGAGGTGACCTGGACCATCCCGTCGAGAGTCATGGTCAGGGCGTGCCGGACACCACGGATTTCGGTGATGGGCTTCAGGACCCACGCGGACGGGCCGGTCTCTTCGCGGGCTTCAGACATGGTCACAGTGTTTCCTCCGAATCGGTGACGGACCGGCCGCTGGTGAGGCCACTTTGGAAATCGCTCCAGATGGCACCGGTGTTCTCCGGGTCCAAGGGGCGGGGCGCTGCTGCGGCGGCGTCATCATTGGTGGCTGTCGCTGAGAAACGGCGACGGCGCTGCGGCAGCTCTGCTGAGGCGGTCGGCTCGGGCGAGTGCGCGGGCGAGTGCGCGGGCGAGCCGGCAGCGGCAGGCCGCTTGTGGGCCTGGGGCGCCACGGCGGGTTGGGGAGCCATGACCGACGGAGGTGTGGCGTTTTCGTCGATCGAGGTCAGCAAATTCTCGGGAACTGACACCACAGCGCGCACCCCGCCATAGGGAGAGGAAGTGTCGATGGAGACGTGGAGGCCGTAGTCGGCGACGAGGCGGCCGATAGCAGCGAAGCCCATGGAGGGCGGGTCACCGAGCTCGAGGAGCATCACCTCCTGCTGTTCACCCGATATCAGACCCCGGCCGCGGGCGAGCGCCTCTGAGGTCATGCCCTTGCCGGCGTCGTCGATCGTGATGCACACACTGCCGTTGCCGGTCTGGAACAAGCTGACGTCCACCATGAGGTCGTCACGGGAGTGCTCCAGCGCGTTGGCCATCAGCTCGGCGCAGACCACGGCAACAGGCTCGGCCGCGCGCCCGACCACGCCGATGTTGGAAAGGCCCAGCCGCGAAACGATGTTGATGCGGTCGAAGCCGCGCAGTCGGGAGGAGGCGCCACTGACGACCTCGCTCACGTAGGTGTCCTTGCGGACGTGCCCCGGCCAGCCTCCGCACACGATGGCGGATCTCTGCGTGAGGCGCAGGTTCTGCTCATTGAGGTGGTCGGACTCAAGCAGGCTCTGCGTCAGACTGGGCGGCGCGCTGAACTCGTGCTGCAGACCAACGATATTCGTCTGCAACCGGTAGGAGAGGGCCTGGGACTCCTGAGTCGCGCCGCGCAGGGCAGCCCGGGCAGCGGCGTCGATGCGGCGCCTCTCCTTGAGGACGATGTCAGAAACAGTTTCGGTCAGGGCGTCGAGGAGCTGTGCAGCCTCAGACCCCGCGAGATTCTTGTGCAGCAGTCCGGGGACGGGGTAATGAGAGCTGATCAGGTGCAGTGCGAGAGCGGGAAGCCGCTCGGAGACGAGGTGACGCACTTCGTCGAGAAGCTCCGCCTCGCGGGTATTGACCTCCTTCGTGCGGGACTCTGCGGTCTGCCTGTTCTGCACCTCGGTTCGGGCGCGGCCCTCGGCAGCCTGCGCACGGGAATCGGCAGCCTGCGCCTCCGCGGACAAGTCTCTGCCTCGTCGTACGTGTTTGCGGCGCGAGCGTGCCAGGAGCAGCGCCCAGACCGCTAGGAGGAGGGACAAGACGCCGAGGGCAAGGGCGATTTTTGAGGACAAGGTCACGGAGGGTGGTCCTAGGGGTCGGAGTCGAGCCTTCGAAGACGGCGCAGCAGTTCACTCCCCCGTAGGGAGGTGAGTGCGGCCTACGGAGAACTGGCGGACAGGAGTAACAATGTGGCAATTCGTGAATACGGTGTGGAACGCTCGTGCAGGGCGAAGAAGTGGCACCGCAGACAAACGACCGCGAGGCCGAGACGGGGCCCGGTGAATGGCCCGAGCCGGCCAAGGCTCCAACGGCGCGATCCTCACCGGCAGCGTCGGCCGTCCGGCCGGCCCTCGCGCAACTCCCGGCCCCGGAAACGGTCGCAGGGCGGAGCCCGCTGAACACAAATGAACAAGTACATCAGAGCTCCGTTGAGGACGGCGAACGCAGGCTACATCTGGTGCTTCCCGCCATCGCACGCAGTCGACTCGCGGCCTTGCCACTTCCTAAAGCATGGTCACTTTACTGGAGTTGATCTGTACACGCAGCGTGGGTGGGCCCCCGCAGTTGCGAACCGGACGATCTTTGCCTGCTGGGTTCTCGCCGGTCACACGGCGTGGACAACGGCCCTCTCCGGCAGCTCGCCGAATCCCCGCGCCGGCTGAGCACGCCAGGCCGCCCGCTCCCGCCTGACCCACTACGTCCTGCGCCGCTGACCCTGGAGGCCGGGCCGGCCCGGGCCGACCGAGCCCCCGAGCTGCAGGCAGGCACCCGCACCCCGGCCGCCTTCGGACCGCAGCCAGCTGTGCGGTCCAGGCTGCGGGACGGGTCAGGGGTGTGGGTGGGAGGCGTAGGGCGAGAAGGGCGTCGCCGAGGGGGCCCCGCCCGTGCCCCGCCTCACCGACGCCGGGCCGGAGCCGGACGCCTGACGGGCCGTCGGACACCGCGTCGCGGGCGGGATCCCTGGGCACGCCGCCCGTTGCCCCGGCGATAAGCCCGGCCAGGCGACAACCAAGGGGCAGCTGCCATGAGCGGGGACGGACAACGCCGGCTGTCGAGGGCCGGCCGGCCGGTGGAGGCCGAGGAGGTGCTGCGGGACGTGGTGTCCCGGCTGGAGCGGCCCCAGCGCCCTGGGGGCTCCGGCCACCGGGGCAGCGCTGACGGTGTTGTCCAGCGTGCTGCACGGCCTGGAGCGGTTGGCCGAGACCGAGGAGGTCTGCGCCCGGGCGGTGGACGCACTCGTACGGGCCGAGGGCCCGGTGTCGGCCAAGGCGATCCAGGCCGTGCAGCAACCACATCACCGCACTGATCCGACTGGACCTGGCCAAAGAGGCACTGAAGGGCTCCCGGTCGCTGGTGGCGGACGCGGAGCGGGCGCTGGGACCGGACGCCCCGGAGACGCTGCACGCGCGGCACGGAGACGCTGCACGCGCGGCACGGGCCGGCGGACGTGCTGCGCCAGGTCGGGCGGACCGCCAAGGGTGTGCCGCTGCTCGACGAGACGGTCACGGGGTACGCACGGACCCTCGGCGAGGACCATCCGCAGACGCTGCGGGCCCGTTCGCAGCTCGCGGACCGGCTGGCCGCCTTGGGGGACCGGGAGCCCGCCGGTGTGGTGGTCAAAAGGACGATGGGCTGTGGCTTCGGCAGGTTGGGGGAGTCCCCTAGGGGCGCAGAAGAGTGGCTCGTTGCACAGAGACTCGTAATGAGTCGCCATGCCACAAGTTCGCACCTGTAGAGGCGGTGCCCCGAACAGCCCGCGAGTCCCGGTGTGGTCGGGTAGCCGGAGACCAGCAATGGTCTCCGGCTACCCGACCACAGTTGAGTATGCCGATCCCGTCACACGAGCCGGCCGTTGTCGCAGCGCCGAGGCTCGCCGGGCTCCAGTTGCGCCCTGGCTGTGCACACCGCAGGCTGCCCCTATGAACCGCATCCCGGAAGCCAGTGTGCTGCCCATTCTGGTGACGGGCGCGGCGGGCAGCGTCGGTGCCGTCGGACGATCCGTGGTCGAAGGCCTTCGACAACGGGACCTGCCCGTCCGGGCCATGGTGCGTCGCGACGACGAGCGGGCGCAGGCGCTGCGCGCGACCGGCGCCGAGGTCGTCGTCGGAGACCTGACGCGCGCAGGCGACGTCGCCGACGCCCTGGCCGGCTGCGCACGCATGTACTTCGGCATGGGCGTGTCGGCGCAGTATCTGGAGGCTGCCGTGACGGTGGCGGCCGTCGCGCGTGCGTACGGGTGCCTGGAAGCGTTCGTGAACATGTCGCAGCTGACTGTGTCCGAGATGGACCTCACCAGCACCTCCGAGTCTGTGCAGCAGCGGCAACAGTGGCTGGTGGAGCAGGTTCTCGACTGGTCGGGCCTGCCCGTAGTCCAGGTCAGGCCCACCGTGTTCATGGAAAACCCGCTGTTCCGTGCCGGCTTCTCCTCGATCGCGAAGTACGGAACCATCAGACTGCCCTTCGGCCAGGCGAAATCCTCCCCTGTGGCGGCCGGCGACGTCGCCGCGGTCGTGGAGGAGATCCTCGCCGACCCGGCCCCGCACACCGGCAGGATCTATGAGCTGACCGGCCCGCGCTCGGAGGACATCGCCGCCATGGCGGCGGAGGTCTCCACAGTTCTGGGCCGACCGGTCAGCTACACCGACATCCCCCTGCAGGAATGGATCGACGACGATCTCAGGCGGCTGGGGCTGCCCGACCACGTCTTCCAGCACATCTCCACCATGGCTCGCCTTCATGCGGAGAATCGATACGACCGCAAGGCGGACGGGGTCGAGCAGGTCACCGGGCGCCCTCCTTCAGGGGTGGCCGATTACGTCCGTGACAACCTCAGCCTCTTCACCCCCTGAAGCCCCTCCCTCTGCGAGCGCTGTCCAGCGTGTCCTGCGCCGTGGCGTGACCGTTGGAGGCGGATGCCGATGCGGAGGGCACCCGGCAAGCCCTTGGCCGGGCAGAGGCGTCCGCCGTCCAGGTTCTGCCATGCCCGCCCTTCGCCATCGGCGATGCCGATGAGGAGACCGAGGAGTCGTCCAGCTCGTCCACACGCTCGGGACACCTCACGCACATGTACGGCACGGCGCCCCTCGGAATCCGGCCCACCCAGGGCTCCTGCTGGGCGAAGCAGGGCAAGCCCAACCGGCTGCCGGCGACCTGTCACCGCACCCGCGGCGTGACCTGCTTCCACGGCTGCTGCTCCGTCGGCGACGACGCCCTGATCCGGAGTCAAGAGCGGCACGGCGGACGAAGAAGCCCGGCGGACTGTTCGAGTGGTGGTGGCTGGGCGGGCGCCGAGGAAGACGCCTCGTGTGAGCCAGTCCGGTCACGCCGTCTCCCGCGGCCGGCCGCGCCTCTGTACCGCGCTGCTGCGGGCCTTCCTGCTGGGCAGGCCACTGCCCGCGACCACGGCCTGAGCGGCTGAGCGATCGGCGGCAGGCCACGGGGGACGGACGGTCTCCCCGCCGCGAACCGGTCAGTCGTGGCCGCCCAGCCCCGCGTCGCGGGCCAGCAGGGCGGCCTGGACGCGGTTGCCGGCGCCGAGCGCACCGAGGATCCGGCTGACGTGTGCCTTGACGGTACTTTCGCGCATGCCCAGCGCCGCCGCGATCTCCGCGTTGGAATCGCCCAGCGTGAGCCGTGCCAGGACGTCCTTCTCACGAGGTGTCAGACCCTCGAACCGGGTGCGAGCTTCCAGCACTTCGGGGCGGGCGGCCCGGTGGAAGCGGTCGATCAGACGACGGGCGGCAGCCGGATGCAGCATGCCCTGGCCGTCCGCCACCACATGGACTGCGCGGATGATCTCGCGCGGTTCGGTGTCCTTGAGCAGGAAGCCGTCCGCGCCGGCGGCGAGCGCATCGTAGACGTACTCGTCCAGGTCGAAGGTGGTCAGGGTGATCACTCGCGGCGGGTTCGGGAGCGCGCGCAGCCGGCGGGTCGCGGCGATGCCGTCCATCCGCGGCATCCGCACATCGACCAGGGCAATGTCGACCCGGTGCCGGCCCGCCTGTTCGACGGCGGCAAGGCCGTCCGCCGCCTCGGCGACGACGGTCAGTTCCGGGTCGGTGGACAGCAGGTCGACGAGACCGAGCCGCACCAGGGCGTCGTCGTCGACCACCAGAATATTGATCACGAGGCGGACGCCGACGGACGGACGGGTGAGGAGGTGGGCAGCCGGGCGGAGAGCCGCCAACCGCCCCCGCAGGTACCGGTGTGCAGGTGACCGTCCAGCGCCGCGACTCGCTCCGCCAGACCGATCAGGCCATAGCCACCGGGTACCGCGGAACCTCCGGAGACCGTGGAGTCCCCGACGCGTCCGGCCGGTCCGTTGACGACTTCCACCGTGGTGGCCGACGGTCCGTAGTGCACACTCACCGTCACGGGCGCGTCATGGGCGTGCCTGCGGGCATTGGTCAGGGCCTCCCGTACGAGCCGGTGTACCGCCAGACGATGGCTGGTGGACGTGCTCTCCACATCACCGGACACCACCGACTCGATCACCTGGCCGGCGGCCCGTGCCTCGGTGAGCAGCTCCGCCAGCTCCGGCAGGGCCGGCGCCGTGACAGCAGGCGCCCCATCGGCCCGAGCGGGCCGGTCGCAGCGCAGCGCCCCCAGCACCTCGCGCAGGTCGTCCAACGCCTGTCCGGCCGTGCTGCGCAGCAGGGTCAACCGCTCCAGGACGGCCGGTGACATTCCCTCAGCACGTAACTGAAGTACCCCGGCGTGCAGCATCAGCAGGCTCAGCCGGTGTGCGAGCACATCGTGCATCTCGCGGGCGATCCGTGCCCGCTCCGCCAACCGTGCCTGTTCGGCACGGAGTTCACGCTCCACCCGCAGCTGTTCCACCTGGTCGGTCAGTGCACCCAGCAGTCTGCGCCGACTGCCCGCCCACATACCGAGGGCCAAGGCCAGAGCCACCAGCACGGCATTGCCGACACCGGCGCCGGTCCAGGTGTTCAGCCGACCCCCGGACAAGGGGCGTCCCAGCGCCAACGCAACCGCCAGCCACGGCAACCCGGCGGCCAAAGCGAGACCCAGGCATACCCACACCGCTCGCAACCGGCCGCGCGAGGCGAAGTGATAGAGCGTCACCAGGAATGGGAACAGGGAGCCCAGGCCGACCGAGACCAGTGCCAGGCCCGCCACCGCCTGCGGAATCCTATAGCGGGCGAGCACCGCGAACGAGGCGGTCGCCGCCACCCACGGTGCCGGATCGGCCAGGGTGTCACCGGCCGACCGAAAGCCCTCCAGCATGGACAGCAGGGCGAGCAGCACCGATGACGGCACCTCCACCCACAACGGTACGTTGCGCCCCGGCTCGGATTTCACCTCGTCATCCTAGGGACGCTCCTGCCTTATGGACCCCGGCGAACGGCCATCGGGACCCCCTACTTTCGTCGGGGGTCTTCGTCACACATCAGGAGATTCCGATGCGCCCGCAGCTGCCTAGCGTCCATGCCATGGTCTTCTCCCCGACACGCACATTCCCCGCCCGGCGGTCCCCGGCACGACGCCTTGCCGACCGCCGGCTGTTCTTCGCCGAGACGTTCCGGACCTTCCGTACGACCGGGGCGGTGACCCCGAGCGGCCGTCACCTCGCCGCGGCGCTCGCCGCGCCGCTGGCGCACCGCACCGGGCAGCCGCGCGCCGTGCTGGAGGTCGGTGCCGGAACCGGCGCGGTCTCCCGGGTGCTGGCGGACCTGCTCGGTCCCGAGGACACCCTGGACCTCGTCGAGGCCAACCCCCGCTTCGCTCGCCTGCTCGCCGCGGACCTGCGCGCCGACCCCCGGCTGGCGGTTTACGGGGAACGCATCGCACTGATCGCAGGACCGGTGGCAGAGCTCGACCCCCAGGCGCGCTACGACGTGATCGTCTCCGGGCTGCCGTTCGCCAACTTCCACCCCCGCGAGGTGTCCGATCTACTCGCCGGCTACCTGAGCGCACTCAAGCCCGGCGGCCACCTGACGTACTTCGGCTACCGCGGCACTGCCCGCCTCCGCGCACTGCTGGGCACCTCCCGGAGCCTGGCCCGGCACAGCGGAGTCACCCACGTGCTCGACACCTTCCAACAGACCCACGCCGCCGACTGCCGCACCGTATGGGGCAACCTCCCTCCGGCGCGCGTCTGGCACCTGCGCGCCCCCCACGCAGACGCCTCATCCGTTTCCCTGAAGGTCTCCGTTGCCTCACCGGGTTAGTGACAGAGGACGTAGATCTATTGCGGGCCCGCCACGACGGACGGGTCGGACGGACACACCTCCTTGAGCGAGGTCTCGCGGTAGCCACGCCGCTCCTGGACGGGCTCGCGGACCTTCTCGGGCCGGCCCGGCCGCGCTCCTGTCGGGCACAGTGCGGCGAGACGGCGAGACGGCGAGACGGCGAGACGGCGGGCCGGCGGGCCGCGAGGGCGATGGTGCGGCCTTGCTGGCGAGGTGAACTCCACCAAAGTGACGGGCAGTTCGCTTCTTGGTGACCCACGGCAGGAAAACCGTGCAGATCGCGAGTGGTGCGCCACGACGGGCACAGAGGTGTTCGCTGTGCCCGTCGCGGTCCCTCCAGAGTTCCTAGCTGAGTTCCGGCACGGCACATGAGAAGTCGTACACGGCGAAGTCGGTAACCGGGACGTACCCGATTCGCTGGTAGAGGCCGTTGCTGGTGGGGTTGGCAGGGTCCGCGAAGAGCACGACCTCCGTCGCGCCTGCGGCCAGCGCGGCCCTGCTCACCTCGACCGTCACAGCGCCCGCGTAGCCACGACCCCGGAGGTGAGCCGGGGTGTAGACGGGGTCCACCTGGATCTGGCCGGCAACCATCGAAGTCACGCCCGCCATGGAGACCGCAGTGCCGTCCGGGGTCTCCCAGAACGAGAAGCGTTTGTCCGCGAAACGTGTGTCGGCCCAGGAGTCGGCGTCTATGGAGGCGACCTCTCCAACGGCGGCGGCGAACTCACGGCACCAGAGCATGAGTTGCTCACGGTCCTGCTCGCCCACGACTCGACCCCGGCCCTCTGGGAGCGACTCCGGTGGAGTGAGCGTGCCAAGACGGTACAGACGGAGCCGCCCGCGGAGCGTCGGCGTTGTGCCTGTGTGCCGCTGCCAGGCCTCGGCGAAAGCGGTGGCGGTGTCATGGTCCCCGCTGACACCAGGGAGCGGGTGGCCGAGGCTGGCCAGGTGAGCGGCGAGCATGTCGGCCTGCTCGCGGGTGACGGGGGTGAGGCTCAGGAGGCCGGGCGGGTTGCGGTAAAAAGCAGCGTGGACCTCCCCCGCTCGCTCCAGTCGGCCAAAGACGGGGGCTTCGGCGCCGTACGTGCTCGTCCCGCGTGTTCGCAGTCTTTCGGTTACCGTCAGCGGCATGGTGTGCAGAGCGGGGCGCGAGCGCAGGAAGTCTCCGGCTCGGGCGAGAAAGACGTCGACGTCTTCGGTGAGGTGCCAGTCATTTGGGCGCATGCTTCATGATTCTTCATTCCTCATGCGGTAGGCGTGCTGTTTCGTCACCAACGGGTGCTCTTGCGGTGGGTCGGTTCAGCAGCGTAAGCGGCGTGGTGAGTTGCGGCTTGGGTCGCCCAGTTTTCGGCTGAGGCCGCAGGCGCACCCTGCAGCAGCTCGCCGCCGCCTCAAGGAGGTTGCTGCGGCTACCAGGGGCGGACGAGGACGAGACCGACCTTTCCGGGCCGTACCGCGAGCTCCAAGGCGTTGGCCAGCTCGCCGAGGCCGTACGTAGCGGCCACCTCGAACTGGTCCTTGAGCCCCAGCGCGATCTGCTTCGCGGTCGCGACGTCGGACGCCCGTCTCTCGGCGGAGGCCTCGGCCAGCCACCGGCCGATGTTCTTGCCCCGCAGCGTCAACGACTTGTCCAGCAGCGCCGACGCGTGCACCGGGATCGCCTCTTCGGCAATTTGCCCGTAACTGACCAGTTTCCCGCCCGGCGTCAACAGGCCCAGAAGGTTCTCCGCCAGCTTCCCGCCGATCGGGTCGAAGGCCACACTCACCGGACGACCGTCAGCTGCCTTGCGGACCTCGTCGGCCCAACCCGGATGCTCTGTCGACACGACCGGCACGTCCGGGAACCGCCGGCGCAGCTCGGCGGCACCGCGGTCACTGCGGACGACGTTGACGAGCGCCAGGTTGTGAAACTGGCACACGCCCGTCACCAGCCGCCCGACCGACGAGCCCGCGGCGGTCTGCACCAGACAACCGTCGTAACCGAAGGCCAGGTGCTCCTGCGCCTCACGGCGCAGCATCACCGTGGTGAGCGGATTCGCCAGCATCTGCGCGGCGACCTCGTCCGACAGCTCGTCCGGTACGGCGACGACCACCTCGGCGTCCGCCACGACCCACTGGGACCACGCCCCCGGCTGGGGGAAGACCGTTACGCGGCCGCCGGCCTTGACACCCGGCGCCACACGCGTTCCCGGACCGATGGCCTCCACCACGCCGGTGGCCTCCAGGCCGGCCGGAACCGGCTGTGCAGCCTTCCCCGGATAGGCCTCGACAGCCTGGAGATCACCAGGGTGCACCGTGAAGGCCGTGGTGCGGATGAGGACCTGGCCGCGCTCGGGCGCTGCCGGCCCCGGCTCCTCGATCACGGTCAGGACGTCGGCAGGCAACCCGCCACGGGTATAGACGACACGACGGTTCATGATTCTCCTCCTGCGCGTTGGTGTGTGCGGAGCTTGGCCGGGGCGTCATCCGGGAACCTGCAGCAGCAGGTGCTTTCCGCCGGCGCACCGTCCAGCTGCATCAGCCGCCCGCCCTCACACAGACCGCGGGCGGCGCCCCGCCCCGACTGGTCCCCGGTCCCCGGCGCTGGACCGCCGGGACGAGACGCGAACCCCTGGGATACCGATGACGCCACGGGTGAAGGGCGGTTCATCCGCCGCGGAGCCCCGGCCTGCCGAAGGACGGCAAGTGGCCTTCTACGCGGGCGACGACGCCGACACGAAGGCGGCCGTGGCCGGATTGCTGGACCAACTCGGAGCGGCCTTCGGCGCACGCCCGGTAGCCGACGAGGTGGCCGGACATGGAACAGGGCGGAAGGTGCCACGGTCCGAACGGTAGGGGGCGCGGGGATCGAGCTTCGGGATCTCGGGGACCTCCGCGCGTCCGCCCGCGACCTTGGAACACCCGGACATCCGCGCCGCGGTCATCAGCAAGGCCCGGGTCACCATGCACCGCAAACTGCCCAACACGGCCGCCGCGACCGGCCTCTGCCCGCTCGCGGTGCTGTCCGACTGCGTCGTCCACCCGAGTCCGATCACGTCCGCACCACCGCGGCCCTCACCAAAGGCCCCGTGCGGGCGTGGCTGGACGCCATGGCCGGGGTCGTCGCCCTGGTCTCCCTCTCCGGCTCCGTGCTCCTCGGCCTCACCACCGCCTTCCGCAACCTCCTCGCCCCCCACCACCGCCAGTACGCCCAACACCTGCACCGCGCGGCCGGACTCCTCGGCATCGGCTTCCTGGTCCTGCACATCACCGTGAAGATCGCGGGCCACCGCATCGGCCCCGGCGACGCCCTCCTCACCCGCAAACTGCCCACCACGGCCGCCGACTTCCGGCTCGCGCCAGGCACCCTGGCCTGCTACCTCTTCCTGCCGGCCGCCGTCACCCGCGTCTGGCGCGGTCTCTTCGCGACCCGCCGCCGGATCCGCCCGTTCCGTATCCTGCACGCGGCCTCGTACGCCGGCTGGGCCGCCACCGTGGTCCACGGCCCCACCGCGGGCCGGCCGCCGGCCCCCTGGGCGGCCGCCTCGTACACGGCCCGCCTGGCCACCGCCGCCGCGGCCCAGGTGCAGCGCCCCTGACGCGCCTCGGCCCACCCGTGAACACCAGCTCAACTGCCCCAAACGGCCCCGAAGCAGATCGAATACAGAACCACGGACCACGCTCGACTCGATGCCATATACGCTCGAAAATCATCCCCCTGAGACCCCGAACCGCACTATGGAGAGGACAGGTCGCAACATGGTGACCGAGACGAGCCGCCCTTCCCTCGACAACGACTACAACACGGTCGACCGGGGACACGCCCTTCGTCTGGCCGACGTGACCAAGGTGTACGGCAAGAACGGCCGCGCCGTCCGCGCCCTGGACGGGGTCTCCGTGGGGATCGAGCACGGCTCCTTCACCGCGGTGATGGGCCCGTCGGGCTCCGGCAAGTCGACGTTCCTGCACTGCGCGGCCGGCCTCGACAAGCCGACCACGGGCCAGTCCTACATCGGGGACACCCAGCTCAACGACATGAACGAGACCCAGCTGACGAAGCTGCGCCGCCGGCGCATCGGCTTCGTCTTCCAGGCGTTCAACCTCATCCCGTCCCTGTCGGTCCGTCAGAACGTCGAGCTGCCACTGCGCCTCGCGGGCGAGAGCCTCGACAAGAACTGGCTCGACGAGATCCTCGGCCGCGTCGGCCTGGGCGGCCGGGCCGGCCACCGGCCCGCCGAACTCTCCGGCGGCCAGCAGCAGCGCGTCGCCATCGCCCGCGCCCTCATCACCCGGCCCGACGTCATCTTCGGCGACGAGCCGACCGGCGCCCTCGACACCGTGACCGCCAAGGAGATCCTCTCCCTGCTGCGCGCCTGCGTGAACGAGACCGGCCAGACCGTCGTCATGGTCACCCACGACCCGGTGGCCGCCTCGTACGCCGACACCGTCCTCTTCCTGGCCGACGGCAAGATCGCCGGACAGGTGGACGCCCCGACCGCCGACCTCGTCGCCGAGCGCATGACACACCTGGGAGCGTGGGCCTGATGCTGCGCTACGCACTGCAGACGCTCAAGGCCAGGAAGGGCGGCTTCATCGGCGCCTTCCTCGCCCTGTTCTGCGCCGCCGCCCTGGTCACCGCCTGCGGCATCCTCCTGGAGACCGGCCTGCGCGGCACCATCGCCACCGAGCGCTACGCCGCCGCCCCGGTCATCGTCGGCGCCGACCAGAACGTCCACCAGACCACCATCAAGAAGAAGAAAGGCGACGTCAAGGAGAAGCACAAGGCGAAGCCGCTGGCCGAGCGGGTCTGGCTGCCCGCGGGGACCACCGAGACCCTCGCCGGCCTGCCCGGTGTACGCAAGGCGGTGCCCGAGACGAACTTCCCGGCGTACGCGGTCGGCCCCCAGGGCCAGATCGTGCCGGGCATCGACGGCAAGCCGTCCTACGGCCACGCCTGGTCCTCCGCCGCACTGACCCCGTTCGAGCTGACCGACGGCAAGGCACCCGCGGGCGCCGACGAGGTCGTCCTCGACCGGGAACTCGCCGCCCGCACCGGCCTCAAGACCGGCAGCAGCCTCGTCGTCCAGTCGACCGGCGCCCCGACGACGTACAAGGTCAGCGGCATCGCGGCGGCCAAGGGCGGCGACCTGCACCAGCAGACCTCGCTGTTCTTCTCCGACGAGACCGCCCGCAACCTCTCCGGACGGGCCGGCCAGGTCGCGGCCGTCGGCCTGCTGCCCAAGCCCGGCGTCCTGGCGAGCGAACTCGCGGACCAGGCCAAGAAGGCCCTCGCCGCCGACGGCCGCAAGTACGCCGTCGCCACCGGTGGCGAGCGCGGCCCCATCGAGTTCCTCGACGCGGGCAAGGCCCGGGTCAAGCTCGTCTCCATGGGCGGCGCCATGGGCGGTACGTCGCTGCTCGTCGCGATCCTCGTCGTCGTCGGCACGTTCGCGCTCTCCATCCAGCAGCGCTACCGCGAGCTCGCCCTGCTGCGCGCCATCGCCGCGACCCCCAAGCAGGTCCGTCAGCTGATCGGCCGCGAGGCCCTGATCATCGGCGGCCTCGCGGGCGGACTCGGCTCGGTCGTGGGTCTGCCCCTCGCGTACTGGCTGCACAGCAAGTTCATCGACTTCAAGGCCATCCCCGACACCCTCGAACTCACCTTCAGCTTCGTGCCGTTCACCGCCGCCGTCGGCGCGTCCCTGCTCGGGGCGTGGGTCGCGGCCCGCATCTCCGCACGCCGCACCGCCCGCATCCGCCCGGCCGAGGCCCTGTCCGAGGCGTCCATGGAACAGCGCCACTTCGCGTGGGGACGGCTCGGCGTGGGGATGCTCGCCCTGGCCCTCGGCATCGGTGTGGTCGTCCTGCTGGGCTTCCTGCGCACCGAACCGGCCTCGCAGCCCGTCACGTTCCTGTCCGTCGTGGTCCTCACCGTCGCGGTCTCGCTGCTCGGCCCGGTCATCGCCCGCATCGCCGTCGCGATCCTCGGGATCCCGCTGAAGTTCTCGCGCGTCGGCGGTCACCTTGCGACCGCCAACGCCCGGGCCAACGCCAAGCGGATGGCCGCTGCGGTCACCCCACTGGTCCTGCTCATCGGCATGGCCTGCACCGTCCTGTTCGTGCAGACCACCATGGACGACGCCGCCTCGGCCCAGGCCAAGGCGGGCAACAAGGCGGACTGGGTGGTCGCCTCGAACGGCCCGGGCGTCCCCGCCGAGGCGACGGACGCGCTGCGCGCCGTACCGGGCGTCACCCAGGTCACCGAGATCGTCCGGACCCAGGTCCGCGTCGGCCTCGACAAGTACCCGACGCAGGGCATCACCGCGCAGGGCCTCACCACGAACTGGGACCCGGACGTCTCCCGGGGCAGCCTCAAGGGCTTCGGGGACAAGAGCATCGCGATGAGCGACGTCTGTGCCGACCACCTCGGCAAGAAGCCCGGCGACACGCTCAAGGTGACGCTCGGCGACGCCACCGTGGCCGAGCTGAAGGTCGCCGCCGTCTACGAACGGGGTCTGGGATTCGGCGACCTGACCATGTCGCACGACCTCGTCGCCCGGCACGTCGACAACCCGCTCGCCTCCTTTGTCCTCGTCAAGACGGCCGGTGACGGCAAGGCGGGCCGCGAGCAGCTGACCGGCGCCCTCAAGCGCTTCCCGGGCATCGGCGTCCTGGACCGTACCCAGGCCGACGACCTCCAGGCCGACGTGCAGCAGTCCAACGCCGAGGTCAACTACCTCGCGATGGGCCTGATCATTGCGTTCACCGCGATCGCCGTGGTCAACACCCTGGCCATGTCGGTCTCGGACCGCACCCGCGAGTTCGCCCTGCTGCGGCTCGTCGGCACGACCCGCCGTCAGGTGATGTCGATGCTCAGGATCGAGTCCGCCCTGATCGTCCTGGTCGCCGCGGTGCTCGGCACGGCCATCTCGCTCGCGGTGCTCACCGCCTTCAGCGTCGGGATGACGGGCGCCGCCCAGCCGTCCGTCGACCTGCCGATGTTCCTCGGGGTCCTCGGCTTCGCCGCAGTGCTCACCGCGGTGGCGACGCTGGTCCCCGGCCGCATCGCACTCGGCGGACGCCCGGCGGACGTCATCAGCGCCCGCCAGTAGGCCGACGCACCACATCAACACCTCGGGGATGCACGGGAGTTCAGCTCCCGTGCGCCCCTGAGTGCTGCACGCCGCGGCGCACGCGAACGGCCGAGAGGCCGGCCCCCTGTGCGGCGGCCGGTCCCTCGGCCTCCTGTCGGACACGGATGTCGCGTGCGTGGCCCCGCTCAGCCGAGGACCGCGCCGTTGCCCGCCCGGTCCACCCGGCTGCGCCGATGGTCCAGGTACGCGTACACCCGGTGCAGCCAGCGGTCCGCACCGTCGTAGGACGCAGTGAACGACATACGGCCATGCACCGCGAGGCGGTTGTCGACGACGGCCAGGTCGCCGACACGCAGCGACAGCGCCGACATCGTCTCCACGAACACGTCCCGCAGCTCCGCCATGGCGTGCCGGGCCTCGTCGTCCAGCGGACGCGTGGCGGAGACGTCCACCAGCACACTGGGGTCCTCCGGGTCGCCGTTCAGCACCACGTGGGCGGGCGTCCCGCTGCCCAGGGCACCGAAGGACGGCGGCGGCTCGGTCAGGAACCGCGGCTCGAAGAGCACCGCCTGGTAAGCACCCGGCTCACGCTGTTCCAACAGCCCAACCACCGACGGCATCCACGACCTCCCGGGGACCGACAGCACGACGTGGCTTCGGAACCTGCGGTTCGGGCGAAAGCTGGTTCGAACCGGCGTGCACGGCGCACCGGGTACGCCATGGCAACACCCGTTCGGACCCCGCGCGGTCCACATCGGTCCAGACCCCCTTCGACTTCACCCGCCATCACGGACGCGGCCCGTTGCCCGAGCAGAACGACGCGCTGGCGGGCAACCGGTGGGTGTTCGCGAACAAGCCCCGACCGTAACGCTGCCGCCAGGCGACCGGGCCGCCGACCGTGCGGCGGACCTGACCGGGCAAGCCGAAGGCGACCCTGGGCAAGCTCTCCCGCGCGGTGGCTTGCCCAGGGCCCGGGAGCACCGTCACCGGTCGCGCGTTCGGGGGTACGGCGCTGCCGGGCGACGCTCGTTGAACCGGTATGACCACAGCGCCTACTCACGCCGCCGTTCCCGCGCCCGCGCCGAAGGCCACCGCTGCCAGCCGTACGTGGGCTACGACGACGGCCTCGACGGCTGGTTTCACCCGCCCTTCCAGCCCGTCCGTGGTGCTGGGCGCCGGAGCTCGGCTTCCACCGCTCCAGCGCGTCCGGCGTAGCGGCCCTGTGCCGGTCAGGATCGGCGCTGATCGACCGCATGCCGCCGGGGCGAGGTGGGCCTGGGCGATGGCCTGCTCGCCGGCGTTGCCGTGCTGCTCGGCTTCGGTGCGGCCAGGGCGCGGGTGGCGGCGGCCCTCCAGTCGGCGTCGGTCCAGCGGTCGTCGGTGGCGTCGTCCGCGGTGTGCAGGGTGGAGCGGATCAGGGCGTGCAGGTGGTACGACCACAGCGCGTACGGGTTCTCGCGGATGAAGGGCCGCTCGGCAAGCCGGGCGGCCGCCGGCGCACAGAAGAACACTGCCTCCCGGGACGCAGCCCGCCAGAACCTGGCCCAGGTATGCGCCCATCAGAGGCGCGATCCCCGCCGGAAGAATGCTCTCGCCGAACTGGACGCGCAGCGTGAGCGGTGGCAAGAACTCACCGGGAAACGCCCACCGAGGCAGCAGGAGGTGGCAGAGGGAACACGGGCGGCACAGCCACAACCCCTGCACCGACGGCACATGTACCAGGAGACGCGAGGGCGGTACGAGCTCTGCCCCGGTGATCTCCTCACCGAACTGAACGGCAGCGCGGACCGGGACAGGATCACGGCCCTCCTCAAGCGGTACAGGGCACTGAAGCGTTGGCCACAGGCCGTGGCCCAGTCGGCGGGGCCGCGTTTCCGGCGCCTCCTCACCCCCGCACCTCCTCATGACTCGAGAACCCCGGGAACCTCCGGTGGCCCACAAGGCGACCCGGTACGGGCGCACTCTGACCAGGGTGGACCGCGCCTTCCCGTCCTCGCGGGCGTGTTCCGCCTGCGGACGCCGCGACGGGCCCAAACCCCTGCACATCCGGGCCTGGACCTGCAGCGGGTGCGACACACGGCACGACCGGGACCACAACGCGGGCCAGAACATCAAACACGAAGGACGGCGCATCCGCGCCGCACAATAAGCTGTACCACCCACACCCGGACCGGGGGCCCTCGCCCGGCAGCGGACGAGGTAAACGCCTGCGGAGCGCACGTAAGCCCAGGACCCGTCCCGGCAGCGCGCACAACCCCCACCCATCGGTGGGAAGGAACCAGGAACCCGCCTCAAGGTGCACCGCACACACGGACGCCAGGGAGAGAATCCCCCACATTCATGTGGGGGAGGAGGCCAATTCCTGTACCGGCTGGAGGAGATCAACCTGCCGGCTGTCACAGACAGCCATCGTCACCGCTTGGAGGATGCGGGCGGCAGGGCTGCGGCTTGCCGTGCGCTCGGTGAGATCTGCAACCTTGCGTGGCGTTCCACCCGTGCGGCGGCAGAAGCCGCTCAGAAGAACCCGCGGGCTCCGCGGGCCCACATGAGCACACACGCCGTGAACCAGTTCGAGACGCACGCGCAGCGTGCCGCAGGAGACCTCGGCTGGGAGATCAAGCCATTCTCCGAGATCACGAGCTGTCCGCTGGCGGCAATGACTCGCACTCTGCTCCACACCGTCCTGGACAAGCCGCCCTTCGGCACCGGTCTGCCGAACGTCGCGGATTCACTACCGACGCCTGCCAGTGCCCCGGAGCTCGCCCCCTCGGCCACCGGATCGGCCCTCCCAGCGGCCGAACTGCCCGCGTCCACGAGCATCTCGCGGGACGGCTCCTACCCGCTCGGCTCAAGCTCGGGCTGAAGGGCAAGAACGACCTGCGCATCGTCAGCGGCACCACGGCCTCGCCGGTTTTCAACGTGACGGTCCGCTGAGACGCGCCGCCACCGTGGCAGAGGTGGGCTGCCGGCACCGGGGTGGTCTCACCTGCCCCGGTGCCCGCACCGGACGGAATCGTCGGCGTGCGCTGGTGGCGCGGGCGGAGTTGACACCGCCGATCGTGTCGATGACCTGGTGACCCAGATCGAGAGCGGCGGCGATGTCGCCGAGGGCGAGGTGAACCCAGGCCCGCCGGACCTGGTAGATCACGGTGCTGCGCGCCTCGCGGTCGCTGTTGTGGGGTCTTCGTGGGTGAAGGCCGCGCGGAAGTTCTCCAGGGCGCGCGGGGAACGTGACGAAGCCCTTCCCCGGTGGGGGAAGGGCTTCGTGAGCGAGCGCTGGGCAGGCCTTGCACCTGCATTTCCCCGCAGGAAGCGGGGCGTCTTTCCTTGGACCACCAACGCAGAGTCATTCGCCGTGAGTTGCGGCGAACTTCCAAGATCAACTATAGCGCATGCGGCCGTCGGCCGGCCCCGGCCATCACGGAGGCGGCTGAGCGGCAGACCCGTGCGATGCGCGCGCTCAGTGCCAAGGCACACGTGCCACGATCACATGCGCGGTTGGGTCACATAACGGTGAAGTCGGCCGCCTTGGTGTCCAGCGTCGTGGTGCCGTCTTCGGCGCCGGCCAGGACGGCGACGTGCCAGACACCGCGTGGGGACGCCTTGGCTTCGGCGCGGGTGACGGTGACCGCGTAGGTGCAGCGCACGGTGTCCTCACCGAAGGGCTTGCAGACGGCCGATTCCGCGGCGGCCATGTCCTTGGTGGTCAGCCCTTGCTCGGCGAAGGACGAGTTCGCCGGCCAGGCCAGGACCTTCACGTCTTTGACGCCAGAGGACGCCGTGACGTCAGTGGTGAAGGTCAACGAGCCATCGCGGTCGCCGTCGGGGGCAGCGTAGCGGGCAGTGCTGTGCCTCAGAGAGGGAGGCTGCTCCCCGGCGTAGGCGAGGGAGAAGGCCCCGGCACCTTTGAGGACGACGACACCGGCGGCCACGGACAGAACGATACGTCGGGGCATGAGAGGTTCTCCATCGGATAGGTAGCGAGGGGACCCGTGTCTTTAGGCATGGGGGGAATCGCTTCTCAGGACTGCTCAGACCTCAGAAGCCGTATTCATACCGGTCTTCGAGCGTGGGGTTCGAACGGAGTATGGATTGGATGGTCTCGGGGTGATCGGCGCATGAGGACAGGGCCTCTTGGTAGTTCGGAGGTGTTGAGCCCGACCGATCTGTTCAGGAGACCCTGTTGCGCCAGTTGTACTCGCTTGCGCCCCTGTCGTTCAACTTGGCTGCTTCGGCGTGCGATTGTCTCGCTCACCGGTTCGGGAACGCGGCCGATCAGCCCGACCGGGCACCGCGCTATCCCTCGGACATGAGTGATGCGGAATGGCAGGTGGTGCGTGTGTCGTTGCCGGTTCCGGCCTGGCTGGAAGGGCGGGGCGGCAAGCCGGAAGGCTACTGCCACCGGCAAATGATCGACGCGGTCCGTTACGTCGTCGACAGCGGGGTCAAGTGGCGGTCGTTACCAGCAGATTTCCCGGCCTGGGACCGCGTTTACGCATTCTTCCGGCGGTGGCGGAACAACGGTCTGGTCAACGAGTTCCACGACCGGCTGCGCGGCCGGGTCCGCGTCCGGGAGGGCCGGGAGGTGGAGCCAAGTGCGGGAATCATCGACTCGCAGTCGGTGAAGGCCGCCGCCTCGGTGCCGGCGGCCTCCCGCGGCTATGACGGCGGCAAGAAAATCAACGGCAGGAAACGGCACGTGATCGTGGACAGTCTCGGTCTGCTGCTGATGGTCCTGGTGACCCCGGCCGATGTCACCGACCGGCAGGCAGCCCGCACGATGATGCCCCAACTGGCTGCCCGTCACCGGAAGATCCGCCTGTTGTGGGCTGATGGCGGATACACCGGGAACCTGATCGACTTCGCCCGCGACCAGCTCCGCCTCACCCTGAGCATCGTCAAACGGAGCGACGACGTGACCGGGTTCGTGGTCCTGCCCAGGAGGTGGGTCGTCGAGCGCAGTCTGTCCTGGCTGATGCGCTCACGCCGCCTGGCCCGCGACTACGAAGCCCTGCCGGCCAGCAGCGAAGCGATCGCCCTGTGGTCGGCGGCCATGCTCATGGGCCGACGGCTTGCCCGGCCGGTCAGCCCGTCACGCCAGATGGCCGCAGCCTGAACCTGCCCGACGGTTCCGGAGCCAGCCAGTCCCGCTCGAGGAGGCGCTTCGCCTTGCACCGCACACCCTCGATCTTCGCCGGCACCAGCTTCAGCCCCAGCCGCCCCGTCAACTCCTTCGCCGACAAACCATCCTCGCCGGCCGTCGAGCCGGCCTCCAATACCTCCATGATCCGCCGGTAATCCGGCGCGAGTGCCTCCACGCCCATCCCGTCGTGCCGACGGGGCACCACCGATCTGGCGACCGGGACCTTCACCACCGGCACCGGCACCGGCACCGATTGCGGCGCCTGCGGGCCAGGCACGAGCACGCCCTCGATCACCCCGGGAGCGGCCAGAGCCTCGGTCAGTTCCGCACGCGCAATCACCCGACGCTCCAGCACCGTCTCGGCCTCACCCAGCTCGGCCAGAATCCGGTCCGCTTCCACCCGGAGTTCCTCCACCCGCACCCGGGCCACCGTCTCCCGCTTCTCCAGCAAACCCATCACCGAAGCCACCGGCCACCTCCACGCCATCCAGGACGAACAGAACGTCCCACCCCTCCCTCAACCACACAAAAACTATGCCTGACCAGCGGAAACCTACGAATCACATCCGGTATGACAACGGCGTGTGAGGGCCGGGGAGAAGCCCGGATATCCCCGCTTCCGTGGCGTGAACTGGTTCGACACCGTTGAGTTCCCCAAGGACGGCGACGGTTGCCGCTGGGACTCCACCCCGCACGACCCCGTCACCCGCGTACGGCTGCAAGGCGTCGGGCACGTCCGGGTGCACCAGCACCGGCCCGTGAAGGGCCGGGTCAAGACCGTGAGCATCAAGCGCGAGGGGCGACAGTGGTACGTCATCCTCGCCTGTGACAACGTGCCCGCCGAGCCGCTGCCAGCCACCGGTGCCGTGACCGGAATCGACATGGGCGTCACGCACTTCCTCACCACGTCCGAGGGTGCCCACGTCGAAAACCCTCGGCACGGCAAGCGCAACGCCGATGTCCTCGCCGACGCTCAGCGCGCCCTCAAGGCGTTCCCCCGGCGCAAGCGGGAGAACCGCAGTGCCAAGCACCGCCGGGCGGTGGAGAAGGTTGCCAAGCTGCACCGCAAGGTACGGCGTCAGCGTCTCGACCACGCGCACAAAGCCGCGCTCGCCC
>NZ_JBHVSY010000040.1:0-54881 GCF_042884935.1 Streptomyces sp. NPDC058092
TGCGGTGGAGCCATGAATCCCACCGCAAGACCGCACGAGCCAACACCGTCGAGGACTACATCGCAGCGTAATCAACCGGCCACCCGACAGGCTCTTAGGCGGGGATTCCGGCTGACGGCCCCGAGTGCCTGCCGGCCCGGGGTATTTCGACGTCAAGGCGGCCAATCACTTTGCGGGCGGCTTCCGCGAGTTCGGGCGGGCCTTCGACGGTGAAACGGCAGTTGAAGGTGACCAGGAAGCCGATGAGCGCCGACCACGACCAGGCGCCCATCTGAATCCGGGTGATCCGCTCGTCGATCGCTTCGAAACGTGCCGCGCCCGGAGCTCATTTCGCCACCAGTGTCGCGGGACACTCCATCAGTACGGTGCCCCAGCAGGGCCAGGCGTCGGGGGTATCACCGCGATCGGTTTGGCTGTGGACGAAGCGGGTGATGTCCGCCTCGGGAACCTCCCGCTGGCCGAATCGCCAAGCGGTGAGGACCAGGTGTCTGATGCGGTCGAGCCGGTAGCTATGCCAGGAGTTCCTGTGCTGGTCGTAGGCCACCATGTACCAGCGTCCGGACCAGACGACGAGCCGGTGGGGTTCGGCCAGGACCTCGCTGTCCTCCACCGGGTCGAGGTTGATGGACCGCCGACTTGGTCAGCGGCATGTGGAGGCTGGGGCCGGCGGGTCCGCCGTCGTTGAGCAGCAGCGGGCCGACGCGGTGGGCGGTGTCGGTGGCCCTCAGGCGAGATATGGCGACGGTGATGGTGCGACCGCCGGGGGCGGCGCAGTCAAGCGGCACGGTGATGTCGGCACAGTCGGCGCCGGCGGCGTCCAGCTTCTGGCCGAGCTCGTCGCCGGCGCCGAGGGCGCAGGCGGCCCGGTGCGCCGTACGCACCAACACACGGGGAACACGCGGACAACCGCACCCGCGGAGCCTGCGGAACATGTCTGACGGCTCGGCCCGTCCGGTACGACCGGACGGGCCGAGCCGTTCGCTGCGCTCAGGAGCCGCTGCCGTAGGCCGTTCGGGTGTTCGCCGACCAGGTGTCAATGTGGCGTAATCGGTCTCTCGTACGAGAGGTCATACCAAAGCGGGACGAATGGTGGGCAAGTTCGACAACTGCCCGTCGCGCCTGCGTGATGGACGACTACCGTGTGTGCCCGGCGGTCAACGGTGGGCTCATGCCTTGCGAGCCTGCCGGACCGATGAACCGAGCCTGACCAAAACCGTAGGTGCCACCGCATGAACGCCGATTCCTGGTGCGCCACGTACCGAGGACACTGATGTCTCAACTTCGCGCACCCGAAGAGCGACCGGAACGCCGAGAGGGCGGCCGGCACGGCCGACCGGGTGCCCGTTCCCACTCGGCCACGGCCAGGCCGCGCGCCGCCCAGCCGTCCCCCGAGGCGCGTATACGCCCCCAACTCCTGCGCACCGCGGTGCTGCCGGCCGTCGCCACGGCGCTGAGCGGAGCCGCAGCGGTCATCTTCACCGTCCGCTCCACCGGAGCCCGGCCGTCCACCGAACTGTGGATCGGGCTGGGCGGGGCCGGCGCGCTGGCCCTCGCCGCCGTGCTGGCCGCGTATCTCGCGGCCAACCGCGTCGCCACCACCGTCTTCGGCCGCTGTCTGGCGCTCCGCCGCGCCAGCGCCCGCGGCCAGGCCGAACTGCAACGGGTGGTGGAACAGCTCCGCAACGGCGAACCCGTGCCCGCACGGCGGCCCGCGCAGCCCGCCGTTCCCGGCAGCGACTCCTTCGAGCTGCTCGCGCAGGAACTCGACCGCCAGCAGGAAGTCGCCGTGGCCGCGGTCGTGCAGGCGTCCCGGCTCTGCGACCACACCGGCGAGGACCAGAAGGTCGAGGTCTTCGTCAACCTCGCCCGCAGGCTCCAGTCGCTCGTCCACCGCGAGATCCAGCTGCTCGACGAGCTGGAGCACGAGGTCGAGGACCCCGATCTGCTCAAGGGCCTCTTCCACGTCGACCATCTCGCCACCCGCATCCGCAGGCACGCGGAGAATCTCGCCGTCCTCGGTGGCGCCGTCTCCCGGCGGCAGTGGAGCAACCCGGTCACCATGACCGAGGTCCTGCGCTCGGCGATCGCCGAGGTCGAGCAGTACCCGCGGGTCAAACTGGTACCGCCGATCGACGGCACACTGCGCGGACACGCCGTAGCCGATGTGATCCATCTGCTGGCCGAACTGGTCGAGAACGCCACGGTGTTCTCGGCCCCGCACACCCAAGTGCTGCTGCGCGCCCAGCAGGTCACCGCCGGGCTGGCCCTGGAGGTCGAGGACCGGGGCCTCGGCATGCCGGGCAATGAGCAGAAGCGGATGAACGCCCTGCTCGCCGACCCCGACCAGGTCAACGTGGCCCATCTGCTCCAGGACGGGCGGATCGGCCTGTTCGTCGTCGCGTCGCTGGCCCGGCGGCACGGCATCGCGGTCCGGCTGCAGAGCAACATCTATGGCGGCACGCAGGCCGTACTCGTCCTCCCGCAGTCCCTCCTGGGCCTGGACGGTGACGTTCCGGCCGGGGGCGACGCGGCCCCCGTCCCGCCCCCCGGTCCCGTGTACCGGCCACCGGCCGAGGGCGCCACCGGCGGCCACCGCAGGCCGAACCCGGACCGGGGTCTCGGTCCCGGGCCCGACCGGGGTTCCGCCCCGAGTCCGCAGCCGAGCACCGACCGCCAGCCCTACGTCCCCAGCCAGCCGCTGCGCCTGCATCAGCCGGCCCAGCAGGCAGGACGCCAGGGCGAAGCCCCACCGCTCCCGTTGCGTGCGGAGCGCCTCGACCGCCCCGCCCCGGCCGAGGCCGGTCCCGGGAACCGGGGCACCGACGACGCACCCGAGGCACTTCACCCCGAGCCCGGCGTGGTACGCGGCACCATGGCCCGCCCCCAACTCCCGAGGCGGGCCCACCAGGAGCACCTCGTCCCACAACTCAGGGAGGCACCGGCCCCACGCAGCGAGGACGAACAGGCCCTGCACGACCCGGGAATCATGGCGGCCTTCCGGCGCGGCATCGAACTCGCGGAGGCCCGTACCGAATCCGAGGCGGACACCGCCCAGGCGGCGGACACGAGCCCCGGAACGGCGCCTGCCCCGCAGGCCAGGCAGCCCCGGGCCCCGCTCGAACCGCTGCCGGTACGCGGACTCACGGCAACCGTCGCCCCGTACCCCCGGGCCCAGGCCCCGGACACGAACGCGGCCGGGACCAGCGACCCCCTCGAAACGAACACCTCCAAGGAGTAGATGCACCATGGCGACCGATATGCCGTCCGGTCAGGTCTCGGACCTCGACTGGCTGCTGAGCGGACTGGTCCAGCGCGTCCCGTACACACGCAGCGCAGTCCTTCTCTCCGCCGACGGGCTGGTGAAATCCCTCCACGGCATGGACGCCGACAGCGCCGACCACATGGCGGCGCTGGCCGCCGGCCTGTACTCGCTCGGCCGTAGCGCCGGCGCGCGCTTCGGTGACAGCGGCGACGTACGCCAGGTGGTCGTCGAGCTCGACTCGACGCTGCTGTTCGTCTCCACCGCGGGCTCGGGCACCTGCCTCGCCGTCCTCGCCGGCCGTGAGGCGGACGCGGCGGTGCTGGGCTACGAGATGACGATGCTGGTCAAGAGCGTCCGGCCCTACCTGATGACTCCGGCGAGACAGACGGCCGGGGCCCCGAGCACCACGGGGCTGTGAGGGTGTCGGTTCCGCAGGACACGCCGTTGCTCGACGACGCGGCCGGCCGGCTCATCCGCCCGTACACCGTGAGCAACGGCCGGACCCGTCCGACGGCCGTGCTCGATCTGCTCTCCCTGGTGATGGCTACGGGGACCGAGCCACAGGTCCCTCTCGGTCCCGAACACTCCGTCGCGCTGGGGCTGTGCGGCGGCCCCACCTCGGTGGCCGAGATCGCCGCCCATCTGCGGCTGCCCGCAGTCGTCGCCAAGGTGCTCGTCTCCGACCTGGTGGACTGCGGAGCAGTCACCGCGCACCCGCCCGCCTTCCATGACATGCCCACCGACCGATCTCTGCTGGAGGCAGTGCTCGATGGCTTACGACGACAGCTCTGACGGCTTCGGCAGCCCAGCCGCGTACGAGAACAGCGCACGCCCCGAAGGCTTCGGAAGTCTCGGAAGCCATGGAGACCACGGAAGCCACGGGAGCCGTGGAAACCACGGCTGTCCGGAAGGCTATGGCGGTTCCGGCGGTACGTACGGCTCCGACAGTTCCTATGACTCCGACGGTTCCTACGGCTCCGATGGTTCTTATGACGCGGGCGGTTCCTACGGCTCCGGCGGTTCCTACGGCTCCGGCGGTTCCTATGACGTCGTCGGCGGCGGCCATGACTCCGCCGGGCCCGACGTCTCCGAGGGCTTTCCCGTCGCGCTCAAGGTGCTGGTGGCAGGCGGGTTCGGTGTCGGCAAGACGACCTTCGTCGGCGCGGTCAGCGAAATCGCGCCGCTCAGCACGGAAGAGCTGCTGACCCAGGTCAGCGCCGCGACCGACAGCCTCGACGGCATCGAGTCCAAGACCTCCACCACCGTGGCGATGGACTTCGGCCGCATCACCCTCGACGAGAAGCATGTGCTCTATCTGTTCGGCACCCCCGGCCAGGAACGCTTCTGGTTCATGTGGGACGAGCTCTCCCAGGGCGCGCTGGGAGCGGTCGTGATCGCGGACACCCGCAGGCTCGCGGAGTGCTTCGCCGCCGTCGACTTCTTCGAGCGGCGCGGCATCGGTTTCATCGTCGCGGTGAACGAGTTCGACGGCGCCTACCGTTACGGCCCCGAGGAGGTACGGGCCGCACTCGATCTGGGACCGGACGTGCCGGTCGTGCTCTGCGACGCCCGGATCGCCAGCTCCGGCACCGGGGCCCTGGTCACATTGGTCCAGCACCTGATCAACGTCACTTCCGCCCCGGCCCCGTTGACCGCCTTCGGAGCCCGCACGTGACCCGGCATGCCGCCGGCCGGCTGCTGCTCACGCCCGTCGACCGCGACGCCCTCGTCCGTACCCAACGGCTTCGGACCCTGGGCCTGGTGGAACGTGCCGACGCCTCGTTCGACAACTTCGATGCCTTCGCCGACCGGGTCGCCGAAGTGACCGACGTGCCCTTCTCGATGGTCAACTTCATCGACGGGAACCGGCAGTTCTTCGCCGGACTGCACACCCCGGCCGGCACGCACAGGGGCTCCCACCTGGGCGCCACGGCCGCGGGCAGTGGCCGCGCCGGCCGGTACGTGGCCCTCGACCGCGGCTACTGCCCGCATGTCGTCGTACGGCGCAAGGCGCTCGTCCTGGAGGACGTCTGCGACTACCCGCGGTTCGCGGGGAATCCGGTGGTCGACGACATAGGCATCCGCTCCTATCTCGGCGCGCCCCTCATCGATCGCACGGGCATCGCCCTGGGCGCCGTATGCGCGGTCGACACCGTGCCCCGCCCGTGGGGCAGGGCGGGGCTCGACACGATCAAGTCCCTGGCGCGGGAACTCGTCGGGCACATCGACCGGCGGGAGGGGTACAGCATCGGCAGCTGACCGCGGTCAGACCTCGACCGTCGTACCGTCCAGGAACGTCAGTACCACCGACTCCGACCCCGCCCGCACCCGCACCGAGTCGCGCAGTGCCGCCGGATGCACGGTGTCCCGGGAGAGGGCGACCAGCGAGACATGGATGCTCCGCCCGCCCGGGTGCGGTCGGCTGCGCAGATACGGGATCGCGGAGCGCGGACCGTACGCGTTGGACTGGACGTCACGCGCCACAGCGGCCCCTTCGGCACCACCGTCCCAGCCGTACAGCGCGACCAGGGCGCTGCTCAGACCGTCGGCGGTACGGGCCAGCGCCCAGTCGGGACCCGACAGGGCGAACGGACTCTCCGCGTGAGCGACCGCGTGACCGCCCTCCCGCACCACCGCACCCTCGGGCGCCTCGACCCGGTGCACCCGGATCTCCCACGGGCCGTGCAGCACACTCGTCGTCTCGATCCGGTACGGATGATCGTCGCCGGGCAGCCGGGCCGCGTACCAGGAGGCGGCGACGCGGTCCTCGCAGCGCAGCGGATGGATCCGGCGGCGCAGCGACGGGGTGCCGTCCGGGGCCACAAGTGCCAGATGGCCGTCGATGGAGCGTGCCACGGCGTGCGGAGCGGCTTCGGGGGCCGTCGCCGTCGAGTAGGCGAACTTCGCGTAGTGCGGGTCCTCCGCGCCCTCGGACGGGTCGGCCGTCTCGTCGTACGGCGGATTGTGGTCGCTGCCGTGATTGATCAGCCGCACGATGCCGTCGTCACGGGTGCCGTGCAGCAGCCAGCCGGGGGCCGGCAGCGCGGTGAACCGGTCGGACTCCTCGATGGGCAACGGGAGTTCACGCGACGTCCACACCGGATGGCTCGCCGGGAGCAGCAGCCCGAGGAAACCCTTGCTCGCCCAGTACGGCGAGGCGGGACCGGAGTACGGCTGGGTGCTCGGCAGGAACGTGTCGTACCAGCCGAGAGTCAGCAGCCCCCGCTCGTCCGGCACACCGCGCTCCGCGAAGTGCCGCATCGTGCCCGAGGCGAGCCGGCGCGTCAGCCCCGGCGCGAGCGGGGTGCAGTCGGCCAGCGCCCCCATCCACACCGGTGCGAGCGCGGCGAACCGGTACGTCAGTGAGCGGCCCTGATGGACCGGCGCCCCGTCGGAGCCGAAGAAGTGCGGATAGTCCTCCAGGAACCGGCTGAGCCGCTGCCGGTAGACCTCGGTGCGGCCTCCGTCGTCGGGACCCGCGATCCGGGACCACAGCAGCGGGTACAGATGCATGGCCCAGCCGATGTAGTAGTCGAAGTTCCGGCCGTCCCCGTCGGTGTACCAGCCGTCACCGACGTACCAGTCCTCGATCCTGTCCAGATTGCTCTCGATGTCCTCGCGGCTGTACGGGGCGCCGACCGAGGCGAGGAACTGCTCGGACACCACCTGGAAGAGCCGCCAGTTGTTGTCCCAGGTACGCCCGCCGACGAACCCGGAGAACCAGTCGACGACCCGCTCCTGCACCCGGGCGTCCAGCCGGTCCCAGATCCACGGCCGGGTCTCGTGCAGCGCGACCGCGACCGATGCCGCCTCCACCATCTGCTGCGAACAGTCCGTCAGCCGCGGCCACGCCTCCCCGCTCCCGGGATCCGTGCCCGCGGCCAGGCCCACCGTGTACCGCTCGATCAGTGCGGGGTCGACCGCCCCGCCCGCGCCCGCTATCCGGCAGGCGGCGAGCAGGAACGACCGGGCGAACCCTTCGAGACCGTCCGAGACGACGCCCGACCAGCTGGTGCGGCCCGGCAGCCGGTACTGCGCGAAGCCGGGTGTCGCGTACGGCACCAGCGCGTCCAGCATCCGGTCGGCCGTCGCCTCCCAGTGGGCCCGGGTCCAGCCGGTACGGGACGACAGGACCCGGTCGGGCGGCGGCAGTTGCAGATGCGGTGCGACGGACATGGTGGTGCTGCTCCTCGAAGGGGGTATGCAGGGGTGGGGTTACTGGGTGAGTTCGGCGCGGTGGGTGTGGCCGCGCGAGCCACCGACGGCGACGGTGAGGACGGGCCTCGGGCCCGGGACGAGGCTCACCGAGTCATCGGCGTCCACCACCGACCGTACGCGGAACGGCAGCTCGACCGAGAGCGTGGTGAGCGTCCGTCCCGGGTCGGCGACCGCGACGCTGACGCGCGCGCCGTGGCGCCGCACGAGCACCGACGCGGGGCCCGACGCGGTGATCCCGGCCGCTGTCCCGGCGCCCCAGAAGTTCACCGCGGTCAGTCCCGCCCGGCGTACCTCCACGGCCTGCGCGGTGGCGTCGTTGGCGACGATCCGGACGGGCCCGGACCGCGACCAGGCGGCGGTCGCCGCCGCCGACGCGCCGGGCAGCAGCACGTAGGCGTAGTGGGCGTCGGCGGGGGAGGAGCCGTGGTCCACCCAGAGCGTCAGATAGCGGCGGGTGACGGGATCGGCGCTGCCGCCCGTGTCCGACCCGGAGCCGATGTCCTGCCAGGTGCCGGTGCGCTGTTCACGCAGGGCGTGCAGGGCGGTCCCGCCGGGGAACACATAGCCGCCCACGCCGTCCGCGTGCGCCCACCGGGCTCCGTCGAACTCGTGGGTCCAGCCCTGATCGACGGGCTGCCGGACGCCGTCGACCAGCAGCCGGTGGCTGCCGTCGGCGCCCAGGTTGCGGTTCTCCACGATCGTCTCGACCCGGCGGCCGTCGCTCGCGGTGATGCCGGCACCGAGCGCGATCACCGCGTTGTCCAGCAGGAACCACGACTTCCTGGTCCGCAGGGTGGTGCCCTGGGCGCCGATCACCTCCATCGCGGCCGCCACGTACCTGCCGTCCAGCACGGCACCGCCCGCGACGGCATTGGACGGACGGTAGGTGGACGTGCCCGCGCTCGTGCCGAGATCGGTGCGCTGCCGGGTGTCGACCGTGGTGCCGGGGAGCCGGTACGGATCGACGGTCGGCCAGAAACCGTCGTTGAACTGCCGCAGATCGTCGCCGTCGTACAGATACGTCATGCCGTCGCCGGTGTACCAGCCGTGCAGGTTCTCGCCGTTGCCCGCCTCGTACGCCGAGACCCGCTTCGACGACAGCGACAGCGCGCAGGCCCAGCCGGGGCGGCGGTGCACCACACGGTCCATGTCGGCGAAGACGAAACTGCCGGTCGTACGCGCCTCGGCGGGAACGGTCCCGTCGTTCAGGACGGCCTTGGCCAGGGCCAGTTGGGGCAGTTTCGCGAGGGTCTCGAAGGGGGTGGTGCGGTTGCGGGTCAGCCAGCCCTTGACCAGTGCCCGCCAGCGCCCCGCGTACTCGGCGGGTGCACCGGACGCGAGGAGCAGGATCGCCGCGACGGCCGCCGCGCCGTCGCGGTGGTCACCGGCGGCTTCCCGGGAGATCGCCCGGCCGCGCACCGAGTCCATCATCAGTCCGTCGAAGATCACCGGGGTGAAGGACCGCTCGACGGCCTCGTACACCACCGACACCTTCGGATCGGCCACTGCCCACTCGGAGCCCGCCAGCAGCGCCAGCAGATAGGCGGTGCCGCTGAGCAGCACGACGCCGTACGTACCGGTGTAGGCGACCACATCGTGCTGGATGAACGACCCGTCCTGGTAGAAGCCGTCACCCGACGTCGTGTACCGGAAGAGGCTGTTGCGACCGGAGTCGCGTACGTCGGAGAGTGCGTCACGGGCCGAGACCAGCTTGGCGGCGTCCCGCCCCAGCAGCCCGCGCAGCGCCACGATGACGGCCTTGTCGGTGCGGTTCGCGCCGGTCTCGGACAGCGTGGGGGAGTTGGTACGACGGTCCGCGTTCGGGCAGAACCGGTCGACGACCGCGAGATAGTCCGTCAGATCGGCTGCGGGAAGCCGGTCGCGCAGGATGACGGCGCAGTCCATCAGCGCACGCGGAGCACCGATCTCCCAGAACCACCAGTTGCCCGTCTCGCGCTTGGCCGGGTTGTACGCGGTGTCGTGGCTGAAGCGCAGCGCGGCGACGAGGGCGTCCGCCACCTGTGTGCTCCCGGTGAGGGAGGTGCCCTCGGTGGCCCAGGCGGTCGCGAGGGTGCGCAGCCGCGTATAGCTCTGGCCGAAGTTGCCCGGGTCGGTGAGGGGCGAGAGGTCGGACCAGAGCGCCGTGCGTCCGGCGCTGCGGTCGAGGGTGTCCCACAGGCCCTTGGCCGTGGCGTCCAGTGCCGCGACAGCGGCCGTGAAGTCGGTGTCGGCGGGGTCGAACCCGCCGCCGGTGAGCAGCGTTTCGGCCCGCTGGAGCAGAGTGCCGAAGTCGGCGGTGGCCGCGGCTTCGGCCGATGCGGCCGCGACCGGACGGGCCTGCGCGGCGCCGGCCGATGTCAGGAGCGTCGTCGCGGCCGTGACGGCGGTGGCGCTGCTCGCCGCGAGGAGGGTTCTTCTGCTGAGGTTCACGGTGAACTCCCTTTCGTTGCGGTCAGTCGGCCAGCGCGGACGGATCGACGGGCGGCTTCGGCAGGTTCAGCGCGGCCAGCTCGGCCTTGCCGGTGGCATCGATCGGGAACGCCCAGGTGTTCACGAAGAAGTCCGTGAGGTCGTAGCCCGCGACACGGCTGGAGTACGTGGCGAGGGCCCGGTAGCGCTTGTCGTTCTCCGTGTACTGGGACTGCGGGTTCTCCTCGCGGACCAGCTTGTGCAGCCGGGGCCAGAAGTCGTCGCCGAAGGCCAGCTCCAACTGGCGCAGGGGGACGAGTTTCTCGTACGCACCGAAGGACTTCTCGTACGTCAGCCCGGCCGTGCCGAACTTGCGCTGCGCGGACTGGAAGTAGGTGAGCCCCGTCTTCGGATCGACCGTGAGGAGGTTGGACGGCTGGTTCAGGGTGCGCTGCGCGGCCAGCGAGTAGATGTTGACCGTGACCTCGGTCAGTCCGCCCGGCTTGTAGGCGAACTGCTGGTGCAGATGGCCGAGTTCGTGGTAGAGCCCCCAGCCGCGGGTCCGCAGCCCCTCCACCGTCGTGGCCCGGTCGAGATAGGCCCGCGGGAAGCCGTTGTAGCCGTGTGTGGCGTAGGCGCCGACACCGGCCGGGACCTTGCTGACCTCGGTGAAGTGGTACGGGCCCGCCTTGCGCCGGTGCACCGGCTTCGAACCGTCCAGACCGCTGATCCGGGCGTGCGAGTCGATGATCGTCTCGACCAGCCCGAGCAGCGCCGCATGGTCCTCACTGCGGTGGAGCAGCGCGCCGTCGCGAGTGAGCGTCATGATCGTGTGCGGTGCGTGGAGTTCGACGTACGGCGATGCGGTGAGCGTGTCCAGCTGCCGCTGGTAGTCGGCCTCCGTGGTGCGACCGAGCGCGAAGACCGGCATGGGGACGGCGCCGGAGCGGACCAGCACACCCGCGCGCTCACCGCGGCCCGTCAGGGTGAGGTAGACCGGGCCGCCGTGCGGGTCCGTCACCGTGTTCGCACCCGCGGTCAGCGGATAGCTGCGGGGCTCGGTGACCTCGCCGTAGTAGTCCCAGGCACCGATCCAGAGGGTGGGCAGCAGGTCGTCGTACGGCTGGACGGTGAGGGAGAGCGGGGCGCCCGCCGGAACGTACAGGCCGGTGGGCTGGAACTCCGAGCCGCGCAGGGCCTGTCCGAGCCGCAGCCGCTCGGCCTCGGCGGCGGGCCGGGCCGTCAGGGTCACCTCGACCGGGCGGGCACCCGGCGAGGCGGCGACACCGGCCGTCGCGGCCCGGGCCGGGCCGGTACCGGCGCCGAGGGCGAGCGCCGCTCCGGCTCCGGCCGCGGCGGCGAGAACGGAACGCCTGCCGACGGGGGAGGCGTTGGCGGAGCGGGTGGTGGAGGAGCCGGCGGAGTCTGCGGAGTCGATGGGCATACGCATGCGGAACTCTCCCTGCAGAAACGAGTGAGGGGCGAAGCGTGCGGAACGGTGCTGCTCGGCGTCAGCATGTAAGCGGTTGCTATCGACCCGCAAGAGGAGTCGGGAAGTTACTGTGATTTTCTATGGCCAACTGCGGACAGGCGGGAAGCAACCGGTCACATGCGGGCGGGGCGTCCCGGCCGTGGTGCAACGGAATCGCGTACCACGATGTGCGTGCCGAGCCGCAGCGCACCTGTCGTCGGCTCGCGCCAGTCGTCCTCGTCGTCGCCGGTCACGGCGAGCCGTACCGCCTGGCGCCCCATCTCCTCCAGCGGAATGTGGACGGTGGTCAGCCGCGGCCGCAGCTCCTGGGCCACCGGGATGTCGTCGTACCCCACCAGGGACACGTCCTTCGGCACCCGGACCCCGGCCTCCTCCAGGGCCTGCGCGGCGCCCGCAGCCACCATGTCGTTGGCGGCGAAGACCGCGGTGAAGTCCGGCCCGTCCCGCAGCAGTTCGGCCATCCGCCGGTACCCGAAGTTACGGCTGAAGGCGCCGGGCTGGACCAGCTCGGGGTCCGGGGCGATGCCGCGCAGCCGCAGGGCCCGCTGGTGCCCGGCCAGCCGGTCGCGGGTGGTGGACAGCCTGGGCGGGCCGCCGAGATAGAGGATCCGCTCGTGCCCCTGCATCAGCAGGTGGTCGGTGATGGCGAAGGCGCCGCCCTCGTTGTCGTACTCGACCGCGACGGTCGGGGCCTGCTCGCCCAGCGGCGACCTGCCGCACAGCACCAGCTTCGATCCGCCCGCGTCCAGCTCTCGCGCCCGGCGGGCCAGCTCGGTGGTGTAGCCGCGGTCCGCGAGGGAACCGCCGACCACGACCACCGCGTCCGCCCTGCGCTCATGCATCAGATCGATGAACGCCAGCTCGCGCTGCGGGTCGCCCTGGGTGCAGCAGACCAGGCACAGCCGGCCGCTGAGCGCCGCCTCCCGCTCCACGCCGCGCGCGATGTACGCGTAGAACGGGTCGATGACCTCGTTGACGATGATGCCGACGGTGCGGTTGGACACCCCGGCCAGCGCACGGGCGTGGGCGTTGACGACATAGCCGAGCTCGCGCATCGCGCTCTCGACCCGCTCCCGAGTCGCTTCGGCGACCGGGTAGTTGCGGTTCAGTACGCGGGAGACCGTGGCCGTCGAGACGCCCGCGCGCCGCGCGACATCGGTGACCGTCGCGCGCCGTTGTCCGTCCGCGGCTGTGCTCTGCCGGCGCATCCGGCTCACCCCCTGGTGACTGTTGTGTGACGCCGAGCCTAGTGCCCCTCCCGGCAAGCTCTGCCCCGTCGCGCCGCCCATCACGCACGCTCGCGGCGTTGGCCAAAAGCCCTGGTAGCTCCGCTACAAAAGCTTCCGGCCGCCTTGCGATCGCACGCACTGGACGACGCTCCTTCCGGGCGGACATTGCCGGTCATGGCACCGGCCTGCGCCGGGAAGGGGCTCATGCGATCCTCCCCAGGTCGGCCCGGTGCACCGGGTGGTCGAACGGCGCGCCCCGCGCATACCGCGTCAGCTCATCCACTGCGAGCGCCCCGAGCCGTCCCACCTCGTTGCCCTGGGCGCCCGCGAGATGCGGGGTGAGGAAGACGTTCGGCAGGTCCCACAGGGGGTGACCGTCCGGCAGCGGCTCCGGCGAGGTCACGTCGAGGACGGCGTCCAGCCGCCCGCTGACCAGGTGGCCGGTAAGCGCCTCGGTGTCCACCAGGGGGCCCCGGGCCGTGTTGACGAGGAGGGTGCCGGGGCGCATCAGGCCGATCCGCCGGGCGTCGATGATTCCACGGGTCTCCGGTGTGTCGGGGGCGTGGACGGTCACCACATCGCTGGTCGCCACCAGGGTGTCCAGGTCGGTCGGGGTGACACCGAGCAGCTCCGCCTCGGCCGCGCCGACGTACGGGTCGTACAGCAGCACCTCGGCGTCGAGGACCCGGAGCAGTTCGATGACCCGGCGGCCGATCCGGGACGCCCCGACGACGCCGATGGTCAGGCCGTGCGTGCCGAGCCAGTGCTGGCGGTCGAGGTCGGCGCCGGTGCGGTGGGTGCGCCGGGTGCGGAAGAGCCCGGCCAGCGGAAAGACCCGCTTGGCGCCCATGATGATCGCCGCCAGGGTGAACTCGGCGACCGGTACGGCATTGGCGGCGGCGGCCGAGGAGACGACGATCCCGCGGTCGAACGCGGCCGGGGACAGAAACGTCTTCACCGTGCCGGCTGCATGGATCACGGCGCGCAGCGCGGGTGCCCGGTCCAGCAGCGCGACGTCGACGGGCGGGCAGCCCCAGCCGGTGAGCAGGACCTCGGCGGAACCCAGCGCCGCGGCGGCGTCCGGGGAGTCGAACTCGCTGATCACGGACGGGTTGAGGAGGTCGGCGGTCTCCTCGAGACGAGCCCGCACCGGTGGCGGAAAGACGTCGTCGAGCAGTCCGGGGCTCATGGCCAGGACCGTGCGCGGCCGTCGCGGGGGCGGTGCCGCAGCATCGCTACCGGAATGAGCCGGTGCCTCTTCGGTGGTTCGCACCCTGCCTCCGGATAGTAATCGCGTTCTATGGAATGACCGGCACGCTAAGGAGCGCGATGGCCGACCGTCAAGCTCGCGGCCGCCCCAACTGTCCATTTGGCGCGTATTTTTGTTGATTCGTTGGGCTGGTTTTGATGGTGAGGACATCGCGTCTCAACGACATTTGCCCGGATCTCTTGACGCTTGGGTTAACCGCTTACTAACTTGCGGCTCCAGAAGGCTCACCATGCGCCACCCAGCCGAACAGGACGCACCATGGCTGAAACAGCACCCCCGTTGCCGCGGGAGAAGCGGCGGCAGAAGGCTGAAGCACCCTCCCCGCCCGCTGCCCAGACCCTCGTCGCCCAGCACCGGCTGACGCTCCGGCAGCGGATCAAGCGGGACCGGGTGATGCTGCTGCTCACCCTGCCCGGCCTGCTGTATTTTGTCGTTTTCCACTACGTACCGCTGCTCGGGTACGTGGTGGCGTTCCAGGACTACCAGCCGTACCTCGGCTACATGCACAGCGTCTGGGTGGGGTTCGCCAACTTCTCCGCGGCGTTCGGTGAGCCGGCCTTCTGGTCCGCGACGTTCAACACCCTGGAGATCGCCCTCGTCCAGCTGGTGTTCTTCTTCCCGATCCCGGTCGCCCTGGCCCTGCTGCTCAACAGCATCGCCAGCGACCGCATCAGGCGCTTCGTGCAGAGCGTCGTCTATCTGCCGCACTTCATCGGCTGGGTCATCATCGTCTCGATCTTCCAGCAGATCCTGGGCGGTGCGGGTCTCCTGCCCGACGTACTCGGCGGCCTGGGGCTGCCGCGATACGACATGATGAGCGACCCCAACGCCTTCCCCTGGCTGCTGACCCTCCAGGTGGCCTGGAAGGACGCCGGCTGGGGCACGATCATCATCCTTGCCGCGCTGCTGAACATCGACAAGCAGCAGTACGAGGCCGCCGCGATCGACGGCGCGGGCCCCCGGCGCCGCTTCTGGCACGTGACCCTGCCCGGCATCGCCCCGGTACTCATCCTGCTGCTGATCCTCAACCTCGGGCAGATCCTCTCCGTCGGCTTCGAGCAGATCCTGCTCCAGCGCGACGCGGTCGGCCCGGACGCCGGTGAGGTCCTCGACACCTACGTCTACTACCACGGCATCAAGGACAACGACTGGGGCGTCGCCGCCGCCGTCGGACTCGTCAAGGCGGTCATCGGCACCGCACTCGTCCTGGGCGCCAACAAGTTCGCCCACCGACTCGGCCACGAAGGGGTGTACCGCGGTGCTGACCGCTGAGAAAACGCGCGCCACAAGCGAATCCACCGCACCGGCGCCCCGCCCCGCCCCTGCCCGGAAGTCCGACGGCCGGCCCCCGTGGATGGAGCGGCCGACCCGCATCGGGCAGACCGCCAAGGCGATCGCCATCGTCGTGGTCGTCCTCGCCGTCGCCTACCCGCTGGCCGGCGTCATCGGTACGAGCTTCGCCTCGCAGACCGACATCATCAAGAGCTCCGGCCTCGTCCTGTGGCCGGACCACCCCACCCTGGACGCCTACCGCACCATCTTCACCGGCGGAGTCGTCACCCGGGCGCTGATCGTCTCCGTCGGCATCACCGTATTCGGCACCCTCGCCAGCCTGCTCGTCACCGTCGGCATGGCGTACGGACTCTCCCGCCGCGATGTCACGGGCTCCCGCTTCATCCTGATGACGGCCCTGTTCACGATGCTCTTCAACGCGGGCATCATCCCGAACTTCCTGCTGGTCAAGGGACTCGGCCTGTACGACACCTACGCGGCGCTCGTCATGCCCACCCTGGTCAGCGCCTTCAACCTCGTCGTCCTGCGGTCCTTCTTCATGAACCTGCCGGAGGAGCTGTACGACGCCGCGAAGGTCGACGGCGCCGGTGACTTCCGCATCCTGGTACGGATCGTCCTGCCGCTGTCCAAGGCCGTCCTCGCAGTGATCAGCCTCTTCTATGCGGTGACGTACTGGAACGCCTTCTTCAACTCGCTCCTGTACCTCAACGACTCCGACAAGTGGCCGCTGCCGATGGTGCTGCGCACCTACGTCCTGCAGGGCCAGAGCCTGAACGCCGCCTCGGCCGGCGAGGTCCTCGCCCCGCAGCAGGCCGTCCAGATGGCGGTTCTTGTGATCGCCGTCGTGCCGATCCTCTGTGTCTACCCGTTCCTCCAGCGCTACTTCACCAAGGGCGTACTCACAGGCGCCGTCAAGGGCTGAGCGCAGCCACCCCCCACTCCTTCCTTCCCCTCTCTCAAGGAGATTCAGGTGTCGAGCTCCACCCCCATCAACCGCAGAGCACTGTTCCGCATGGGTGCGGGCGTCGGTCTGGGACTGGCCGCCGCCCCGCTGCTCGCCGCTTGCGGCGACGGCGGCACGACCGCGAAGGCGGAGGCGAAGAGCGCCTCGCTGCTCCCGGACACCGCGGTCCGCAACATCGGTCTCAAGCCCGACCTGGCGGGCACCGCCGCCGGTGTTCCGCAGGGCTACTTCAGCTACCCGGCCAAGCCGCTGCGGGCCACGAAGGGCACGCCGCTCAAGGGTGCCAAGCCGATCAGCGCGACGATGGAGACCTTCTCCCCGCCGCCGCCCGCCCGCGGGAAGAACGCAGCCTGGCAGGAGATCGAGAAGCTCCTCGGCGGCCAGGTGAACATCACCGCCGTCCCCGCAGACGACTACGGCACCAAGTTCTCCACCATGGTCGCGAGCGACAGCCTGCCCGATCTCTTCATGTATCCCGAGGTCGGGGGCGTCGACAACAAGGCGGCCTTCCTCCAGGCCAAGTGCGCCGACCTGACTCCGTATCTCGCGGGGGACAAGGCCAAGGACTACCCGAACCTGGCCGCGATCCCGCAGGGCGCCTGGCAGGCCGCCATTTTCGGCGGAAAGCTGTACGGCATCCCGATCGCCCGCACCGGTACCGGCGGCGCCGGCTTCTACCGCCACGACCTGTTCGAAGAAGTCGGTGTCACCAGCCTCGACCAGATCACAGACCTCGACAGGTTCGTCGAGGTCTGCAAGGAGCTCACCCGGCCCAAGAAGGACCAGTACGCGATCATCGCGGGCGCCACCACCATGCTTGCGATGTCCGCGGGCGCGCCCTACTACTGGCGGATCGACGCCAAGACGGGCAAGTTCACCACCGACCTGGAGACCCCGGAGTACCGCAAGGCAGTGGAGACGGCCCGGCTGCTGTACAAGGCGGGCTGTTTCTATCCGGGCACGCTTCAGATGTCCGGGGCGCAGAAGGCCCAGTACACGGACATGTTCAAGAACGGCAAGGGCGCCTACGTCTACGACGGCATGCCCACCTACCTGGCACCCGGCGTCGGCTACATCGCCTCCATGCAGGCGATCGACAAGAAGTACGACCCGCGCCCCTTCGTCCCGTTCGGCAAGGACGCCATCGCCTGGATGGACAACGTCAAGCTGGAGAACACCCATGTGAAGAAGGCGTCCGGCGACCGGGTCAAGGAGATCCTGGCACTCGCCGACTTCGCCGCCTCCCCGTTCGGCAGCCAGGAGTACACGCTCATCAACTACGGCGCCGAAGGCACGGACTTCACCCGGGACGCCAAGGGCAACCCGGCCCTCACCAAGCAGGGCACCCAGGACGTCACCGTGCCGTGGAAGTTCATGGCCTCCGCCGTCCCCGCCGTCTTCAGCGCCGACTCGGAACAGGGCGTCCGCCACGTCCACGACGCCTTCACCAAGATGATTCCGATCATGGAGCAGGACCCGACGCTGCAGTACTCCTCGCCCACCTGGGACTCGAAGGGATCCGGCAGCCTCTACACGTTCAAGCAGGACGCGCTCAAGGACATCATCGCGGGCCGTAAGCCCATGTCCGCCTACGACCAACTCGTCAAGGACTACCTGGCCAAGGGCGGCGAGCAGGCCCGCGGCGAGTTCGAGGACGCCTTCCAGAAGGGGAAGAAGTGACGACGCGACGCTCGGCCCTCAGACTCGGCGGCGCGGCGGTCGCCGCAGCTGTCGCCGTACCCGCACTCGGCTCGCCCGCCATCGCGCAGCCGCACGGCTTCGACCCGAAGCCCGGCTCCGACGGCGTCGGCGACCCGCTCTTCCCGACCCTCGGCAACGGCGGCTACCAGGTCGTCCACTACGACCTCACCTTCGATTTCACCCCGGTGACCTACGACTTCACCGCCCTCGTGAAGATCAACGCCAAGGCCACCCAGGACCTCTCCGCCTTCAACCTGGACACCGACGGCCACACCATCGACTCCGTCAGCGTCGCCGGCCGCCCCGCCGGCTGGGAGCTCTCGCCCGGCAAGAGCGGCCAGGAGTTCACCATCACCCCCGCCCGTCCGCTCCACAACGGGCAGGCATTCGCCGTCGAGGTGCGCTACCGGGGCAACGGCAAGGCGCCCCGACTCGGTCTGACCGGCTGGAAGTTCGGCACCGACGGCGGCTTCGCCTCCGCCGCCCAGTCCTCCCGCGCCGACACCTTCCTGCCCTGCAACGACACCCCGTCCGACAAGGCGACGTGGACCTTCCACATCAGCGCACCGCAGGGCTATGTCGCCGCCGCCAACGGCGAACTGCTCCACAAGACCCCGCGCGCCGACGGCTCCACCGTCTGGCACTTCGCGCTGCGCGAGCGCATGGCGACCGAACTCATCGGCATCGCCGTCGTCAAGGGCACCTATCTGTACGGCACCAGCCACCGCGGACTGCCGCTGCGGCACATCGTCCCGCAGGGCCAGGAGGACAAGTACGGTCCGATCGTCGCCCGTACCGCGGACCATCTGGCCTGGCTGGAGGCGAAGTTCGGCCGCTACCCATTCTCCGTCTACGGTGTCCACATCTACGACGGCTACACCGACGCCCTGGAGAACCAGACCCTCTCCCTGTTCTCCACCAACTGGTTCAAGCTCAACGCCAACGGCCAGCCCGGCTACGAGACCACCATGGTCCACGAGCTCGTCCACCAGTGGTTCGGTGACTCCGTCACCCCGAACGACTGGCAGCAGGCCTGGCTCAACGAGGGCCCCGCCGTGTACTACGCCGGCCTGTACGGCGAGGAGCGCGGCTGGTCGGTCTTCGAGGACAAGATGAAGGCCACTTACGAGAAGCTCGACGCCGTCCGCGCCACCGACGGCCCGCCCGGACTCCCGAAGGCGCTCGGCGGCACCAATATCTATGACGGTGGAGCACTCGTCCTGTACGCCCTCAGCCTTCAGATCGGTCAGCGGCAGTTCGACCGGGTCATGCGTGAGTGGGTGAAGCGCTTCAAGGACTCCACGTACACCAGCGAGGCCTTCATCCGGCACACCGTCGACGTCACCGGCGACCCGTCCCTCGACCCGTTCCTGCGCGACTGGCTCTTCGGAGCCGTGAACCCGCCCATGCCCGGCCACCCCGACTGGAAGGCCTCCGCATGAACCGCCGAACCCTGAACGTCGTACGAGGAACCGCCGCTGCCGCCACCGCCGGCTTCCTGGCCGCGCTTCTCGCCGCCCCGAGCGCCCAGGCCGCGCCCGGCGTCCGCACCCTGTACGCGGCCCCGGACGGCGACGGCACCTCCTGTACGGTCGCCCGCCCCTGCACCCTGGAAGGCGCCCGGGACCAGGCCCGCACCGAGACCGGGCGAGACGTCCGCGTGCTCCTGAAGAACGGTACGTACCAGCGCGACGAGCCCCTGAAGCTCGGCGCCGCGGACTCCGGGAAGGACGGCCGCACGGTCACCTGGACCGCGGCCCCCGGCGCCCGCCCCGTCCTCTCCGGCGGACGGGACATCACCGGCTGGCGGCAGAACACCGACGGCACCTGGACCGCCGACGTCCCGTCCGGCGTCACCCCCCGCCAGCTCTTCATCGACGGCAGGCGCGCGACCCGCGCCCGCGGCGAGGCCTGCGCGGCGAGCACCTGCGACGCCACGAAGACCGGCATGACCGGCGCCACCGCCACCGGGATCGCCCGGTGGCAGCGCCCCACCGACGCCGAAGCCGTCATCCGGGTCCGCTGGCGCAACTACCATTGCCGGATCGCGGGCGTCAACGGCGACATCATGACGTTCGCCCAGCCCTGCTGGACGAACTCGGCGAGCGGTACCGACCGCACCGGGCCCGCCTGGGACACGACCACCGTCGACTCCACCCGCTACAGCGGCGTCGCCTACTTCGAGAACGCCCCCGAACTCCTGGACCAGCCGGGCGAGTTCGTGTGGAACTCGAAGGGCCGCTCCGTCACCTACCTGCCGCGCAAGGGCGAGAACATGCGCCACGCGCGGGCCATCACCCCGCACACCGAACAGCTGCTCGTCGTCGACGGTGCCCACGACGTCACCGTCAGCGGGATCGGCTTCGCGTACGCGGCGTACCGCCGGCCCGGCACCGACGAGGGCTACGCGGGCATGCAGGCCGGTCTCACCCTGACCGGAGCCACCGGCCCCGTCGACCACGCGGGCCGCTACTACACCAAGCCGTCCGCCGCGGTCACCGTCCGCGGCGGACAGCACATCAGCATCGACAACGCCCGGTTCAGCCGGCTCGGCGGGGCGGGCGCGATCCTCGAAGCGGGCACCAAGGACAGCTCCCTGACCCACTCCACCTTCACCGACCTGTCCTCGGGCGGCGTGTACGTCGGAGACACCGAACCGATGCCCGGCGCGGCGCTCGCGGGGGAGCGGAACACCATCGCGTACAACACCCTCACCCGCACCGGCGTCGAATACACCGACGCGGTGGGCATCTGGGCCGGTTACGAAGCCGAGCTGAGCATCGACCACAACAGCCTCGACCACCTTCCGTACTCCGGGATCTCGGTCGGCTGGGGCTGGAACCAGCCCGAGGCCCACAAGTCCGTCCTGCGCGACAACAAGGTGACCGGCAACCGCATCACCAACGTCATGGAAGTCGCACAACAGCAGCACGACGGCGGCGCGATCTACACCCAGGGCGCACAGCCGGGCACGGTCGTCTCCGGCAACTACATCAACCGCTCCGCCTTCGGCAACACCGAGCGCGACGGCAATGGCATCTACCTCGACGAGCAGTCCTCGCACATCGTCGTCGAGCACAACGTCATCACCCGCATCGGCTACAAGTGGGTCTCCAACTGGGCGGATTACGGTATCCAGAACACCGCCCGGGGCAACTGGACCGACACCGCCGCGCCCGCCCTCGGCGGCACGGGCTCGGTCATGACGGACAACCTCACCGGCCTGGACCGGCTGCCGGCCAAGGCCCTCGCCGTCGCCGCCCGGGCAGGCGCCCACGGTGGCCCGGTCGAGCAGCTGCGGACCGACCTGGCCCGCACCGGCACGGCCACCCAGTCCTCCACCGAGGGCACGGCGGCCGCGGCGCTCGCCCTGGACGCCGACACCAACACCGACACCCGCACGCTGTCCGAGGCGGGCGCCTGGTGGCAGGTCGACCTGGGCGGCGAACAGCACATCCGCCAGATCGAGATCTGGAACAACTCCGCCACCACCACGGCCGACTTCGATGTCGTCACGGACGACGCGACGGTCCACATCAGCGGGAAGGCACTGCGCCCGACCGTCCTGAACCTGGACAGCCGGACCCGCACGGTGAAGATCGTGACCTCGGGCACGGGACGCGTGGCACTGTCCCAGGTGCTCGTCCACCCGTAGGGCAGCTCCCCAGGGCCCCTCGGCCCCAGCCCCGGACGCCGCCGGTCATCCGACCGGCGGCGTTCCCGTGCTCGCCCGGACCACTACCTCGCCCGCCACCCGCACGACCCGGGCTCGCTGCCCCGCGGACCGCTCCCGCAGCGCCAGCGCGATCACGTCCTCGCCCATCGAGGTCAGTGGCAGTGCCACCGTGGTGAGCGCCGGTGACAACTCCCGTACCAGCGGGATGTCGTCGAAGCCCGCGAGCGAGATGTCCTCCGGCACCCGCAGCCCCTCCTGCCGCAGCGCGGCGAGCGCACCGACCGCCATCACATCGGTGACCGCGAACACACAGGTCGGCCGCGGCCGGCCGCGGGCCAGCAGCCGGCGGGCCGCCGCGTACCCGCCGTCGCGGGTGAACGCGCCCTCCACGACCAGGTCGAGTCCGATCCCCGCCTCCGCGAGCCCTTCCCGGAAGCCCGCGAGCCGGTCGGAGACCGTGGTCAGCGCGGGCGGCCCGGTGAGCACCGCGAACGTCCGGTGCCCGAGCCGCACCAGCGTCCGGGCGAGCGCGGCCGCCCCCGCCCGGTTCTCCGGCTGTACGGTGTCCACCCGCAGGCTGCGGTGCCGGCTGACGACCGCGACCCGCCCGCCGCCCCGTACGTACGGCGCCAGTTCGGCATCCATGGCCCGCTCCCACGCCCGGTCCTGGAACCCGGAGCCGATGAGCAGGATCGCCCGGGCGCGCTGGGCCCGCAGCATCGAGACGTAGGCGATCTCCCGGGCGGGCTCCCGGAACGTGGAGGCCAGCATCACCAGCAGATCCTGTTCGGCGGCGGCCCGCATCACACCACTGGAAACGGCGGCGAAGTAGGGGTCGCTGACGTCATGGCAGATCACGCCCACCGTACGGTTGTTGGTGGCGTTCGCGAGTGCCTGTGCGTGCGCGTTGGGGATGTAGCCGAGCCGGTCCGCCGCCGCCCGTACCCGCTCGCGCAGATCGTCGCGCACCCTGGCCGTGCCATTGAGAGCGCGCGAGGCGGTGGCGGGGGAGACGCCGGCCTCCCGGGCCACGGCGTCGAGCGTCACATGCGCCGCCGCGCGAGGGGCGTGGCGCGGTCCGCGGTGGTGCGGTTCCGGGTGGTGCGGTGTTCCCCATTCACTCAAGTCGACCCCCAAGGGCGCGGTGGTGGAAGGCGCGAAACTTGTCGACGACCTATTGACCGTGCGTGCAGGCAGTCATTAGCGTGGCCAAAACCTTATCAGAAAGCGCTTTCTGAAAGCGTCTTCTGAAAGGGCCTTCTCGTCATCGCAGGATCGTACAGGTCTCCACAACTGCCCCAGAAGTGCAGGGAGTTCACAGTGAGTCAGAGTGTGTTGGCCAAAAGCCCACCCGAAGCGGCGGGAGTCGTCCGGCGGGCCGGGCCCTCGGCGGGGGAGCGGTTCGCACGGGCGGCCGAGCAGAGCTGGCGGCCCCTTGCCCTGCTGCTGGCCTGTTTCGCCGTCTGGTGGGTGATCTCGGCGGCGGAGCTGGTGAAGCCCTACCTCGTACCGTCGCCCGGGGCGACCCTCGATGTCCTCACCGGCAAGGCGGGCTATCTCTGGCAGCACACCTGGGTGACCACGTACGAGACGCTGCTCGGCTTCCTGATCGCCGTGGCCGTCGGTGTCCTCGCGGCGGTCGTCATGGTGTACTCCTCGACCGTCGAGCGCACGCTCTATCCGATCCTGCTGTTCGCCCAGGTCGTACCGAAGATCGCGATCGCGCCGCTGTTCGTCGTCTGGCTCGGCTTCGGAATCGGACCGAAGATCCTCATCGCCGTGCTCATCGCCTTCTTCCCCGTGGTGATCTCCATGGTCACGGGCCTCAAGGCGGTCGACCCGGAGATGCTCCAGCTCTCGGCGACGATGGGCGCCAAGCCCTGGCAGACCTTTCTCAAGATCCGCTTCCCGGCCTCGCTCCCGCATCTCTTCTCGGGACTCAAGGTCGCCGTCACCCTCGCGGTGACCGGCGCGGTCGTCGGCGAGTTCGTCGGCGCCAACGAGGGCCTGGGCTATGTGATCCTCCAGGCCAACGGCAACCTCGACACCCCGATGCTCTTCGCCGGGCTGCTCGTCATGTCACTCATCGGCGTCGTCCTCTTCGTCGCCGTCGAGATCGCGGAAATTATGCTGCTCCCGTGGCACGCCAGCCGCCGGGACACCTCCGCCACCACCACGTACTGATTCCGTCCGACCGACTCCTTTTTACTTCGTCGCGGGAAGGCCCAGCCCATGTATGCGCGCAGACTCCTGATCGGTGTCGTACCTCTCGTCCTGGTGGCCACGGCCTGCGGTGGCAATGACCCGTCGACCACCACGAGCGACTCGGGCAAGAAGCTGGACAAGGTCACGCTGACCCTCAACTGGTATCCGTACGGCGAACACGCGCCGTTCTACTACGGCAAGCAGCAGAAGATCTTCGAGAAGCACGGCATCGACCTGAAGATCCAGGCGGGCCAGGGCTCGCAGAAGACGGTGCAGGCCACCGCGGCGGGCCAGACCGACTTCGGCTGGGCCGACACCCCGGCGCTGCTTGCCGGTGTCGACCAGGGCGTTCAGGTGAAAAGCCTCGGAGTCTTCCTCCAGACCACCCCGGCGTCGGTGCAGTCCTTCGACGCCGCGGGCATCCGATCGCCCGCCGACCTCAAGGGCAAGACCATCGCGGGGACCGCGGGGGACGCGCTCTCCAAGACCTTCCCGATCTTCCTGAAGAAGAACGGCCTGGCCGATTCGGACGTCAAGGTGCAGAACACCGACCCGGCGGGCAAGATCGCCGCGGTGATCTCCGGGAAGACCGACGGACTGCTCGGCTACGCCAGCGACCAGGGCCCCACCATGCAGGACAAGGCGAAGAAGCCCGTCTCGTACCTGCGCTTCTCCGAGAACGGGCTGAACTTCTACTCCAACGGTCTGCTCGCCGGCCAGCAGATCCTCTCCTCGAAGTCCGAACTCGCCGAACGCATGGTGCGGGCGGTCAGCGAGTCGTGGGCGGCCGCCGAGAAGGCCCCCGGACCGGCGGTCGCGGCGATGGACGGAGCCTCGGAGCAACTGCCGCCGGCCACGGTCCTGGCCGAGCAGTTCAAGACGACCCTCACCCTGCTGCACACCACCTCGACCCAGGGCAAAGCGCCCGGCGTGAACGACGAGGCCGACTGGCAGCAGACCATCGACGTCTTCGCCGAGGCCGGCATGGTGAGCAAGCCGAAGGCCGTCGCCGAGTACTGGGACGAGAAGACGGCACTGAAGGGATGACCATGCCGAAGCAGGACACGACGCGGACCGGGGCGCCGGTCCCCGCCGCCACGGCGGCAGCAGCGGTCGAACTGTCGGACGTGGCGGTCCGGTTCCGCAGCAAGAAGCGCGATGTCACCGCGTTGCGCGAGGTGTCGCTCGATGTGGCTCCCGGTGAGTTCGTGGCCATCGTCGGACCGTCCGGATGCGGCAAGTCGACCCTGCTCAAACTGGTCGCGGGACTGCTGAAGCCGTCCGCGGGCGAGGTCCGGCTCGGTGGCGAGCAGGTCAACGGGGTGCGCCACGACATCGGTTACGTGTTCCAGCGCGCCGCCCTCCTGGAGTGGCGCTCGGCGCGCCGCAACATCCTGCTCCAGGCCGAGATCCGGAAGATGCCTCCCGCGCAGGCGCGCGGCCGGGCCGACGAACTGATCCGGATGACGGGACTGGGCGGCTTCGAGGAGGCGTATCCGCACGAACTGTCCGGCGGAATGCAACAGCGTGTGGCGCTGTGCCGGGCGCTGCTGCACGAACCGCCGGTGCTGTTGATGGACGAGCCGTTCGGCGCGCTCGACGCCCTCACCCGCGAGCAGATGAACATGGAGCTGAACCGCATCTGGCGGGAGACCCGCAACACCGTCCTGCTGGTCACCCACTCCATCTCGGAGGCCGTCTATCTGGCCGACCGGGTGGTGGTGATGAGCCCGCGCCCCGGCACGGTCTCCGAGATCATCGAGGTGGGGCTGGGCGCGGAACGGGAGTACGGCGAGACGCTCGGCCGCCCGGAGTTCCGGGAGGCGGCCGCCCGTATCCGCGACCTGCTGGGGGCGGCGTCGGCGCACGACTGAAGGTGTCGCCGGCCGCTGGGAACGCAACGGCCCCGGGCTGCGGTTCACGCAACCCGGGGCCGCTCCACGCACCCGCCCGGTCAGTACCGCAGCTGGGACAGATACGTATAGCTCGCCAGCGCGGAGGCGAACGGATCAGCGGGTGAGTCGTGCTCCACCAGCCACTGCTTCACACCGCCCCGCCGCGCCGTGTCGAACATCGCCGGGAAGTCCAGTACCCCCGAACCGACATCCGCGAAGTCCCCGTTCGCCGCCATGTCCTTCACATGGAGCGCGGGGAAGCGCCGCGGATGGCGTACGAAGAGCTCGCCCGGCGCCGAGGCGCCGCCGTTGGCCGCCCAGTACAGATCCAGTTCGAAACCGACCAGTTCCGGGTCGGTCTCGGCGAGCAGGATGTCGTACAGGCTGACCCCGTCCACCACTTGATGGTCCAGGCCGTGATTGTGGTAGAGCAGCTTCAGTCCGGACTCGCGGGCGGCGAGACCCACCCGGTTGAACTCCCGGGCCACTTCCCGGTATCCGGCCGGACTGTGCAGCGAACCCGGCAGACTGGGTACGACGATCCATTTGCCGCCCAGCGTGTGGATGTCCTCCAGGGCCTGCGGAAGCCCGGCCCCTCTCACGATGTCGTAGCCGACGTGTTCGAGGACGGCCCGCAGCCTCGTTTCGTCGAGCATCCGCCGGATGTCGGCTGCGCTGTGACCGTGCCGGCCGCTCACCCCGACCGTGGCGTAGCCGATCTTCGCCAGCCGCTCCAGGGTGCCCCTGAAGTCCTTCGCCAGCGGCGTGCGCATGGTGTAGAGGTGCATGCCGATCCCGGACGGCGGGATGCGCCGGCGGCGGTCGGCCCCGGCGGCGGTGGCGGTGGCGGTGGCGAGCCCTGTGGCTGCCGCGGCGCCCACGGCCGTGGCCAGGAAGGTGCGTCGTGTGCGGTCCATGCGGGTCTTCCCTTCTCAACTCACGTCGATGCGTACAGAGCCGGTGCTGGTGTCGCCCTTGTCGTCGGTGACCGTGAGGTGCGCGGTGTACTCACCCTTGCGGCCGTAGGTGTGCGTGGCCGTCGCACCGTCCCCGGTGGTGTTGTCGCCGAAGTTCCAGTGGTACGAGGCGATCGTGCGTCCGGCCACCGGCTCGACCGCACTGCTCAGTGCCACGGCGAGCGGTGCGGAGCCCGTCGCCGGAGCGGCCCGCACCGTGACCTTCGTACCGGGCCGCTTCTCGACGCCGGGACCGTTGAAGTGCAGCCAGTCGACCGCGAACAGATCGGCCTTGTCGCCGCTCCACTCCGGGTTGCTGAACACCGCGTACAGCTTGAAGCTGCCGCCGGGATCCGTCAGGGCCGTCGTCGGAGAGACCACCTTGCCCCAGTCGCCGGTGTTCGGCACGGTCACCTTGCCGAGCAGCGGGCCCGTCGGCGACCCGGCCCGGAATTCGACGCTCCCGCCGATCCCGCCGGAGGCCGCACCGACGGTCACCGAGTCGATGTTCTTCAGGTTCACCGGATCGAAGGCGATCCAGTCACCGTCCTCGATCTCGGTCAGCCGCTTCCCGCCGGAGGCATCGGCCCGGTTCCCGATCACCGCACCGCCGTGCGTGCCGCCGGTCGCCGTGAAGTGCTCGGCCTCGCGGAAGGCGGTGCGCAGGGTGAGCGAGGTGGAACCGGTGAGCGCGGGTGCGTCCGGTGCGCCCTTGTCCTGGTACTGGGCGGTGATTCCGTAGTAGAGGTTCTGTCCCGGGCCGTGGCTGTCCCCGGCATCCGTGACGATCTCCCCCGTGCAGCCGGTGTAGTTGTCGAGCGGGTGCAGATGTGTGTCATGACCGAGCTGCGACTGCACGACCACCCGTGAACAGTCGATCGGCCCGCCCTTCCCGTCCTCCTTGTCCTTGACCTTCACGGTGAAGGGAATGGTGTCGCCGAAGCTGAACATCCCGCCGTTCGGCGGCTGTTTGATGGTGACCTCCGGGCGGGAGTTGCCGACGGTGATGTCCTGCACGGCCTGCGCCGTCAGACCGCCGGGCCCGGTGACCGTGAGCCGCGCGGTGACCAGCCCTTTCGTGCGATACGTGTACGAGGGGTTGGCGTCCGTCGAGTCCGTGGTGCCGTCCCCGTCGAAGTCCCAGGCGTACGAGACCGGTTGACCGCCGGGCACGCCGGAGCCGGCACTGGAGAACGAGACGGTGAGAGGAGCCGGTCCGTTGTCCCGGCTCGCGGTGATCTTCGCGTCGGGCAGCCGGCCGTCACCGACGTAGTCGATCCGGTAGATGCCCGCGCCCTCGTTGCTGCCGCCGCGGCCCGTACCGCTGCCGAGCCCGAAGTCGATGACGTACAGCGCCCCGTCGGGACCGAAGTCCGCGTCGAAGGGCTGGTTCCACTGCATGTCCTGGAAGATTCCGTTGATGGACTGGAGTTCACCGGCCTTGACGGGCGCGAACCGCGGATCGTCGAACGTCTGGTCCTTCTGCTGGAAGGAGAACGTCTTGAACCAGCGGCGGGTCAGCTCGTAGTTGATCCACTTCCCCTCGAAGTACTCCGGGAACTTGGTGCGGTAGGTGTTGTCCGGGTCGTAGTCGTACACGGGACCGCTCATCGGGCCGCCGCCTCCCGTGCCGAGCTCCGGGAATTCGGCGGACGCGGAGTACGCGTACCAGACCGTGGCGGGTTGGGCGGGCGGCAGCTCCCGCAACCCGGTGTTGTTCGGCGAGTCATTGACGAGCGCCGCGCAGTCGAACTTCGGCCCCGGCTTCTTCGTCGTGAAGTCGTAGTCGTTGAACGGGGTGTTGTTGCCGATGCAGTACGGCCAGCCGAAGTTCCCCGCCTTCGTGATGCGGGTGTACTCGACCGTGCCCTCGGGTCCGCGGTCGGCGACCGCCGCCTTGGCGTCCGGACCGTAGTCGGCGACCAGCAGCGCGCCGCTCAGCGGATCGGTGGTGATCCGGAAGGGATTGCGCATCCCCATCGCGTAGACCTCCGGACGGGTCTTCTCCGTACCGGGTGCGAAGAGATTCCCCTCGGGAACGGTGTATGTACCGTCGTCCTTCGGTGTGATGCGCAGGATCTTGCCGCGCAGATCGTTCGTATTGCCCGCCGTGCCCTGGGCGTCCCAGGCGCGGCGGCCCGCGCCCTCGTCGATCGGGGTGAAGCCGTCCGAGGCGAACGGATCAGTGTTGTCACCGGTCGCCGCGTACAGGTTGCCGGCCTTGTCGAAGGCGAGCGAACCGGCCATGTGGGAATTGGCCCGCCCCTCGCCCCGCCAGGTCCCAATGGTCAGCAACCGCTTCTGCGAGGCCGGGTCGACCGTGTTGCCGGTGACCGTGAACCGGGAGAGAACGAGTTGCTTCTCGGTCTTGTCGGAGTGCAGGAGATAGAGCCAGTTGTTGTCCGCGAAGCCCGGGTCGAGGGCGAGGCCGAGCAGCCCGTCGGACTGACTGGTCATCTCCGGTGTGTACGCGAAGTCCAGCGCGGTCGACACCTTCATCGTCCGCTGGTCGATGACCTTCAGCTTTCCGGTGCGCTGGGCGAAGAACACCCGCCGGTCGGGCGCCACGGCCAGCTCGAACGGGTCGGCGAGATCGCTGGTGGCCAGCGCGGTCCGCTGGAACGAACCGGTCCGCGTCGCCGTGCAGTCGCCCGGCTTCGCACCCGCGGCCCACTCGATGCCGCCGAGGAGGTGCTGGACGAAGCCCTCTTCCTGGAACGCCGAGGACGCATGCCCGCCCGCGGTGAACCAGGAGCGGCCGCCGTCGTAGTTCTGGCACCAGGACCATGGATGGTCCACACCCTCGTCGAGGCCGGTGATGCCGTCGCGCACCTTGATCTGCGCGAGGGTGTGCACCTTGGAGGTCGGATTGGTGCGCCAGTTGTACCACTCCTCCGTACGCTCCCAGAGATCCGGAAGTCCCTTCGTGGAGGGGTGCGCGTGGTCGAGGACCTTGATCCGGCCGGTCTGTACGGCCGGGTGCTGGTCGAAGATCGCACCGACAAGACCCTCGTACCAGTCCCAGTCGCGCTCACTCGCGGACGCGGCGTGCAGACCGACCCAGCCGCCTCCCGCACGGATGTACTTCTGCAGGGCCGCCCGCTCGTCGGCGTTCAGCAAGTCACCTCTCTCCGGAGTGGAGTTGGTGTTGTTGAACACGACTGCCTGGAAGCGGGCGAGATCGGTGTCATTGAAGACGGCGGAGTCGTCGGTCGCCTCGACCTCGAATCCGTTCTCGGCGCCGAGCTTCTTGATCGCCTCGATTCCGGCGGGAATCGAGTCATGCCTGAAGTTGGTGACCTCGGAGTAGACCAGGACCCGGAAGGAAGCCGCGTGGGCCCGGGGCGGGGAGGCCACCAGGAAGCCGACGATCAACGCGAGAAGTGCGGTGAGGGCGACGATCGGCGACGGAAGCCGATGAGCGGGTAACGGTCGACGGTGCGAAGGGTGATGACTCGGATGACTCATGGGCGCTCCCTGTGCGGTAGATGCCGACTGCGGGATTTAGAAAGCGCTTTCTGAAGTGCATCGTTCAGCGTAGGTTCAGGTTTTGATGGGGTCAATGGGTCGGGAGCGCACTCTGTGGGTTCTCTGTGACGTCACGTGTTCCCGGTGCCGCTGTCGGGGGAGAGCGGTTGCCCCCGGCGCGAGGGTTCCCGCTCCGCTCGGCGACGGAGGAACGCGCCGATGCGCTTCAGCCGCCGAGCAACGCACCGATGCGCTCCCGCAGCCCCGGCGGATCCAGGCCGTGGGCGGTGAGGTGCTCGTCGATCTCCCCGTACTTGCGCAGCTCGGCCCGCCCCACCCCGAGGCCCAGCACACGGTGCGGCACTTCGGTGAGCGCGTCATTGGCGACTGCCGTGGACATGCCCGCCAGGTAGGGCTCGACGATCACCACATCGGCGGCCCCGCTGCCACCGACCGCCCGCCGCAGGCCGGCCCGGTCGAACGGGCGCACCGTCGTCGCGTACAGCACGGTCACATCGAGGCCGGCGGTCGCCGCGAGGACGTTGTCGAGCATCGGTCCGACCGCGATCACCACCCCGCCCTTCCCCTCCCGCACCACGGTGAACCCGGTCCCCGTGCCGACCGGCCGCGCCCGCGTGTTCGACTGGAGCGACAGCCGTACGTACACCCGGCCGTCCCCGGCCGAGGCCTGCCGCAGCAGCACCTCTGCCTCGTCGGGGTGGCCCGGCACATGGATCGTCCAGTCGTCGAGGGTGTCCATGAGGGCGACATCGCCCGGCGACATGTGGGTGAAGCCGCCGGCGGGCCAGTCGTACGAGCCTCCGGCGCTCACCAGCACCCCGCCCACCCCCTGATGGCCGAAGTCCAGCTTGACCTGCTCGAACGGCCGCTCCACCAGAAAGCTGGCGAAGGTGTGCACGACCGGCCGCAGTCCGGCGAGCGCCATCCCGGCGCCCGCGCCGATCAGCAGCTGTTCCCTGATCCCCACATTGACGACGCGGTCCGGATGGGCCAGCGCGGCCCGTTCGAAACCGTCCCGGCTGATCTCGGCCAGCACCAGAGCGAGGCGGGGGTCCTCGTCCAGCAGCTGCGACGTGGTCGAGATGAAGCGGTCACGCATCGTGTCCATGTGTCTCTCTCCGTTTCGTGGTCTCTGTCCGTGGGTCAGTGCTTCGGGGCTACGTGCGCGATCACGGCGCGCGGGCGTCCGGCGTGCGGAGCCGTGAAGGCCGCGTACAACGCCTCGTGGTCCCGTCCGTCGACGGAGGCGACCGACCAGCCGGCGGTCTCGAACCGGGCCGCGATCCCGCCGGGCCGGCCGTGCGAGGCCGACGCGTTGTCGATCACCACGGTGTGCAGCTGCTCCAGCCCGGCCGGGCCCGCGTAGGCGAGCGCCTCGTGATTGCTGCCCTCGTCCAGCTCGGCATCCCCGATCAGCACCCATACCCTCGGGTCGGTCAGCCCCCGCGCCCGCAGACCGAGCGCGGTCCCCACGGCCAGCGGCAGCCCGTGCCCCAGCGACCCGCTGCCGATCTCGACCCCCGGCACCAGCGTCCGGTCCGGGTGGTGCCCGAGCGGGGAGTCGTACGCGCCGAACCCCGACAGCAGCTCCTCGCCGAAGAAGCCGTGCGCGGCCAGGACCGCGTAGTACGCCATCGGCCCGTGCCCCTTGGACAGCAGGAACCGGTCGCGGTCGGGCGCGTCCATGGTGCCGGGTGTCACCCGCAGCACCCGGTCGTACAGCACCCAGAGGGCATCCAGCGTGGAGGTCGCGGCGGGACCGTGCTTCTCGTCCCCCGTCATCAGGCTCATCAGCCGGTTCATGTCGCGGTAGCCGCCCGTCGGCGCGGCAGTCGTGTTCGTCATGAACCCAGCGTTGAACATCAAGTTTGGTTGAGGTCAAGTCACGGGAAAGGCGTTCGTGACCACCCGTCCAAGTGCGGTATTGTTCTCATGCGCGTTCGGCCAGGGGAAACCCCAGGTCAGGCGAGCATCGGGACGTGGCGCAGCTTGGTAGCGCACTTGACTGGGGGTCAAGGGGTCGCAGGTTCAAATCCTGTCGTCCCGACTCATAGGAGTCGCAGATCAGGGGCCGTTTCAGAGCAATCTGAAACGGCCCTTTGATCGTTTTTGGGGACCAGCCGGGGACCAATTCCCTCGACCGTGTCGGCGGGCGACCACGATCGGGCTCGGCAGGGAGCGAGGGGCGCTCGGCACGCTGAGGTGTGCCGAGCGAACGGCGCCGGCGGCGGTGATCTTGTGTACGTCGGGTGCGGATACCTTTGGGTGGCGGTCAGCGAGCCGTGCCCGGCGATCTTGCGCAGGACGTGCACCTGGACCCCGGCATCGGCGAACCAGGTGAGTCCCGCGTGCCGGAGGTCATGGCGGCGCGGGTGCTCGTACCCGAGCTTGGTGACGACGTCGCCCCAGTGGGTGGCGTCACGCAGGACCGCGGTGGAGATACGGCCGCCCCGAGGCCCGGTGAACATGCGGGCGTCCGGATCGGGGCCGGCGGCCAGAACGCGCTGGGCGACGAGTGGGCGGATCTCCTCGGTGATCGGGACCTGGCGAGCCCGCTTGCCCTTGGTCCCCTTGCCGACGAGGTCACCGGGAGCCGGGGTGGTCTGACGCCGGACAGTCCAGATCCAGCTCGTGATATGGGGCTGTTGTGCGGGGTGAGTTGGGACAGCTCCGGGACGTTTTCGCGCTCCACAGCCTCCGCCGGTCCTCCTTGCGGCAGATCGGCAGCAGCGCGGGGGAGCAGGGAAGTACCGGACGTTCGGCACCGGTCAGCAAGTCGGTGTCTGTTGAACATGGCCGGCGCCGAACAGCCGCGCGGGCTCGGTGCGCGTCGCGGCCTCACCCGGCACGTTCAGGGTCAGGTCGGCCGATCAGGTGCCGATACCGCGATTCTGCGTAGTCCCTTCGAGTAATGCGTTACCCATAAAGGGCGAACCGTGACAATAAGGGGCGGGGGGTGGAAGGAAGATCGACGGGAGAGTGGTGCATGCCCCTGCGGAGACGTAAGGCGCAGCTGAAGGCCCGGGCTGGGAAGACGGCGGTCAGTGGTTACGGCGCGGTGGATGGGCGCCTGCCCGTCAGCGAGCTGGCCAGGCAGTTGCTGCGCAAGGCCTTTCCCGACCACTGGTCCTTTCTCCTCGGCGAGATCGCCCTCTACTCCTTCGTGGTCCTGCTCCTCACCGGCGTGTACCTCACTCTGTTCTTCGACCCGAGCATGATGGAGAGCGTCTACACCGGTTCCTATGTGCCCCTTCAGGGGGTGAGGATGACGCGGGCCTACACCACCACCCTCGACATCAGCTTCGCCGTGCGCGGAGGCCTGCTGATCCGTCAGATCCACCACTGGGCGGCACTCGTGTTCGTCGCCGCGATCGCCGTCCATATGCTGCGGATCTTCTTCACCGGCGCCTTCCGTAAACCGCGGGAGGCCAACTGGATCGTGGGCGTGACACTGTTCGTACTCGCGCTTCTCGAAGGCTTCGCGGGCTACTCGCTGCCCGACGACCTGCTGTCCGGTACGGGCCTGAGGACGGCGGCCACCATTGTGGGGTCGATCCCTGTCGTCGGAACGTACCTGGAGCTGTTTGTCTTCGGCGGACAGTTCCCGGGCGATGCCGTGATCCCCCGTCTGTACCCCGTGCATGTCCTGCTCGTGCCCGGCCTGATCGTGGCGCTGATCACCGCTCATCTCATCCTGGTGGTCTATCTCAAACACACCCACTGGGCGGGTCAGGGGAAGACCAACGGAAACGCCGTCGGCTCACCGGCGTTTCCTCACTTCACCGCGAAGACCACAGGTTTTTTCCTCATGGTGTTCGGCGTACTGACCTTGCTGGGCGCGCTCGCCCAGATCAACCCCGTATGGAACTACGGCCCCTACCGCGCCAACCAGGTCTCCGGTAACGCACAGCCGGACTGGTATGTCGGATTCCTGGAGGGCGCGCTCCGGCTGATGCCACCATGGGAGACCGACATTGCGGGCCACACCATCATGTGGAATGTGTTCATTCCGGCGATCGTGCTGCCAGGCGTGGTCTTCACAGTGCTGTTCCTCTATCCCTTTTTCGAGAAATGGGTGACGGGCGACCGCAGGGAACACCATCTGTGCGACCGGCCGCGCAACCGGCCGACCCGTACGGGGCTCGGCGTGGCGGCCATCGTCTTCTACGCCGTTCTCCTGGTCTCCGGCGGCAACGACGTCGTCGCCTTCTCGTTCAGGGTTTCGGTCGAGGCCATGACCTGGATCCTCAGAACCGCGCTGATCGCCGCCCCACTCCTGGCCTTCGCGCTGACCAAACGCCTTTGCCTCGCTCTTCAGATGCGGGACCGCCGCCGACTGACCGAAGGCGAGGAGACCGGCCAGGTGACACAGTCGGTGGACGGCGATCTCACGGAGAGCCGCCGTGGCCTGAGCCCGACAGCCCGCTACCGGATCCTGATGCGTGATGTCCCGACGCCCCTGGAGCTCCCCGGGGAGGGCCCGATCTCGAGTCGGCGACGGCTTCGGACCGTACTGAGCGGCTGGTACTACGGGGACCGCGTGGAACTGCCCGCCACGGATGAGCAACGGTCCCGGATCGCCGAGCGGACCGCGCCGCCGGAGCCGGTCCGCGAACGCGAGGACTGAGAACCGCCCTCAGTCCCGGGCGGGCGCGTATTGGAAGACCATTCCGAACACCCCTGCCAGGACCACGCCCAGCCCGATCAGGAAGAGCCACAGACCGAACACCACACCGAGGGCGAGCAGGGCCATCCCCGCGGCTGTCAGTGACGGCCAGATGCTGTGCGGAGGAAAGAAGTCCACCGGACCGGACCGCTCATGGATGTGCCCGTCCCCGCGGTCCTCGGGGCGCAGGCCCTTCCTCCGGTAGTTGGTGGCGAAGAAGAACGTGACCAGCAACGCCATGAGGAACGAGACGGTGAGAGCCGCCGTGCCTGTCGGATCACGGGACCACACGGCGTAGAGAACATCGGTCACGAGGAAGAACCCCGCGACTCCGGCGAAGAGAATGGCCTCGGTCTTCATTCGCCCGACTCCTCTTCAGCGCCCGATGCGGAGCGGGACCCGCCTCGGCCGAGGCCCGGCTTCTGCTTCTCCGGCGTGAGGGGGTGGTGCAGGTCGAAGGCCGGCGAGTCGGAACGTACGCGGGGCAAGGCCCGGAAATTGTGCCTCGGGGGCGGACAGGAGGTCGCCCACTCCAGGGAACGGCCGAACCCCCACGGGTCGTCCACATCGACCTTGGGCGCGTAACGGCTGGTGCGCCACACGTTGTACAGGAACGGCAGTGTCGACAGGCCCAGCAGAAAGGAGCCGACGGACGAGATCGTATTGAGCAAGGTGAAGCCGTCCGCCGCGAGATAGTCGGCGTAACGCCGGGGCATTCCGGCCTCCCCCAGCCAGTGCTGGACCAGGAAGGTCAGCTGAAAGCCGATGAACAAGGTCCAGAAATGGATACGTCCGATGCGTTCGTCCAGCATGCGTCCGGTCAACTTGGGCCACCAGAAGTAGAAGCCGCCGAACATCGCGAAGACCACTGTTCCGAAGAGCACGTAATGGAGGTGGGCGACGATGAAGTACGAATCGGTGAGATGGAAGTCCAGCGGGGGTGAGGCGATCAGCACTCCACTGAGGCCGCCGAGGAGAAAAGTCACGAGGAAGCCGATCGCCCAGAGCATGGGTGTCTCGAACGAGATATTTCCGTGCCACATGGTGCCGATCCAGTTGAAGAACTTGACACCGGTGGGCACGGCGATGATGAACGACATGGCGGAGAAGAAGGGCAGGAGAACGGCTCCTGTCGCGAACATGTGGTGGGCCCAGACAACCGCCGAGAGCATGGTGATGCTGATCGTGGCCATCACCATTCCGAAATACCCGAACATCGGCTTCCGGCTGAACGCGGGAATGATCTCGCTCACCACTCCGAAGAAGGGCAGCGCGACAATGTAGACCTCGGGATGGCCGAAGAACCAGAACAGGTGCTGCCACAGCAGCGCCCCGCCGTTCGCAGCGTCGTAAACATGGGCCCCGAACTTCCGGTCGGCTTCGAGGGCGAGCAGGGTGGCGGCGAGTACCGGAAACGAGAGCAGCGCGAGGATCGAGGTGAACAGTACGTTCCAGGTGAAGATCGGCATCCGGAACATGGTCATACCCGGCGCACGCAGACAGACGATCGTAGTGATGAAATTGACCGATGCCAGGGTCGTACTGATCCCCGACAGCACGAGGCCCATGGTCCAGAGGTCTCCGCCGGCGCCGGGCGAGAAGACGGCACTGTTCAGCGGTGCGTAGGCGAACCAGCCGAAGTGCGCCGCGCCGCCGGGCACCACGAATCCGGACACCACGATGATTCCGCCGAAGAGGAAGAGCCAGTAGGTGAGCGCGTTGAGGCGAGGGAAGGCGACGTCGGGCGCGCCGATCTGAAGCGGCATGATGGCGTTCGCGAAGCCGCCGAACATCGGCGTGGCGAACAGCAGCATCATGATGGTGCCGTGGATGGTGAACAGCTGGTTGTACTGTTCCGTGCCGACGATCTGCAGTCCTGGCCGGGCCAGCTCCGCTCGCATGAGCATGGCCAGCACTCCGGCCAGCAGGAAGAACCCGAACGCGGTGACCATGTAGAGATTGCCGATGACCTTGTGGTCGGTGGTCGTCAGCCAGCCCATGATTCTCACACCGGCATTGATGCGCTTGTTGGCCACCGGCTCGGCCGGCGCGGCTTCCTGCAGATCCTGCGCCATCGGTTCTCCGTCCCTCCCGGTTGACTCGATGGTGGAGCCTGCCACCGTGGACGGCCCGTACGACTGGCGGTGACACCTCGAATTTCACCAGTTCACCGATGCTCCGATCGGGTGTCCCAGGGGCCCGCCGCGTCCAGGATGCCCGGCGGTCATGAGCCGGAACGTCGTCACGTCCGGCGCGAGCGCCGGGGGTCGACCGGCTGACGGCGCGTCTGTTCGGGTGGGCACGCGCGACTGTGCTCTGACAGCGGACCAGCCGTTCCGGCCCCGCGCTCGCACACAGGGGCGCGTAATGGGCGCGGGGCGGCACCTCCTGATCTTCCCCCCTACTGTCCACCCCGCCCCGTATGCCCGGCCCCGATACGGTCGGGGCCCGGGCCTTGAGGGCGAAGTACGCGTGTCTGCCGCCTACGTCCAGCCTCAGCGGCTGCGCCCTGGCTCTGTTGGCCCTCGACGCCGGCTGCGGACTGGCACGCCGCGAGGTGCCGGCCACCCGCGGCACCGACATCACCGTGCCGGCGTCGGAGGCGGTGGTCGTAGCAGTTCCAGGCAGCGACCGGCTGGTGGTCTGCCGGGCAATGCGGGAGGAAGACCTCGCCGCAAGAGCGTGTGCCGCCGGCGACGGATACCTGTTCCTGCCCCGGCGCAAGGTCGCCGACCCTAACCTCGGGCTTTCACGAGGTGGGCTGTCCGAAGCGTGATCGAAAACGCGAGAAGTGCTTCTGACCTGCAACGATAGGACTTGTCGAGGGTGGGTCTGCTGCTCCGTCTCGACTCGGCGGATCGGGTGGATCCTGAGCGGTGGGCTTTCCCTGCCGGGCCGACGGGGTGCGGCCCCTCAAGGAACGCTTCATCCTTATGCTTCTACAGGCGTGTAGAAAACGCGAGGGGCGGCCCGGATGTTCCCGGGCGGCCCGTGAAGGCGGCGCATTTCGCAGGGAGGAGCGCGGCACGATGAGCGGCGGGCCGGGCTTCGTCCCGGTGTGATCAGTCCGCTCCGGGCAGCTCAGGGCCAGTGAAGTCGGGACCCGAGAAGTCGGGACTCGAAAATTCGGGAGCGCTGAAACCCGGCCCCCTTCGCGGCTCCGGAACCCTCTTCGAGCCGCCTGTCGCACGTGACGTGGCCGTCGCATCCGGGCGGCCGGCGTTCTCAGGTCTCACGGCCTGGAGCGAGTTGGACAGGAAGGGCAGGATCCCGCGTTCGAGCAGTGCCTCCTGCCACGCGTCTCGCGCGTGGTCCACCTCGGGATCCGTACCACCCGCCGTCGAGCGATTACGCGCCGCTGCCACCAGCATCCAGACGAGACCGGCCAGCACTGTCACTACCGCGACCCCTGCCGCAGCCAGACCGGCGAGGAGCATGACGTCGGCGAGATGTGAGTGCATGTCAACAGCCCGGAAGCCGAAGCCGATCAAGCCGAAGACTGCGGCAGCCGTGGCGGACAGCCCCGGTACCAGTACGGCCACCGCATGCAGCGTGCTGCTTGCGTCGGCCGCCGCGCCGTCGGACTCGCGCCGTGCGGGACGACGTGCCGCGCCCGACGAGGCCGAGGCGGAGAGCAGCTGACGGTAGGCGCGGTATTCGGAAGCGGCCGAAGCGGCGATGGCGGTGCGCGCGCCGAGTGCCCGGGTGCGCAGTTGTTCGTTGTTGAGAGCCTTGGGGGTGCGGTGCCTCCCCTCCTGGATCGTAGGTGAGTTCAGTGCGTGATCCAGGATGCGCTCGAATGCGGGCAGATCCTCTGCCCGTAGGTGATCCGGACGGTCCACGAGTCTTCCTTGGTCGATGGAATGCGCTCAACGTGTCCTCACGGTGGTTCCCGGATTGCGCAATCCCTGAAGCATGACAGTGCAGCCACCGCGATCGAGCGGGTGCCCCTCCGTGAGACTTGCTATATTACGCAACTGAGCAACCGTGAGTGTTTCAATTCATCACAGGAAGAGGAACTGCCATGACTGTCGTCCGTCGGGTGCTGCCACGGCTCGGCCCGGTCCTGGCCGTCCTGGCTCTGATGGTCTGCGCGATGTTTACGCCCGTCCCCGCGCACGCCGCGGGGGCGGGCCTCGACAGCGTGGCCGAGGCACTGAAAAAGAGCCCCGTGTACGTTGATCCACGCGCCCGTCACCAGCTCTCCGAGGCCGACGCCGAAGACCTCGCGAAGAAGATCGAGGGCGCGGGCAAGCCTGTCTTCGTCGCGGTATTGCCCGAGGCCGCCGAGTTCCCTCCCGCGACCCTGATGCGGGACCTGCGCACCCAGGTCGGCATCGCCGGGGTGTACGCCGTCCGCCTCGGCGACGGTTTCCACGCGAACGCGGACTCCTCGGTGATGTCCCGCAACGCGGTCGGCAATCTCACCGGCGCCGTCAAGCGCTCCCACTCCGGGGACCCCGAAGGGCTCCTGACCGCCTTCGTCGACCAGGCCACCGAGCAGGCCAAGGGACAGGCCCCGGCTGCCTGGAGCGGCTCCGAGGACGATGAAGGGAGCGGCGGCGCGGCAGTACTGCTCACCATCGGCGCGGTCGCGGCGGCCGGCGGCGGTGGGTACGCCTTGTACCGCCGCTCGAAGAAGAAGCGCGAGCGCGCCGATCTGGACGCCCTGCGCGTCGTCGTCGACGAGGACATCACCGCCTTCGGCGAGGAACTGGACCGACTCGACTTCCACCCGTCGGAGCCCGGGGTCGACGACGCGATGCGGCAGGACTACACCCACGCGCTGGACACGTACGACAAGGCCAAAGAACTGATGGCCATGGCTGCCAAACCGCAGGACGTCCAGCCGGTGACCGCAGCCCTCGAAGAGGGCCGGTTCGCGCTCGCCACCCTGGCCGCGCGCCGCGCCGGCGCCCCGGTGCCCGAGCGTCGCGCTCCCTGCTTCTTCGACCCTCGCCACGGCCCGTCGGCCATCGACGTGATGTGGGCCCCGCCCCGCGGCATGCCGCGCAGCGTTCCGGCGTGTGAGGCTGATGCCGACCTCCTGGCGGCCGGGCAGGAGCCGATGGCCCGGCAGGTGCAGACCGCCCATGGTTCCCAGTCCTACTGGAATGCCGGGCCCGCATACGCACCTTGGGCGGGCGGCTACTTCGGCGGCACGGGCAGCATGCTCGGCGGCCTGCTCGTGGGCACGATGCTGGGCTCGGTCTTCAGCGCATCCTCCGCCTTCGCCGACACAGCGCCCGACGACAGCGCTCCAGGTGGCGGGGAGTTCACCGGCGCCGACTTCAACCCAGGCGACTTCGGCGGTGGTTTCGAAGGCGGCGGCTTCGAGGGCGGAGGCGACTTCGGCGGTGGAGACTGGTGATCCCGGTGGCTGGCAGGCCACAGGAGAGGACCTGCGCACAACTCGTCGTCGGCGGAGCGAGCATCGTTGCCTCGATGAGGTTCGCCCCGGACGCGTTCATGGGTGTGAGGCACAGCTCTACCCAATTCCCCCGCGCCCAGCGGCGTATGCGCGAGCTCTGCCGACAGGTCCACACGTGCGACATCGTTCGCATGCCCGCCCGTACGGTCGATGCCATGGTCGACAACCAGGCGTGACGGCGGCGATTCCCGCCTACGCAGCGGCGCAGTTCACCAATGTCGATGCGCTCGGCGTGGGCCCCTTTCACGGGTACCGGTCGGTGCATACGCCGCCGCTATTGCCCGAGGCGAGGGGAAGGGCAAGCAGTGTCGATGACGGCCGCGGGAAGGGGGCCGCCCGGCCTGGGAAACCGGGCAGCGCCGTGCTTGCGCTGCCTCGGTCCGGGCGGTTTCCCGGGTCAGACGTTGACGCCGTGGTCGGATGCGATGCCGGCCGGGCCGGAGACGTAGCCCTGGCCGACCGCGCGGAACTTCCACTCGCCTCCGTGCCGGTAGAGCTCGCCGAAGACCACCGCCGTCTCGGTGGAGGCGTCCTCGGACAGGTCGTAGCGCGCGAGTTCGAGGTTGTTGGCGCGGTTGATCACGCGGATGAAGGCGTTACTGACCTGTCCAAAGCTCTGACCGCGACTGTCGGCCTCGTGGATGGAGACCGGAAAGACGATCTTCGCGATCCCGGCGGGGACGGTGGCAAGGTCGACCAGCCAGGTCAGGCCGATGACGCCGTCGGGAGCGGGCCTCGGGCGGCGCCCGGCAAGCCGGATGCGCAGGAACATGAATCGGGAGGTCGTCGCGGCTTTGGAGCCCTTGTGTCAGGTTCGGTCGGTTTGGTCAGGCCGCGAGTAGTTCATGCAGGCGCTCGGCCGGGGTTTCCCGGTCGAGCGTTTTGGGTGGGCGGCCGTTGAGTTCGACGGCGACGGCTCGAGGTGGTCGCGGGTGTGGACCGAGAGGTCGGTGCTCTTGAGGAACTGGTCGCGATGCAGTAGCCGGTCGACGACGCACAGCCGCTGCCTGTCGGGGCCGGACAGCCGGGCGTTGTGACCGAGGACGAACATGCCGACGGCCCCAGTCGACGTGACCGTTGTCCCAGGCTTCGTCGCCAAGGGAGAACTGATCGCTGTGGGCGGCGTGTTGGCGGTATGTCAACGTCCGTGCCCAGGCCGCCAGTTCACGGCCCGTTGCACATGTTTTGGAGCCACTGGGTAACCCGTGTCGCCCTCGATGCCCGCCGGACGTCGAGAGTTTCGTGTTCATTTCCGAGACGCTGGACCATCGAGCCAGGCTCGACCGACCTTCGCACCACCCATGACCGGCGAACCCATCCGCACCCTCCGATAGCATGATCGCATTAATGGCGATCGCCCTCATCGCCCGCCCTTCACCGGAAAACCGTGCTGTCCGGCACGAAGAGTGACCTACTTAACCAACATCTAACAAATCGGCCAAACAATTGATATCTATAGCATCGCGGGTGTTTTCGCGAATAAACTGCAGAATTACGTTCGCCGCGTGGCGTCAACCACGGGCGATGCTGTGGGCCACGGCGGCGGTGGCGGCCCTCGGATTCCTCATCGCGCTGGAGATCGCCGCGCGTCGCTACGGCCTACCGGGGCCGATCACCACCCAGGCGCAAGAGGTGGTATTCGCCCCCAAATCGGGTTTCCTGTTGTACGCCAGTATGGCGTTGATGATGGTGGTGCTCACCTGGCGGCAACGGTTCATCGCGGCTGGTGCCGCGATCGGCATCGACGTCACCTTCTTGCTGGTGCGGTGGGTGGCCGACGCCGAGGTCACCGAAGGCCACCCCTTCGGCAACGGCGCGTTGTGGGTGATTTTGGGCTATGCGGTCATCGCTGTCACGTGCCGCACAGGCCGGGAACGTGTCCTGCTGCTGAAGGGCGTCGGGCTGGGCCTGCTGCTGGTGGCCGGCCGCAAGACTGGCGATACCTGGCTACTCATCACGTCGAAGACCCGCCCGGCGGTGCTCGACCAGTACGTGGCGACCGCCGATCACGCGCTGGGCAACCCGTCGTGGCTGGTAGGCCGGATTGTCACGGCCACCGGCCCGATCGGTGCCCGTTTTCTCGACTACGTCTACACTCAGCTTGCGGTGGCCGCGGTCATCTTCGCGCTGTACCAGCTACGTAACGTGGCGGTCGAGCGTCGCTTCCCGGGTCATCATCTGGTGCGCACCTTTCTGGTCATCGGCCTCCTCGGGCCGGGCATCTACATGATCTTCCCGGTGGTCGGACCGATCTTCGCCTACGGCGCCGACGGCGGGCACTGGGCGGTGGCCGACATGTGGCCGGGCACGCCGCCGCCGATCAATACCCCGCACCCCATGCCATTCGACGAGATCACCCCACGCAACTGCATGCCCAGCCTGCACACAGCGTGGGCTACCGCGATCTTCATTCATTCCCGCAAGGGCCCACGGATTCTGCAATTCGCAGGCGCGTTCTGGCTGATTGCTACGCTCGGCGCAACGCTGGGCTTCGGCTACCACTACGGCGCGGATCTCGTTGCCGGCGTGGTGTTCACGCTCACGATCGAAGCAGCGCTGCGCTCGCTCGAACGTGGCTGGGACCGGTCAGGAATCCAGCTGGTCACCTACGGTGCAACGGTCTTCGCTGCGCTCTTGGTGTCGTATCGCTATCTGCCGATGGAGATGGCCAAACATCCGTGGGTGTTTGGACCGCTTCTCATTCTGGCGATGACCTCAGTGATCCACGGCTACGTACGGACCACCAAACTGTGGGAACCGAAGGCCGCACCAGCGCGACAACCGGAACCGCAACCCGAACTGGTTTGAGCCATGTTGCATCAGGAGGCGTGCGAGCTCCAGGCGCGACTCGTAGATCACGTGACTTTGCGTCGTCGCCAACCAGTAGGTCCCCGAGTAGTGCTTCTGACCCTTGTACCAGCGGAACGTCCGCCACGGAGCAGCCACGGGATCTGAGATCCCGCACCTCATGCAGGGTCTCGCGGCTCGTGTCGGGCGCCGTCGTCCTGATCTGCGGCTTCTCCCGCCGTCTCACGACTTGTCGGATGCCGGCGTCTCATCCTTGTGTCGTTTGCTCGAGGGTCCGCGCTGATCGGGGTGAACCGTCGGGCCTGTCCTGCCGCAGCTCAATTGGCAGGAGTCACGATGCCGGCCTGCGCTGTTGCCATGTCGTTTGAGAACCTCGGGCTCACAGGTCTCAAACGACATGGCTTTCGCGGAAGAGGTGGAAACTCCGCCCTCACCGGCCGTGGTTGAGGGGGCGTCGCCGAGTCGAACGCTGAGCTGGATACCCAGTTCCTGGTACCCCAGAGCTACAGCCACACGCTGTGATGGATAGGCCGGCAACTCGCCGACCTGGAGCTCCGCCACGGCCGCCGGGCCCGCGCCGAGGACCGCATCCGGGCCGCCCGCGACACCGGCCTGCGCAACCTGCCCCTCCACGGCGCCGCCCACAACCAGGTCTGGCTGCAGGTCGTCTCCCTCGCCTTGGATCTTCTCGCCTGGCTGCCCATGCCGGCGCTCGAGGGACCTGCCCGCCGCTGGGAGCCCAAGACCCTCCGCCCGAGACTGTTCTCCGCAGCCGTCCGCCTGACCACCACAGGTCGACGCACCTACCTGCACTTCGCCCGCCACTGGCCCTGGGCCCTCATCCAGTGCCCTCGCTCGGCTCCAGGTCCTACCGGCGCCGGACTGACCAGACCACCCCGCCCGTTCCGACGAACGCATCACCCCGGCGCCGTGAAACTCCGCGCCCACCCGAGGTGACACTCGGGCCCTCGCCACACCCACAAGACAGAACACGCCCGTCCACAAAAGCCCGGAGCCCGCGTCAGCAAGCTGACACAGGCTCATGAACGATCGAGGCCGGCCCTGGGTCAGGCCCTGGCGATATTCCTGCCCGGCATTGGCTCCGCGAGTGCTGTCCGCCATTCAGGCGCACCGAAGGCGTCCGCGAAGTACTGCGTCTCGTGCACCACATATCCGTGGGCAAATTCCATGATGCTCACTGAGTAGGTGGGCGCCCGGTCGTACGTGATGACACACTCGCTCACCCACAGATCCCCGCCGCCAACGATCCGGTGGACGGTGAAGTGCCGACTGGCAGGGTGCCCGCCACGTTGCGCCGAAATCGTCGCGCGGCCCCGGAATCGTTCACCCGACTGGGGGTAGTCGAGGATCGCGTCCGCATCGTAGATGGCGTGCTCGGCTTCGGTATCCCCACGTTCCGATGCCCGCCAGTGTTCCTCGAGTGCGGCCCTGGTCCGGATATCAGGATCCATCGCATTGTCCCTTCTGCAGACGGCCGGAGCGATCCGGGGACCTGGGAACGCTTCAAGGCTTCCTCCCAGGACGCTGGGCCGTTGAACGTTATGGGCAACGGTGACAGCGTAGACCGCCCAACGCAGCGACTCGGCTTCAGGACGGCTGCGGATCAAGATCGGACAACTTGTGATGCGTGGAAATGCTTGGTGACCAGTCCGGCGACACGTTCAGGTGAGAATGCTTCCGCGGCATGGGGCCGAGCGGTACCTTCTGCGCTGCTTGGCCTCGATCTTTCGTGATGGTCTGCCGACTCTGTCGGCAGACCATCACGCGTTCTGTGGCTGCTGTCGGGCAGGCCGGTGGCCCGGCTGTCGCGTCGGGTGGGCACCGGGTTCCGCGGCTCCGGTCGGGGGCGCTGCTCGCAGGGGCGGGAACGCGCTGGTCAACCGGGATTCGGGAGAGCTTCGAGTTGTGCCAGGGCGCCTGTGATCACGTCGGTCCATGGCCAGTGGGATGCGAATCTCAGGTGTCGGTGGCGGGCGGTCGTGACGATTTGGGCGGCGGCTGAGAAGAGGCGGAGCCTCAGGCGGCGGGGCTCCCACCTGCGGGTCTTGCCGGTCACCGGCTGCTCGTCACCGACCGCGCGGGCCCCGCACTGCTCGACGGCCTGGACACCGGCGCGGACCGAGACCGGATCCTGATCGTCGACGAGCCGGGATTCGCGCAGCGGTCGGCCGCGCACGCCGCCGACCCGGCCCGGGACCCCGCCGTCACCCCGGACACCCGGATGCTGCTGCTGTTCACCTCCGGTACGACGGGCGCCTCCAAGGCGGCGATCTGCGCGCAGGGCCGCAGGCGCAGCTGAGTGGGCCCGGCCAGAAGGTCAACCCCGGGCCGCTGTACCGGCTGCCGTTCGGGGCCGTCTTCACCAGTGCGGTCATCGCTCCGGTCATCGGCGCCGTGGCAGGCGGCTACGACTCGTACATCTCCTTGATGAAGGAGCGGGTCCGGCTCAGCCTGGGCGGCGGCAGGTTCGTCGAAGACCCCTTCGCCCAGGTCGCGATCGCGCGGGCGGCCTCCGACATCGACGCGACGCTGCTGCAGATGGACCGCAACCTGCGTGAGCTGTCGGCCCTGGCGGAGGAGGGGCGCGAGATCCCCATGGAGCTGCGCCTGCGCACGCGCCGGGACCAGGTGCGGGGCACCGTGCGGGCCGTCGCCGCGATCGACCTGCTGTTCAAGACGGCGGGCGGCAACTCACTGCGCCGGGGCAACCCGATCGAGCGCGCCTGGCGGGACGCCCACGCCGGCAGCGTGCACGTGGCCAACGACGTCGAACGGGCGCTGGCGATGTACGGCCGTGGCGCTTTCGGGCTCACCGTCGAGGACAACCTGGTCTGAGCGGGCCGGGGCCGCTGACGGACTCCGGCAGCGGCCCCGGGGACCGGCCACGGCGATACGGAAAGGAAACGGCCGCGCGGTACCCGCGCGGCCGTTTCCGTGCGGGCCCCCACAGGGACCCGCACACAGACCTCTGCCGTTACATCCACGGGCCTCACCCCGGGGCGCCGGACTTCACGGCGAGATAGCGGGCGGGGAACTCGCCTCCACCGTGCACCGCCAGGTCCGCGCCGTTGACGTAGGAGGCGAGGCCACCGGCGAGGTACAGACAGGCGTCCGCGACGTCCTGCGGGACGGCCATCCGCTCCATCGGGACGACCCGCGCCACCGCGGCCCCGCCGTCCTCGCCGTAGACGGCCGCGGCGCTCTCGGTGCGGATCAGACCGGTGGTGATGTGGTTGACCCGCACCTTCGGCGCCCACTCCAGGGCCAGTGCCCTGGTCAGGGTGAGCAGACCGGCCTTGGCGGCCGAGTAGGCGGCCGTGCCGGGCTGCGGGTCGTGGGCGGAGACGCTGCCGATGTTGATGACCGAGCCACCACCGCTCTGGGTCCGCATGACCCGGTTGGCGGCCTGGGCCACGTAGAACGGGGCCAGCAGATTGAGGGCGACGATCTTCTCGACGAACCGCGGGGAGACCGTGGCCGCTTCGGCGTCGGGAGAGCCGCCCGCGTTGTTCACGAGGACGTCCAGCCGGCCGAAGCGGTCCACAGTGCCGTCGACGAGCCGCGCCGCCGCCGCGGGGTCGCGGACATCGGCCGGGAGGAACACGGCGTGCCGTCCGTTCGCGCCGGGCAGCGACCGCGGTTCGTTGCGGCCGCAGACGACGACATCCGCGCCCGCGCCGAGGAACGCCTCGGCGATCGTCGCACCGATGCCCTTGGTGCCCCCGGTGACCACCACGACTCGTCCGGTGAAGTCCATCGGGTTGTTGCTGTCCATGCTCCCGCCTTCTGTCAGGCTCCGGTACGGCTCACTGGAATCCGTGGCGGAACCACGGACATGGGTGACCGGGCTTGTGCCCGGCCGGTCACGCCGGGGTCAGCCCCAGGCCGGCGGCGAGCCGGTCCCGGTGCCACGATGGCGTGCCGAAGAGCCGGCCGGAGCCGTGCGCGCGTTTGAAGTAGCGGTGGGCGGTGTGTTCCCAGGTGATGCCGATACCGCCGTGCAGCTGGATCATCTCGCCCGCCACCGCGGAGAACGCCTCCGAGCAGGCGGACTTGGCGACGGCCGCGGACCGGCTCAGCTCCGATGAGCCCTCGACGGCCGCGAAGGCCGCGCCGAGTGCGGCCGAGCGCGCCGACTCCACCAGCACGTACGCGTCCGCGAGCCGGTGCTTCACCGCCTGGAAGGAACCGATGGGCCGGCCGAACTGGACGCGGTCCTTGGCATACGCGACCGTGAGTTCGAGACAGCGTTCGGCCGCGCCGACCTGCTCCGCGGCGAGCGCCGCGCAGGCCAGGTCCAGTACGTGCCGCAGCACCCGGTCGCCCTCGCCGTCGGTGCCGATGAGCCGGCCCTCGGCGCCGTCGAGGACCACGCGCGCCTGTGGCCGCGTCAGGTCCATCGTCACCACCGCCTCGCGGCGTACTCCCGCACCGTCCACGGCCACCTCGAAGAGCGAGACCCCGGCCGCCGTGCGGGCCGCCACGAGCAGCACATCGGCCTCGGCGCCGTCCAGCACGTGCTCCTTGGTTCCGGTGATCCGCCAGGTGCCGCCGTCCCCGGGCCCGGCGACGGCCCGGATCGCCGCCGGGTCCCAGGAACCCCGCTCGGCCCACGCCAGGGTCCCCACCGCGTGTCCCTCGGCGAGTCGCGGCAGCAACCCGGTGCAGGCCGCCGCGTCACCGGAGGCGAGCAGCGCCTGCACCACGAGCACCGCGGAGCCGAGACAGGGGACCGGGCTCAGCTCCCGCCCCAACTCCTCCATCACGACGTGGACTTCCGCCGCTCCGCAGCCCGCGCCGCCGTACTCCTCGGGGACGGCGAGCCCCGCGATGCCGATCTGCCCGGTCAGCGGACGCCAGGCCGCCGCACCCTCGTAACGTGCGAGCAACGACCGTACGGCGGACCGCAGTTCCTGCTGTTCCTCCGTCAGTCTCATATGTCTGTTCCCTGGAGAACGCGGGCCCGGCACGCGGCGGGGGTGCCCCAGGCGTCGCGCAGGGGGCGGGCCTTGCGGATCCACAAGGACAGGTCGAGTTCGTCGGTGTAGCCGAGGGCGCCGTGCAGTTGCAGGGCCGTGCGGGACGCGGCGTACGCGGCCTCGCCCGCCGTGACCTTGGCCGCCGCGATCTCGCGGGCCGACGCCCGGCCGGAGGCAAGGGCCAGGGCGGCCGAGTGGACCAGCGGCTGGGCGAATTCGAGGGCGAGGAGGGTGTCCGCCAGCCGGTGCTTCACCGCCTGGAAGGAACCGATGGCCACCCCGAACTGGGTGCGCTGCCGGACGTATTCGACCGTACGTGCCAGCAGGGCGCGGCCCAGCCCGAGGGCCTGGGCGGCCGTGGCCAGCGCCGCGACGTCGGCGGCGTACGCGGCCGCGGCGACCACCTCGGGCCCCCGCGCCAGCACGGTTCCCCCGACCGGCCGGGCCGGCCGTCGGGCCGGGTCGGCGGACGGCTGGACGGGGCCCGCCGACTCCGCCAGGCGCAGGGTGTCGCCGTCCACGACGAAGACGGCGTCGGCGGCGTCGGCGTCCAGGGCGTAGGGGCTGTCGGGGGAGAGCAGACAGAGCGAGGCGACCGTCTTTCCGGAGGCGATGACGGGCAGCCATGCGGCGGCAGCGGCCTCGTCGCCGAGCCGGTCCAGGAGCACGGCGGCGGCGACGGTCTCGACCAGCGGTCCGGGGACGGCGTGCCGGCCCAGTTCGGTGAAGGCGACGGCCAGTTCGAGCGGGAGCGGGCCGAGGCCGTCGTGCTGCTCCGGTACGGCGAGGGCGAAGACCCCGGCCTGCCCGAGCCGGTCCCACAGGGCGCGCCCGGGGCCGTGGTCGCCGGACGCCCAGGCCCGTACGGCACCCGTGGTGTCGTACGAGCCGAGCATGCCGTCCAGGGTGCGGGCGAACTCCCGCTGTTCGTCGTCCAGGAGGAACCGCATCACCGGCGTCCCTTCGGCAGGCCGAGCAGCCGCTCGGCGATGATGTCGCGCTGGATCTCGTTCGTGCCGGCGTAGATCGGCCCGGCGAGGGAGAAGGTGTAGCCCTCGGCCCAACTGCCGTGCCCGGGCGCCTCGTCGGCGCCGTCGGCCAGCTCACCGTACGGACCGAGGAGGTCCAGGGCGGTTTCGTGCAGGGCGATGTCGAGCTCGGACCAGAAGATCTTGTTGAGGCTGGACTCGGCGCCGATCGAGCCGCCGCCGGCCAGGCGCGAGGCGCCCGCGTAGGTGAACAGCTGGTAGGCGCGGGCGCCGATCACCGCATCGGCGACCCGGTCGCGCAGAGCCGTGTCGGCGGGGTCGGCCCGCTCCCGCCACAGCGCGGTCAGGCGGTCGGCGGCCGCGGTGAAGCGGCCGGGGCTGCGCAGGGTCAGGCCGCGCTCGTTGCCCGCGGTGCTCATCGCCACCCGCCAGCCCTGCCCGGGCTCGCCGATGACGTCCTCGTCGGGCACGAACACGTCGTCGAGGAAGAGTTCGGCGAAGGCGGGCTTGCCGTCGAGCCGGCCGATGGGCCGTACGGTCACGCCGTCGGCGTCCAGCGGGAACATCAGATACGTCAGGCCCTGGTGCGGCCTGCCGGCATCCGGGTCGCTGCGGAAGAGGCCGAAGGCCCGGTCGGCGAAGGCGGCCCGCGAGGACCAGGTCTTCTGCCCGTTGAGCAGCCACCCGCCGTCGGTGCGCACGGCCGTCGAGCTCAGGGAGGCGAGGTCGGAGCCGGACTCCGGCTCCGACCAGGCCTGGGCCCAGATGACCTCGCCGCTCGCCATGCGGGGCAGGATGCGGGTGCGCTGCTCCTGCGTACCGTGCTCGAAGAGGGTGGGGGCGAGCAGGTTGATGCCGTTCTGGCTGACCCGGCCGGGCGCGCCGGCCGCGTAGTACTCCTCCTCGAAGATCAGCCATCGAAGGATCGAACTGCCGCGTCCGCCGTACTCCTTTGGCCAGGAGACCACCGACCAGCGGTCCGCGAAGAGGGTGCGTTCCCAGTGCCGGTGGGCGGTGAAGCCTTCGGCGGTCTCCAGGGAGGGCAGCGGGGCGCCGGGGGCGTGCGCGGCGAGCCAGGCCCTGGCCTCGGCGCGGAAGGCGTCCTCCTGCTCGGTGAAGTCGAGGTCCATCAGGATCCCGCCTTCTTCATCGCGCGGATGTCCATGCCGCCCAGTGCGTCGGGGGCGGTTTCGGCGTTGTGCGCGTGTGCGAGGTGGTGCAGCCCGAAGACCGCGTCCATGCCGGTGTGCAGACCCTGCAGGTCCTCGGCCTGGTTGACCGCGCGTTTGGTCAGGGCGAGCCCCATCCGCGGCATCTCGGCGATCCGGGCCGCCAACTCCGTGACGCGTTCGGTCAGTTCCGCGCGCGGGACGACGCGGTTGACCATGCCGACCTCGTATGCCCGCTGTGCGCTCATCCGGTCGCCGGTGTACAGGAACTCCTTGGCGATGCGCGGCGGCATCACCCAGGGGTGCGCGAAGTACTCGACGCCCGGGATGCCCATGCGGACCACCGGGTCGGCGAAGAACGCGTCGTCGGAGGCGATGATCAGGTCGCAGATCCAGGCGAGCATCAGGCCCCCCGCGACGCAGGCGCCCTGCACCGAGGCGACGACGGGCTTGGGCAGTTCGCGCCAGCGGCGGCACATGCCCAGGTAGACCTCGGACTCGCGGGCGAAGCGGCTTTCCGCGCCGGCCTTGTCCGAGTGGTCCCACCACAGTCCGGCCTTGCGGTCGAACGGCAGGTGGGCGTCCCGTTCCGGCGTGCCGATGTCGTGGCCCGCGGAGAAGTGCTTCCCCGCTCCGGCCAGGACGACGACCTTGACCTCGTCGTCGTCGGCGGCGCGGTAGAAGGCCCGGTCCAGGGCGTAGGTCATCGCGGAGTTCTGGGCGTTGCGGTAGTCGGGCCGGTTCATGGTGACGGTCGCGACCGGGCCTCGCCTCCCGTAGCGCACCGGTTCGTCGTGGGCAGCGGTCATCGGACCCCCTCCTTCCCTAACAAGTGTTTGGTAGACTACCGTACGGCCATGAGCAGCGTCGAGGAGTTCCGCACCGAGTTCCGCAACTGGCTGGCCGCCCACCTCACCGGAGAGTTCGCGAGCCTGCGCGGCCGCGGCGGCCCGGGCCGGGAGCACGAGGCATTCGCCGAACGGCTCGCCTGGGAACGGCACATGGCGGCTGCCGGCTGGACCTGCGCGGGCTGGCCGCAGGAGTACGGCGGCCGGGGCGCGACGCTGGAGCAACAGGTCGCCCTCCACGAGGAGTACGCCCTGGCCGACGCCCCCGCCCGGGTGGGCCACATCGGGGAACAGCTGCTCGGCCCCACCCTCATCGCCTTCGGCACACCGCAGCAGCAGAAACGATTCCTGCCGCCGATCGTCGAGGCCCGGGAGCTGTGGTGCCAGGGGTACAGCGAGCCGGACGCCGGTTCCGACCTGGCGAACGTACGGACCCGCGCCGAGCGGGACGGCGAGGAGTGGGTCGTCACCGGGCAGAAGATCTGGACCTCACTGGCCCACGAGTCCGACTGGTGCTTCGTCGTCGCCCGCACCGAAGCCGGATCGACCCGCCACCAGGGCCTGTCCTACCTCCTGGTGCCGCTGGACCAGCCCGGCGTCGAGATCCGGCCGATCAACCAGCTGACCGGCACCTCGGAGTTCAACGAGGTGTTCTTCGACGGTGCGCGCACCCGCGCCGGACACGTCGTCGGCGCCCCCGGAGAGGGCTGGAAGGTGGCCATGGCCACCCTCGGCTTCGAGCGCGGGGTCTCCACCCTCGGCCAGCAGGTCGGCTTCCGCCGCGAACTGGAGTCCCTCATCGAACTGGCCCGGCGCAACGGCGCGGCCGACGACCCGCTGATCCGCGACCGGCTCGCCCGCGCCTGGGTCGGCCTGGAGACCATCCGCTGCAACGCCCTGCGGATGCTCGACCAGGTGGCCGCGGGCGCCCCGGGCCCCGAGGCATCCATCGGCAAGATCTTCTGGGCGACCTGGCACCGGGAGCTGGGCGAGCTCGCCATGGACGTCTGCGGCGCCGACGGCATGCTGGCCGCCGGTCAGCCGTACGACCTCACCGACTGGCAGCGGCTGTTCCTCTTCTCCCGCTCCGACACCATCTACGCCGGCTCCAACGAGATCCAGCGCAACATCATCGCCGAGCGCGTCCTCGGCCTGCCCAAGGAGGCCCGCCCATGACCACACCGCCGCCCTACGTGCCCGGCCACGCACTGCTCGACGGCCGCACCGCCGTCATCACCGCCGCCGCCGGCGCGGGCATCGGCGGGGCCACCGCCCGTAGATTCTTGGAGGAGGGCGCCCGGATCGTCATCGGCGACGCCCACGCGCGCCGGCTGAAGGAGAGCACCGAAGCGCTCGCCGGGGAGTTCGGCGCCGACCGGGTCGCCGCACTGCCGTGCGACGTCACCGACGAGCAGCAGGTCGCGGCCCTCTTCGACCTCGCTCAGGAGCAGCACGGCCACCTCGACATCGTCGTCAACAACGCCGGACTCGGCGGCACCGCCGACCTGGTCGAGATGACCGACGAGCAGTGGTCCGCGGTTCTCGACGTCACTCTGAACGGCACCTTCCGCTGCACCCGCGCCGCGCTGCGACGGATGAAGGAGCGGGAGCGCGGGGGCGTCGTCGTCAACAACGCCTCGGTGATCGGCTGGCGCGCCCAGCGCGGCCAGGCGCACTACGCCGCCGCCAAGGCCGGCGTGATGGCGCTCACCCGCTGCGCGGCCGTCGAGGCCGCCGAGTACGGCGTGCGCGTCAACGCCGTCGCGCCGAGCCTCGCGATGCACCCGCACCTGGTGAAGGTGACCACCCCCGAACTGCTGGCCGAGCTCACCGAGCGCGAGGCGTTCGGCCGCTATGCCGAGCCCTGGGAGGTCGCGAACGTGATCGTCTTCCTGGCCAGCGGCTACTCCTCGTACATGACGGGCGAGACGGTCTCCGTCAGCAGCCAGCGGGCGTGACGAGTGTTGACCGGATACCGAAGCGCAGCGCGCCCGGCAAAGGCGAGAAGACCACGATGAGCCCGTCCCCCGAGCGGCACAGCGAACTCCTGGCCACCGCCGCCGAGGTGTTCGCCGCGCAGGGATACAACGCCACCACCGTCCGCAAGATCGCCGACGCCGCCGGAATGCTCGCGGGAAGCCTCTACTACCACTTCGACTCCAAGGAGTCGATGCTCGACGAGATCCTCTCCACCTTCCTGGACGAGCTGTGGGCCGGGTACGACGCCGTACTCGCCGCCGGACTCGGCCCGCGGGAGACCATCGAGGCCCTCGTCACCGAATCCTTCCGGGAGATCGACCGGCACCGTGCCGCGGTCGCCATCTATCAGAAGGAGTCCAAGCACCTCGCCTCCCAGCCCCGATTCCACTATCTCGCCGACTCGCAGGTGAAATTCGAGAAGGCGTGGCTGGCAACCCTGGAACGCGGCGTCGCCGCCGAGATCTTCCGTGCCGATCTGGACATCCGGCTCACCTACCGCTTCGTGCGCGACACCGTCTGGGTCGCCGCCTCGTGGTACCGGCCGGGCGGACAGCACAGCCCCGAGGAGATTGCCCGCCAGTACCTGTCCATGGTGCTGGAGGGCATCGCCCTGCGGGACTGACATGTCACTGTGAACACAGAACAAGGAGCAGTCATGGCCGAGGCCTATATCGTCGAAGCAGTCCGTACCCCGGTAGGCAGGCGGAACGGCGGGCTCGCCGCCGCGCACCCGGCCGACCTGGGGGCACACGTGCTCACCGCGCTCGTCGAGCGCACGGGCATCGACCCGGCGGCCGTCGAGGACGTCGTCTTCGGCTGCCTGGACACCGTCGGCCCGCAGGCCGGGGACATCGCCCGCACCTGCTGGCTGGCCGCCGGGCTGCCGGAGGAAGTGCCGGGCGTCACCGTGGACCGGCAGTGCGGTTCCTCCCAGCAGGCCGTGCACTTCGCGGCACAGGGGGTGCTCTCCGGTACCCAGGACCTGGTCGTCGCCGGCGGCACCCAGAACATGTCGCAGATCCCGATCGCCTTCGCCGGCCGCCAGGCCGCCGAACCGCTCGGACTCACCGACGGGCCGTACGCCGGCTCCGCGGGCTGGCGGGCGCGCTACGGAGACCAGCCGGTCAACCAGTTCCACGGCGCCGAGCTGATCGCCGAGAAGTGGGGCATCACCCGGGAGCAGATGGAGGAGTTCGCGCTGCGCTCGCACCGGCGGGCGATCCGGGCCATCGACGAGGGCCGCTTCGACCGGGAGATCGTCGCCTACGGAGACGTGATGAGCGACGAGGGCCCGCGCCGGGACACCTCGCTGGAGAAGATGGCAGGGCTGAAGCCGCTGGTCGAGGGCGGCCGGCTGACCGCCGCCGTCTCCTCGCAGGTCTCGGACGGCGCCGCCGCGATGCTCATCGCCTCCGAACGGGCCGTCCGCGAGCACGGTCTGACCCCGCGGGCCCGGATCCACCACCTCTCGGTGCGCGGCGAGGACCCGATCCGGATGCTGTCCGCGCCGATCCCGGCGACGGCGTACGCGCTGAAGAAGACCGGGCTCTGTCTCGACGACATCGACCTGGTCGAGATCAATGAGGCGTTCGCCTCGGTCGTCCTGGCCTGGCTGAAGGAGACCGGAGCCGACCCCGAGAAGGTCAATGTCAACGGCGGCGCCATCGCCCTCGGCCACCCCCTGGGCGCCACCGGCACCAAGCTGATGACCACGCTTCTGCACGAACTCGACCGCACCGGCGGCCGGTACGGCCTGCAGACCATGTGTGAGGGCGGCGGCCAGGCCAACGTCACCATCATCGAACGCCTCTGACGTATCGTCAGGCCAGCATCCGTGCGGGGTGCGGCTCCCGGTCCGGGACGCCGCATCCCGCACGGCGTCGCCCGGATGTCCGGCGCACCGAAGCGCGAGTGCCCGCGGCCGTCAAGGC
>NZ_JBHVSY010000041.1:0-53983 GCF_042884935.1 Streptomyces sp. NPDC058092
TTAGGTAAGCCATCAGACCCAAGAACCTCCCTCCAAATTCATCCCGACTGAATCGGGGATACGACAAGGCGCCTCATGGCGCACTGCCACCGGTCAGCGACCTGGATCGCCTGGGGTGCCCCGGCAGAAGCGCCTTCGGCGAAGAACGGAGCTCGGTCCCGGCAGATCACCTCGATGCCCGGCCGCTTCGCCAGCCACTCGGCCAGGCTGGACGCCTCCCGGTCAGGCAGCAGGTCCACCGGTCGACGGGTCTCGCAGTCGACCAGCACAGTGCCGTAGACGCGGCCCTTGCGTGTGGCGTACTCATCGACGCCAACCACCCGCGGTGCCGGCACGTCCGGCTCGGGCAGCATGTCGACCAGCCGCAGCACCGTACTGCGGCTGACGGAGACTCCGAACACGCCCGCCATCCGGGCCCCGGCCCGGCCCGCGAGGGCGAGGCCGATCATGGCCAGGGTCGACCGCAGACGTTCGGTCCACCGGCTGTATCTCCTGGTCAGCCCCGGCAACTGCTCGACGAACGTCCCCCGCCCGCACGCAGCGTGCCAGACAGAAGAACCTGCGGACTCGCAGGCACAGAACCACCCGCCGCCCCGCACTGGGCACATCGGCGGGAAACCGCAGGTAGGAGCTGTGTATTCGACTCGAAGAGCACCCACAGCTTGGACACACCGCCTCGATCGTCGTACTGCGGGCCTCGACGCGTACCGCCTCGTCGCACACGTCGACCGACAGCACCGTCACGTCCGCGACCGACGGGAACAACAGAGCTTCCAGCCGGACCAATCCCTCTTCCACGACGTCGAACTGTCGGCCACCTCAAGATCGGCACTGATCATTTTCAGGCAACTTCCCAGAGGCCCCCGCGGACGTCAGCCGTCACTCAACGTATGCGCTTCACGGAAAGTGAGCCAGAGCCACACTGGCAACAGCACTTATGCACGAGTGCCGGCGGCGGTTGGTGACCAACCCCACCCGGATCGTTGACGAGAAATGACGGCACTGCTGGCGGTCGCCGGCCGCACCGCGTTGTGGACAGTCATGGAACTTCCCATCGCTGTGGTCACGTAATTCCCCAGGTCCTGGCCGTGTAGAGGGTGAGTGGCTCCTGGGGCAGTCAGCTTGGACAGCGGTCGGCTGACGGAGTCCATGAAGCTCAGCATCCGGCGGTTGACCTCCTGCGCGTAGTCGATCTGCGGTCCGTGGCCGGTGTTGGAGACGATTTCGGCTCGGGCGCGGGGTCATCAGGCGCGGGATGCGCTCCACTTGCCGCTTTGGGTGCACGAGGAGGCTTCGTTTGCCGAGTACTAGGTAGAGCGGGGTGTGGATGGTGGACAGTTCGTCGTCGGAGAGGGGCGCAGCGGAGCCGGGCGGCGTATGCGGTAGGCGCGGACACCCAGCCTGATCATCGTGCGTAGCTCAGGCACGATCAGGACCGGCTGCTCCAGCCAGGCCGCCAGTCGTGGGCGTAGCGCCTTGGGCGCGAAGGTCGCGAAGAGGCTGACGAAGTTGGGCTTCTGCGGGATCAAGGCCATGGACCTGCACCGGACGCAGGTCCTCCACCTCTTCTACCGCTCCGCCACCTCAGCATGGGGTCAGGGTTTCGCCGGCGAAGCCGCCACCAAAGTCACGGCCTGGGTGTCCCGCCACGTTCCCGACCTCCCTCTGATTGCCAGGGTTCGGCCGGCCAACATCGCTTCCCGACGCGTGGCGATCCGGGCCGGTCCGACCCGGACGGAGCACCTTGACGGAGCCGGATACGCCGGTCTCGACTGGATCTATGCGTCGAAACTCCCAAACTGAACAGCATCTCCACGCCATCCGGTGCGCACGTCGACCTCTCCGCCCGCAGATCGAGAGGCGACTACGACTCCGAGATGGTCAAGGCCCTCAACCGGCACCGACCTGTCGATGGGAACCCCGGAGGGTTCGCAACCGCAGCTAAAACCGTACGAAACAGGGGAGATCGGTCCGCCCGCAGGATCTCGTCGATCAGGGCCTTGTACGGGTCCGGAGCAGTAGCCCGGGGAGGCAGCTTCTTGCGAGGTTTTGGCCAAGGCGAGTCCAGGGCCTTCCGCGCTGTCCGCCACGTCACGCCGTGCTTGCGCTCAAGCTCCCGCACTGACATGCCGCCGCGATGGTCATGCCGGATCGCGGCGTACAGCTCGACCTTCGACACCTGCGGCACGACCAGCACCTTTCACCGAGAGCATTCCGATGCTGCCCTGGCAAGAGCCCCCGTGCCTCGGAGGTACCACCACCGGCATGGGCCGGGGACCTCCCGGCGCTCGTAGAGCCGGACCCGCACGGTCTGTTCTTCGGGGCCGGGAACTGTGTGGTGTGAGTGGTACGGGAGTGGTTCGTTGATCTTCTGAGACTCGTTCTTGGGGGTGTGGCTCTGTGGCGGGTTGTTGTACTGGCCGACACATCAACGGAGTTGCCCATGCGGGCCTTCCCTGTGGATCCGCCTTCGGGTACGCGGTACCGGACTGTCATTGACGACCTCCGGCACGCCCACGGCATTCAGGGCCTGGCGCAGTTCGTCCACGCTCGGTGCCCCGTCCACGGTCCCGTCGGCATGCCGGTAGATCCGGCACGACACGGACGGCCCCGCCCCGGCCTGCGCGAACGGATCCATCCCGTCGAGCAGCACTGTGGGCGAGCCGGTCATGCCCCGCCGGGCCGCCTTCGCCTCGTCGTGCACCTTCACCGCCTCGACCTCGGCCACCCGCCCGGCCAGCGCGGTACAGATCCGCTCCTGCGCCACGGGCGCGTTCGGACAGTCCGCAACCGTCAGTACCGTGATCCGCATCGCCGTCGTCCTCCCAGTTCAAAGCCTTCACCGGCGACGCTAGACCTTCCAGCGTGCTGGAAGGTCAAGAGCTAGCCTGGAAGCATGCGCATCGGAGAGCTGGCCACCAGGAGCGGAGTCCCGGCCAAGACCATCCGCTTCTACGAACAGGCCGGCCTCATGCCTGAGCCCCCGCGCACCCTGGCCGGTTACCGCGACTACCCGGCCGATGCCGCCACACGGCTCACGTTCATCCGCGACGCTCAGCACGCCGGCCTCACCCTCGCCGAAATCCGCGGCATCCTCGCCCTGCGCGACAGCGGCCAGAGCCCCTGCGGCCACGTCAGCGACCTCATCCAGCAGCACCTCGACGACATCAACCGGCGCCTGGCCGAACTCCGCAAAACCCGCAGCGCGCTGAACGAACTTGCTCAGCGGGCCGCCGAAACCGACCCGGCGTCGTGCACCGACACCGACATCTGCCGCATCCTCGCCCGGGCCGGATGAGCCAGCACCCCCTGGGGCCTTCGGCCGGTCGAGCACGCACATGGGGTGACGACCACTCTCACGGCCCGCGGGAGGAGGCGTGGCGGGATGCCCCGGTCGCTTGCACGCTGGGCGGCGCTGAGCTGGGTGAGCGCACCGAGCAGTGGCGCCCCCTCGTCGCCAAGGCCGGGCGGCGCGAGGAGATCGACGACGGGCTGCGGCTGTCCTTCCCGCCGGACGCCGAGCTCGCCGGGCAGCTCGCGGCTCTCGCCGCGGCCGAGCAGGGCTGCTGCGCGTTCTTCGACTTCACCTCCCGCGGCCTGCCAAAGACCAGCCTCCAACACCAGCTCACCGGCGCCGCGGTCAACCTCATCCGCATCAACGCATGGCTCACGGCACACCTCACGCACGCACCCGAACCAGCCTCCTTGCAGCACTTCGCCCCGCCGCACAACGACGGGGCGAAGCAACCAGGCCCGAATCAACCAACAGCGTCAAGGCATGCTCCGCCGGGTCTCGCAAACAGGGTCAGATACCGAGCCGTACGGGCAGGGTCGAGGAACTGTTCGAGAAGAGGGACGGCACCGCGATGAGGGTGTCCGGATCGACTGCCATCGCGAGATCCGGGTACCGCTCGAACACTGCGGGCAGGGCCAACGCGGCCTCCAGCCGCGCCAGCGGCGCGCCGAGACAGAAGTGCGGGCCGTTACTGAAGGCCAGGTGCTTGCGCTGTTTCCGGGTGATGTCGAACCGGTCGGCATCCTCGCCGTGCTGGGCCGTGTCACGCCCCACAGCGCTGAACGGAGCCATGATCGCGTCCCCCTTCGGGATGCGCACCCCGGCGATCTCGACGTCCTCAAGGGGATAGCGGAAGGGGAAGTTCCCAATCGGGGCGTCCCAGCGCAGCGTCTCCTCCACCACGTTCGCCCAGGTGTCCGCGTCGCCCCGGACGGCAATCTCCCGCTGGTCGGGATGGGTCAGCAGCGCGCGCACCGCATTGGTGATCAGGCTCAGGGTGGTCTCCTGCCCTGCCGACAGCATGAGCAGCAGAGTACCGACCAGCTCCTCCTCGCTGAGCGCGTCGGGGTTCTCGGCACGGGCCGCGATCAATGCGCTGGTGAGGTCGCTTCCCGGCTCACGCCTACGGCCTTCGACCACCCGCGCCAGCAGTTCGTACTGCTCGATCTGGCTGGCGCTGACCTCCTCGGGCAGCAGATCGGAGCGGAAGATGTTGTCCATCAGCTCCTGCAGGCGGGGACGCTCGTCGGCCGGAACACCGAACAGCTCGCAGATGACCTGCATGGGCACAGGGTGCGCGAAGTGACGGCGGAGGTCGACACTGCCGTCGGCGGCGGCGTGCGAAGGCAGGTCATCCAGCAGGTCGTCCACGATCTGCTGGATACGGGGACGCAGTTCCTGGACACGGCGCGGTGTGAAGGTCTGGGTGACGAGTTTGCGCAGGCGGCGGTGTTCCTGGCCGTCCGAGGTCACCATGTTGGTGACTTTCACCATGCCGATGAGGGGCCAGCCGTCCGCAATCTCGCCTCGGATGATGGCGTTCCAGTTGCGCCAGTCCTTGCTGAAGCGGGGGTCGTTGATCATCTCATTCAGCAGGGCGTGATCCGTCACGGACCAGGCCATCACGTCGCCGGGCAGCTGGACCCGCACCACGGGGCCGAGTTCACGGAGCTTGGCCGCCTCGCCGTGATGGTCCGCGCCATGAGGATCCAGAGCGATGACAGGTATATGTGGCGTCATGCCGAACTGCTCCTAATCTCAGGACCCGCCGTGCGGTGGTCCTGTCGGATACAAGGGTTCATCGACCCGTCCTGGTAGGGATACGGGCCGGTATACGGGCCGCGGAGAACTCCGCGGGCAGTGCGACCGGCACCCTCGTCCAGGGAGAGGGACGCCAGGCCACCTCGTCCGCCGGAATGCCGAGTCTCATGTCCGGCAGCAGATGCAGAGCGGTCTGCACCGCGGTACGAGTGATCAGCCGAGCGGGCACCTGTGCGGGACACACATGCGGGCCGGCCGAAAAGGCCAGATGCGAGCGGTTTCCCCAGCCTTCGTCCGCACCGTCCGGCCGGACCTCGGGATCGTCGTTGGCGGCTGCGTGCCCGAGGATGAGGCAGTCGCCGCGCCGGATGTACTGGCCTCCCAGCTCGGTGTCGTGAAGCGCGTACCGGGCGGGCATGTTGTTCATGGGGGGATCGCGCCACAGCGCCTCGTCGAGCGCGTCGTCCACTCCGAGCCTCCCGCCGTGCAGGCGGGCGGCGAAACGCGGATCGGTGAGCATAAGCCGGAGCGTGTGCGAGATCCAGGCGGTGACCGTCTCGTTTCCTGCGGAGATCATCACGACGATGGACTGCAGGCGCTCCGCCTCGTTGCGCAGGTTGGGGTGGTTGATGAAGACCGTCGTCATGTCGTCGGTCGGATTGCTCCGCCGCTCGCGCACCGTATCGAGGAGGATCTGCTCGAAGTTGCGGTTGCCGGCCTGGGAGTCCACCGCGCTGCCGAACAGTGCGATGAGCGCGTCGAGCAGTTCCCGGCCCTCTTCGCTGTCCAGGCCGAACAACGAAGCAAGCGACAGCATCGGCACGATCGTGGCGTATTCGTTGACCAGATCAGCGCTGCCACGCTCGGAGAACGTCGCGATCAGATCCGTGCACAGCGCCTCCACCTCACGACGCACCTTGCGCTGGTCCATCCGCGCGATCCCGTCGTCGAGAGGCTTGCGCAGCCGCCGGTGTTCGGGGCCGTCGGCTCCGATGACATTGGCACGCCATCCCATCATCGGGAGGAGCCCCGAATGCGGCGAGACGACCCCCTCGTTCAGGTCGCGCCAGTTACGGGCGTCGCGGGAGTAGAGCTGCTCCTGCCGCGTGATGACCAGCAGTTCCTGGTAGCCCATCACCAGCCAGGCAGGCACTCCCGGCTCCAGCTCGACCTTCGCGACGCTGCCCCACTCCTCGCGGAGCCTGCGGTAGACCGCACGTGGGTCGGACGAGCCGACGACTGCGGACAGCGGAAGCAGTCCGGTGCCGTGCTGTGCGTGCGCCGGGCACCCCGGCGGCGGCAGAGTGCTCACGAGGCTGTCTCCAGGGTGCGCGCCGCATGGGTGCCCGATACGTGTTCCACCAACCTGATCAGAGAATCGACCGATGAGGCGCGGTCGCGCGCGTTGCAGGTCACTATGGGTGTCTCGGGCAGCAGATCGAGCGCACCGCGCAGTTCCTCGTCGGTGTAGCGCTCGCTGTCCGGGAACTGATTGATCGCGACCGCGAACGGGAGCCCGCGGATCTCCAATTGCTCCAGTACGTCGAAACTCTCCTCCAGCCTGCGGGTATCGATCAGCACGAGCACACCGAGGGCGCCCTCGGCCAGCCCTTCCCACAGATCCCAGAACCGCCGCTGGCCAGGCGTACCGAACAGATAGAGGACCAGTTGCGAGCTGAGCGTGACACGGCCGAAGTCCATGGCGACGGTGGTGGTCGTCTTGTCGCTCAGACCGGCCAGTTCGTCGACCCCCACGCTCGCCGCCGTCATCACCTCCTCGGTGCGCAGCGGTTCGATCTCGCTGACGGATCCGACGAGCGTGGTCTTGCCCACGCCGAACGCGCCCACGACGAGGATCTTGACGGCCTGCTGCACCGTGTCGGGCAAGTAGCGGTCAGCGGAACCGACGGAGACCATCCAGTACCTCCTGTAGCAGTTGCTTATCGGGCAGGGCGGCCCGTGGAACACCGGAGCGTGCGGACAGATGCCCGCTGTCGACGAGGTCGGACGCCAGCACCCTCACCAGACTGACCGGCAGCCCGAGATGAGCGGCGGCCTCCACGAGGGACAGCAGCTGCGCGCACATGCGCACGAGGGCGATCTCTTCCCTGGTCGCGGAGACAGGGAGGGCCCGTAGGGGGTCCACCGCCACGAGGAGCGTCTCGACGCCGATCGTGTTTCGGGTTGGCCGGGAGCGCCCCTTCGTGATCACGTACGGGCGTAACGCACCGTCCGAGAACCCCTCTCCCGGCCCGCTCACGCGGGGCCCTGGCGCGGCGGGCTGCTGAGATTGCGCGCCCCGATCTTTATCACCTGCGCCTGCATCTGCCGGGCTACGAGCTTCGGGTCGATCACCGGGCCCGTCACCACGGCGAGATGTGCTCCGTCGGCACTGCGCATAAACAGGAAACCGCCGTTGAACTCCACCATCTGCTGGTGCACGGCGCCGCCGTCCTCGCCGAACTCCCGTCCGAGACCGCGGCCGAGGGACTGAAGACCCGAGCAGCTCGCCGACAACCGGTCGGCGGAGTCGCGGTCCATGCCCTCCGAGTTGGCCAACAGCAGACCGTCGGAACTGAAGACGATCGCCAGCCGTACGCCGGGCACTGCGGCGACTTCGGAGATCATCCAGCCACGCTGCTCCGGGTTCTCCACGTAATTCATGCTCACATCTGTCCTTCCGGGGAATTGGGGGTGGTGGAGGAGTCGTACGGCGGGTCGTGCGGGTCGTGCGGGTCGTGACCGGGAGCGGAGCCGGATGCGGGGGGCGTGGTCCGGCCGCCTTCGAAGAACTGCCCCATCCAGTCGCCGGCGTCCTCCGGCGAACCCGGCGGAGTGACAGCGGTCGGCGCCTCCTCCACCGCGGGGACGTATCCGTCACGCCGAGACCTGCGCTGGGGCAACCGGTGGTGACGTGCGGCCGGACCATCGGTGGCAGGCGGGAGCGAATTGGACCGGTCCGCCTCCCGGGGCGAGGGGGCGGGTTCGGCCGCCGGAGCCGGGGCTTGCGCAGGAACGGTGCGGCCGGGGGCGGCCGGGGTGACGTCGGCGGAGGGCACGGCCGGTGATGGTGACGGTGGAGCGGGCGGCGGCGTGGGAAGCACCCGCCCGCCGGGCGCTCCGGCGGGCGCGAGGGTCTTCAGGAGCTCCAGCGGCACGAGGATCACCGCGCGGACACCTCCGTACGGCGACGGACCCAGATCGACACTGAGACCGTGCCGGTGGGCGAAGCGGCCGACGACCGCGAAGCCGGTCTGCGGGATCTCGCCGACATCACCGACGCCGAGAAGGCGGCGGCCCGAGACGATGTCACGTGCTTCGGCCAGCCGGTACTCGTCCAGGCCCAGGCCGCCGTCATCCACTTCGATGACCGCACCACGCTGCACGGTCCGCACCGTGACGGGCACGCTGGTCCTCGGCGGTGAGTACTCGGTCGCGTTGGCGAGCAGCTCCGCGATGAGATGGATCAGTGGTTCGACCACCGATGCGGTGATGCCGACATCCGGGTCACCGGTGACCTCGACACGCTTGAACGAGACGATCCGGCCCGAGGCGGCCCGCACCACATCGACCAGCGCCAGCGGCTTCTGCCACTGCTGGCCGGGCCACTCCCCGCACAGCACCTTGAGACTCTGGGCGTGTCGCGCCTGCTGAGTCGCCGCATGGTCGACATGCATGGTGGCCTCGAGCAGGTCTGCGTCGCCCGGGTGACGCTCCGCCACACCCGTGATCGTCGCCTGAATTCGGTGTGCCGAGGTCTGGACTCTGCTCGCCAGCTCGACCAACGCGATGCGCTGCGACTCCTCGCGGTTGTCGATCGCATCGGACACATCCGTAAGCAGCCGGTCGAAGCGCTTGGAGAGCTCCCGGACGAGGGGCTCCGAACTGTCCCGCGATGCAGGAATCCCGCTCCTGCCGAGAGCGGCAGGCAGCCGCTCCTCCAGGAGGAAATCCGCCTCCTGGAGCGTCGCTTCGGACTGCGTACGTACATGTGCGTGCCAGTCAGCATCACGGCGTGCGGATTCCGCCTCACGCTCACGTATCTCGGCACCCAGGCGGGTGGCTTCGGCCACGCTCGCCCGGTGCTGCCTGCGCAGGCGCACGAGGCAGGCGAAGACCAGCAGAAAAGCCACGACGTATGCCACGGTCGCGGTCACGCCGACACCTGCGATGGGCACCACGGCTCCTGAGAAGGCAAGGAGGGTGAGCACGAGAGACGCCGCCCAAAGGCCGTTGCTCCTACGGGGTTTGACAATGGACGCGGGCGAACGAGCCATGAAAGACCTTTGATTCGGCAATAATCGGCAATAAGTCGATGTCTGGTGGAAGCCAGGCGTCGGACATCAAGCGATGTGCGGTGGGGGGAGGACCGGGCGGGTGGCAGCACGGGGGTCCGCAGACCCGGGCGACCTGTCGGCATCGCCCCGGTTCGTCATCGTCTTCATGGGAGGAACCACTCCTGCACAAGAGGTTGTGTGAAGATCGTATCTTCGATCCGCTTCAGCGGAAGTGCTGGCCGGGCATGAACAGCCATGGTCCCCTTCCTGCTTGGGCGCGCTGCGCCACAGCTCACGCCTTGCAGGGCGGCAATCAGGGCTTCGGCATGGTCGCCTGGCATCCGGTTCATGACGAAGTGCCAGGTTGGTGGGGTTCCGGGAGCAAGAGCAGGCACAGGCTTCCAAGACCATGGAGTTCTCGACGCCCCGTGACCTCGATGGAAGACCGCGCCTGCCGACGCATCATCGCCGATCCGCCCTCGACCAACTGCGCGAGCAGCCCCTGGGCCGGTAGTGCCTACGACACGGCCCTGCGCCTGCTGTCCACGCCCTCGGTTCTGGTCGACCGCGGCGCCACTGGCGGGCCCGCGCCGCTGGACGGCTCGGTCGAGGAGTCACTCCTCGCCACCAGCTTCGACCATCCGGATATCGTGTCCTTCGGTGTTCGCGGAGTTTCCACCGGATACGCCGGCTGGTCCGGCGCCGCCCATGCGTCCCTCTCCCGCGAGCGCAGCCTCACCGTCGACGAGCTGGTCGCGAGCTGGTCACCTGCGAGCTGAACGTCCAGGAGCTGTCGCGCTTCACGCGACAGATTCAACGGATGAGCGAGGGCGGGCAGGACCCCTCCATGCCCGAGCAGTACGGCTGGCGCTTCCCGCGCGCCGCGTACTCCCGGCTCACCACGGCCCGTGCTCAGGAGACCGCCCAGCACGTCCTGATGCGGGAGGCCATCATGAAGACCAGCGGACTGGCCGAACGGCTGCGCGCCGCGCAGGACGCTCTACGCGAGAGCGTCGGCTGAGGGCACGAGGCAGGAGAGGCAGCGGATGGACATCGGCAGCGCCGCGCTGGTCGTGGTCGACATGCAGAACGGCTTCGTGAACCACCACAGCCGCCACGCTGTGCCTGCGGTCTCCGACATGGTCGCCCAGTGGTCCGCCGCCGGCCGGCCCGTGATCTTCACCCGCTATTTCAACTACCCTGGCAGCTTTTACGAGCGCTTTTTTCAGTGGTACCGGCTCCAGGAGCCGCCCGAGACCGACATCGTCTCCGAGCTCACCGAGGCTGCCGTCCATGCGCATGCGGTCATCGACAAGCCTGGGTACACGCTGTTCACCTCGGAGGTCGCCGAACTGATCCGCCAGGCCGACTGGACCGACCTCGTCTTCTGTGGGATCGCCACCGAGAGCTGCGTCCTGAAGTCCGCCGCCGACGCCTTCGAGCACGGCTACGCACCCTGGATCGTCACCGACGCCTCCGCGAGCGACGCCGGCCCGGACGTCCACGAAGCCGGACTCGTCGTCGCCCGCCGCCTGATCGGAACGGGCCAACTCGTCACCGCAGAGCATGTGGTGGGACAACTCACCGCGTACGCAGGGGCCCCGGTGCTGGAATAACCGCATGGCCGACACACCGTCCCGCACCGGTTCGCCCGCAACCCACGACACCGACCTGATCACCATCGGAGGCGGACCGGCCGGCTGCGCCGCCGCCCGCATGGCCGCCGGCGTCGGCATGCGCTCGGTCCTGATCGAGCCGGACACACTGTGCCGCGACCTCTGCCGCATCCCGGCCCCGAACAACGTCCTCAGCGGCTACACCACCGGCCCCGCGCTCGCCGACTCCATCACCATGGAGCTGAAGAGCACGGAGCTGTGCCGCCTGGAACTCGGCCGCCACGTTGTCGAACTCCGCGCCAGGCGGCGACCACGTCGCCGTCACCCTGGACACGGGTACTCGCCCGGCCGCTCCGTACGCCGTCGTCGCCACCGGCGTCGGCCCCCTCCAGCCTCGTGACGTCGCCTGGATCACCGCCCCCAGCAGCCTCAACCCTGCCCCTGCTCTGGCAGGCCGACGCGGACGGCGCCGAAGGCCGCACCATCCTCGTCCTCGGCGGCGACCGCCCGATCGGCACGTTCCTCCGCGCCCACCCGACCAGCGACACCCGCTTGCTCGTGGCGTACCCGGACGCCGACGCGTACAAGACCGAAGAGATCCGCGACGACCCACGCGTCATGCTCCTGCCCGTCGAGCACCTGACCCTGCCCCCCCGCCGAAGGGACCACGGTGACAGCTGAAGCGGTGAGCCGGGACGGCGGGGGGCACACCGTCGCGGCAGACGCCGCGTATCCGAGCATCGGGAACGCGCCCACCGCTCCGCCCGGCGACCTCATCCGCGGCGCGGACGGCTAAAAGCAGCTGGGAGTGACGCTCAGGCGGTTGGCCTGACCCCTTCACTGCACTTCGCTGCTGCAGCAGCCTGCCTCGCTCCAGGACCGAGTCGCGCATCCGGCTCTGCCTGACGTGCGCTGCGTCATGGAGTCCGTTTATGTGATGAATGGCAACTCTCTGTGACCGTCGTGATACCGCAGGAGAGTGTCGGTGACCTGCGGCGCGGCAACGTACTGGTCAGTAATTTCAACAATGCCGCGAACCAGCAGGGCACGGGGACCACTCTCGTGCAGGTCAGCCCCGAAGGCACGACCAGACTGTTCGCCCAGATCAACCCGCAGAACCTGCCAGGACCGTGCCCGGGGGGTGTGGGGCTGACCACCGCACTGTCCATCCTGCCGGGCGGCTGGGTGGTGGTAGGCAGTCTGCCCACGGACGACGGCACATCCGCCACGGCGCACGCCGGGTGCCTGCTCGTGCTGGACAGCCACGGAAAGGTCCGGGAGACCTTCAGCGGCCAGGGGATCAACGGTCCTTGGGACATGACGGCGAAAAGCCGCGGCGGGAAAACTGATCTGTTCGTCACCAACGTGCTCAACGACACGGTCGCCGGCGGCGGCAACGTCGTGCGGCGGGGCACCGTGCTGCGGATCACCCTGCGCACCCACGACAACCGGCCGCCGACCCGGATCGCCACGACCGAGATCGGTTCGGGCTTCGCCGAGAAGACCGACCCGGCAGCCCTCGTGATCGGGCCGACGGGTGTCGGCCTGCGGGACGGGACGCTCTACGTGGCGGACACCGTCGACAACCGCATCACCGCGATCCCGGACGCACTGACCCGGCGCACCAGCGCCGGCATTGGCCGAGTGGTCACCACCGACCAGCACCTCAACGGCCCGCTCGGGATGGCGATCACCCCGAAGGGCGACATCCTCACCGTCAACGGCGGCGACGGCAACATTGTGGAGACCACCCCACGCGGCGTCCAGGTGGCCGTGCGCACGCTCGACACCAGCGGCACCCCGCCGGGAGCGGGCGCACTGTTCGGACTCGCGATCGCCGAAAAAACCCAACAAGTCTACTTCGTCGACAACGCGACCAACACTCTGAACCTGCTGAGCCGACCCTGACCGCTTGCGCGGGGCTGCTCCGGCCCTGCGCGAGCCCAGGCGTGCGGTGCGCCCGAGCGGGTACACGAAAGGTCTGGTCGCGCGCCCCCGCTGTCGGCGCCACGCGGGACGGCCCACGGCCCCGGCGCACCCAGGAATACCCGGGGGCGCCGGGGCCCCGGTGTTCTCCGGGCGGACGGTGCCCGCCAACTGGTCACAGAACCGGCCTCCGGTGAGCGCCTCACGGGATCACAGGTTCAGGACGATGCGGCGATGCGGCCACCAACGACCAGTGCGCACGCTCCTGACCGCCGGCCGCCCCGTCCCCGGGGAAAGAGGCGGTCCACGGCGAGGCATGGACCGCCGCCAGAGCCAGCGACTCACGAGGCTCACCTCGCCGCCCTCGCCCGTCACATCGTTGAGTAAACCGACCGATGCCCCTCTGGTTCGGTGGGCCCGGACGAACCCAGGCCCACCCCGCTACGGTTATGGCTGCACCACCCGTCGGTTCGGCTTCGAGTCCCCTTCAGAAGACTCGAACCCGTGGTCTTCAGGCATGCTCCGAAGCATGGCCAGGACGGGGGACCAGTCACGCCGGACTGTGAACAGAGGTTCCTGCCCTCGGCTGATGTGCGTCGCAGGTCGCCCCTCATCGCGATCCGGGGCCGTGTCGTCGCCGACCGGGAACGCTACGAACGGGCCACCCTTGCCCATCGGCAGAGCCGACACCAGTTGCGTGGCGTGCCTCGTGACAGGGCGCGCCTCTGAGGTTCCCCCGAGATGCGGGCAGAGGTGACAGCAGGTCAGATGGGTCTCATGAGAGGGCCCAGACGATGCCTGCCCCGAGGGTACCCGCTGGAGTTGCGTGAGCGTGCGGTGCGGATGAACTCCCGCACCAGCATGCTCTGTCTCCCCCCATCGTCGGACCTGCTATACCTTACAAGGGCGACGCCGAGGCCTTCGAAGGGTCGAGGAGATCGCCGGCCGTTGTCAGAGACAGGCGCCGTGGATGTTTGCCGGCTTGCCGGGCCGACAAAGGCCGCCCAGCTTCCGGTGTCCATGCGCCCGACATGCCACGTACCAGAAGCAGATGTGGCGCGCGTGACCGGAGCCGGACCTGGCACCGTGGTTCAACGCTTTTCGTTCCCGCATCCATCGGTGCCTTCGCCTGTCCGAGGGCCTCGCCCTGATCCGGCTGCACGCCCTGCCTGTTACCCGCATTGCCGAACCGGCCATCGACCGCTTCCGCCGCGGCAAGAAGGGCGCCTACCTGACCCTCGACCGGCACCCCGTCCTGCTCCCGCCGGAACTGGCCCTGCTCATCAAGGAGTAGATTGCCCAGCTCATGAGCGACTCACGGATGCGCCAGCAGCGAGGTATTACCGTACTTCGGTTTCGAGGGCGCCCGGTGCGGCGAGTTGCGGAAGCTGGCGCGAGGGTCCGCGGAGGACTCCCCTCCTCGGACAGCCGCGCCTAACCTGCATGTATGACCTTGGGGGATGAACTGCTCCTGCTCGCGGCAGTCCCGGGCAGGCGACGTATACGGATACGGGCCGAGGACCGGCTCCGGTTCGCCCTGCGGGCCTCGGAGTTGGTGGATCTGGGCCTGGCCGGCCGGATCACAGCCAGCCCCCGGCGGATCGAGGTGACGGACTCTCGGCGCGTCGAGGACCGTCGCCTGAGCAATGTCCTGCGCAGTCTGGGTGCGGCTGATCCTCCACCCAGCCTCAAGGACTGGCTGCGCCAGACACCGCGCTCCCTCACCATCGAGTACCTCTCCCGGCTCGAGGACCAGAAGGCGGTCCGGGTCCGCCGGTGGCGCGACCCCGGCGGCCGTACCCACCACGACATTCTCTCCGTCGACCTGCCACGCCGCCGGGCGCTGCTGGGCCGTCTCGACAGCGTGGTCCGCTCCGGCTCCGCAATGCCGAAGGCCGCCCGCGACGTACGCCTCGCCGTGCTCGTCCAGGCTGCGGGCCTCGCCCCTGCCGCCTACCCAGGCCTGCAGGGCATCACCGACCGCCGCCGTTTGGCAGCCCTCGCCGCACCCGACCACCTCACGCCCGCCACCGCCGGAACGGCCCTGGGTGCCGACGAGGAACTCGCAGCAGCACTGACCACCGGCGCCGACGTCTTCACCCGCCGAGTCCTCGGCGAGCTGAGCGACCTCTACGCCGACTTCACCACCGGCGGCCACAGCCTCGCCCACGACCTGGACCCGGGCGGTTGGTCCGAGGGAGGCACAGGCAGCACCGGCCACCACAGCGGCGGGCACGGGGACGACAGCCACGGCGGCTGGTGACACCAACAACTGAGAATCGCACAACTCGTATCCGAGCCCAGTGGCTCATTGGGCGTTTCAAGCCACGGAGCCGAGCGAAGGCCTGCTCGACGAGCCGTGGCTTCATGGCGGTCTCTCCTGTCGAGCAGGTTGCGGACAGTTGCGTGGAACGACCGTCCCGTGCACCGGCGTTGACGGTGGAACGGAGCCGCTCGCCCGACCGGATGCCTCGCCCCGCCGCGACGAGTTCGAACACGTCGGGTGTCACGGAGCCTCCAGGCTCGTAGGGGTGGAGACGCCCGGAGCGCCGCCCCCGGCCGGGAAGGTCGGTACGGTGCTCCGTGGCGTCAGGGGTGCTGCTCGGTGGTGGTGTTGCCGGCCACGACAACCTGGTAGCTGCTCAGGTCCATGCGGCGTCCGTGCCCCGGGCGCGCTGGGCCGCGGCGAATTCGTCGGCGGGCCGGCTGCCGCAGGGGTGGTCGGCGGGGAACCGCTCCAGGACGGTGCGTGGGGTGGCGGTGGTCGTCATCGGGGGTGACCTCCGTTCTCGCAGGCGTCGCAGATCATTCGTCGACCCCGCCGGGCCGGCCCTGCGCCTCCCCGCCATCAGCTCCGCTCCTTTGTCACTCGTGACCGGCAACCGGGCCGGACATCGGGCCCGCCCGGCGGCCAGGAGCACTGTTTGGGCGGGCGGGTCTTGCGGCGATCCGGTTCAGCTTGGCGCGGGCCCACTCGGAAGCCATCGGCAGGAATCGGGCCACCATTGCGCAACTAAAGGTTGCATACACTTGAAGAAGTCGGCTAGGTTGATGCGCAACCAAACGTTGCAGAAGGTGGCGGGCATGGAACTTGGAACGATCGAGCGGGAGATCTACATCGACGCCTCACCCGAGGTCGTCTTCGACGTGGTGAGCAGTCCCGAGCACCTACGCGAGTGGTGGCCGGACGAGGCGGAGTTCCCGGCCGTGCCCGGGGGAGCGGGGCGGATCGGCTTCGGGGACTTCTCGCAGGGCGGTACCTGGGTGCAGTTCGCGGTCGTCGACGCCGTGCCGCCGCGGCGCTTCTCCTTCCGGTGGACCCACGACGAGGGGGAGTCGGCCGCCCCGGGCAACTCGAACCTGGTCGTCTTCGAACTCAAGCCCGCCGGGACAGGGACGCTCCTGCGGATGACCGAGAACGGCTTCCGGGAGCGCGGCTGGGACGAGGCGAAGGCCGCCGCCAAGTACGCCGAGCACGTCACCGGCTGGGACTTCTACCTGCCGCGGCTGCCGGCGTACGCCGCGAAGGTCGGAGCGGGTGCATAAGCGTGATGGTGGACGACGACCTCTGGTCGGCGGTCGGTGACCCGACCCGGCGCCGGATGCTCGACCTGTTGCTGAGCGAGGGCAGCGGGACGGCGACCAGCCTGAGCGAGCACCTGCCGGTGACCCGTCAGGCGGTGGCGAAGCACCTCGTCGTCCTCGACCGGGTCGGCCTGGTGCACGCCACCACAGCCGGCCGCGAGAAGCAGTTCCGCGTCGATCAGGCCCAGCTCGCCCGCGCCGTCGCCCAACTTGCCGACGTCGGAGCTGCCTGGGGCTCCCGTCTCCAGCGCATCAAGCGCATCGCCGAGACGATCCAGCGCGGCAAGGACACGAACAACGAGACCGAGAAGAAGCAGTAGAGAGGAACACGGAGATGGCAGACATCCTTCACCGCATCGGAGTCGAGCAGTCCTCGCCGGAGCAGGTGTACGACGCGCTCACCACCCTGGACGGCTTGTCCGGCTGGTGGACCGAGAAGACGTCGGGGGAGACCGACCTCGGCGGCGTGATCGACTTCCGTTTCGGGCCGGGCGGGTTCGAGATGAAGGTCGCCGAGCTCGATCCGGGCCGGCTCGTCCGGTGGGACGTCGTGGACGGACCGCAGGAGTGGATCGGCACCAGCGTGCAGTGGGACATCCGTCAGGACGGCGACTACACGATCGTGTTGTTCAAGCACGAGGGCTGGCGTGAGCCGGTCGAGTTCATGCACCACTGCAGCACCAAGTGGGGCACCTTCCTGATGAGTCTCAAGCAGCTCCTTGAGACCGGGGAAGGTGCCCCCGAGCCGCGCGACGTGAAGATCAGCGACTGGCACTGACCCGGCAACGCTCGCCGAGCCAGCCGTTCGCGCGGGCTTCGCGGATGCGCGTGGGTGGAAGCCGTTGAGGTCGAGTAGCGGGCGGCAGCCGCGTCGAGGTGTTGGCCGGCATGCCCGGCACGCCCATTCCGCCGGAGGAGATCGCCCTGCCGCTCATCAGGGTGGAGGGGCGGCTTGATCCGCGGCTTCTGGTTTCCACACAGGAGCCCTGCGGCGAAGGGTTCCCGTTGGGGAGCCCGATAAGAGGGTTGTCTTACGTGTTGTGAGTGAGGTTTTCTCAACGAAATGATCTCGTGAGGTGACTCGGCCCAGGGGATCCCGCGAGCCGCGATGAGTCCTGCGGCGTCCGGCGGTCGTACTGTCGGACCCGTTACCGAGGAGGACTTCTGATGCGCAGCGTGACCTATTCGATGGGCGTCTCACTTGACGGCTACATCGTCGGGCCGGACGGCGACTTCGACTGGACGGCGCCCGACGAGGATGTCTTTCGCTCCTGGATCGACGAGATTCGACAGGTCGGCGTGCACCTGTTGGGACGACGGCTGTACGAGACGATGCTGTACTGGGAGACCGTCGACCAGGATCCATCGCTCGACGACGCCATGCTCGAGTGGGCCGCGATCTGGAAGCCGCTCCCCAAGGTGGTGTTCTCCACCACGCTGTCGGCCGTGCAGGGCAATGCCCGCCTGGCCTCCGGCGGCCTGGCGGAGGAGATCGAGCGGTTGCGAGCCGAGCCGGGGGAGGGCGACATCGCGATCGGCGGCGCGACTCTCGCCGCCGAGGCGGCCGCGTTGGGCCTGATCGACGAGTACCGGGCCAGGGTCTACCCGGTGCTGGTTGGCGGTGGCATCCCGTTCTTTCCCCAGCGCGAGCGCCGGGTGGATCTCGAACTCGTCGAGACCCGCACCTTCAGCTCCAGATTCGTCTACCTCCGCTACCGCGTGGCGCGTTAGCCGGCCGCCGAGCCCTAGGAAGAACGGGCCAGTCAGTGACGTCTTCTCAGTGAAGATCACGTCCAGTGTCTGTTGAGGACGAGGGCGGCGCGGGTGATGTCGCCGATTCGGCTTGGGCTGAGGGTGACATGTTGCAGGGTGCGCCAGCGTTGTTTGAGTTCGGCGGCGGTGCGTTCGCCCAGGGAGCGGACGTTTTTGATCAGGGCGTTCGTTGCGCGGGTGTCGGCGTGCAAGGCCTGCTCGGACTGGCCCTTGGGACGGCGGACGGGGACCCGGATACCGATGCCCGCACCGATATGGCCCTTGTCCGCCGAAGTCGGCATTCCCTCGGCGGCTGCCTTGTACAGCGCGGGTAGCGCGTGGCGGCGGGCGGCGGTGATATCGGGGGTGGAACCGGGCTCGACGTCGGAGACCCACAACGGGGTGCCGTCCGGGGCGGACAGGAACTGCACGTTGCCGCCGAACGCCTTGTGCTGAGAAAACCTCAGTGAACCACGATCCCCAATGCGAGCGAACTTGGGAAAAATGGGCGTCAGGAGGCGTCAGGAGGCGTCTTGATCGCGTAAAGGGCGAGTTCTCGGGAGGTTACCGGCGGTTCGCCGGATGGTGACCGCACCGCTGTGGGCTCCGTGGCGCGCGGGGGATTAGGTTGGCCGAGAAAAGCCTTCGGGCAGCCGGACTCGCGATGGGGGCGAGCATGACCATGCTAAAAGGCGCCAATGTTCCGGTGGCGGCTCACGCCGTGCGGGTCGAATTGGGGTGGCACACCTCCTCGGGCTCGCCGGACGTGGATGGCTCGGCGCTCCTTCTCGTGTCGGGAAGGGTGCGCGGCGACGCCGACCTCGTTTTTTACAACCAGCCCTCCCACGCATCCGGTGCGGTACGCCACGAGGGCAAGCGAACCGCCGGTGACGCGGTGACGGACAGCCTCGCCGTCGACCTGGCGCGCGTCGAACCGGCCATCGACCGCGTGGTCCTGGCCGCCTCTGCGGACGGGGGCACCTTCGGGCAGGTGACGGGGCTGTACGTACGGATCACGGACGCGGCGGACGGCTCGGAGATCGCCCGCTTCGACAGTGCGGACGCGACGGTCGAGACCGCGTTCATTCTCGGCGAGCTCTACCGGCGCCAGGGCGCCTGGAAATTCCGCGCCGTCGGCCAGGGGTACGACACCGGTCTCGAAGGTCTCGCGACGGACTTCGGTATTTCCGTCGACGAACCACAGCGGCCCCAGCCGTATCACCAACCCCCGTCGCCTCAACAGCCGCAGCACGGAACGCGGGTTGACCACCTGTCACCGCCCGCACCGCTGTTTCCGCCCGCACCTTTGGCATCACCTCCGGCCCCTTCCGTGCCTCCCGCCGCCCCGCCCGTCCGGCTCTCCAAAGTGACTCTCACCAAGGACGCGCCGTCGGTCTCCCTCGCCAAACAGGGCGGCACTTCGGGAGCCCTCCGGGTCAATCTCAACTGGGAAGTGCGCAAACAGTTCAAGGGCTGGGGAAGCAAACTCGGCAGAGCGGTCGCCAACCACGCGGACCTCGATCTTGATCTCTGTGCCCTCTACGAACTCACCGACGGCCGCAAGGGAGTCGTGCAGGCACTCGGAAACGCGTTCGGCGCGCTTCGGCAGCCCCCCTATATCCATCTCGACGGCGACGACCGCACCGGCGCCTTGGCCACCGGTGAGAACCTCACCGTCAACCTCGACCAGAAGGACAAGCTCCGCCGCGTCCTGATCTTCGTCACCATCTACGAAGGCGCCCGGAGTTTCGCCGATCTCCATGCCACCGTCACCCTCCAGCCCCAGCACGGCGCCCCGATCGACTTCTCGCTCGACGAATGCACCGTCCCGTCCACCGTCTGCGCGCTCGCGCTCCTCACCAACAACGGGGGAGACCTCACGGTGCAGCGCGAGGCCCGCTATCTCGTGCCCGAGCGAGGAGTGAGCCCGCAGCGCACCATCGACTACGCCTACGGGTGGGGCATGAACTGGACACCCGGCCGTAAATGACCCCCCGGGGGTCCGGCCGTCCCTGCGGTCATCGGCCCCCGCCGGCTCCGCTCACCGGTCCGGCGCGGCCTCGGGACGGGCGTACGTACGTCCCTTCCAGGCCGCGCCCCGCCCCCGGTGGTGCTGCACCGCCGAATCGACCGTCATCAGCAGATACAGCACAGCGGTGAACGGCAGCAGCGGCGCCAGCCACAGTGACTGCCGGTAGTAACCGAGCATCGGCATGTACGTCCCGGCCATCACCGCCCACGCCAGCCCGCCCGCCCACGCCGTCACCGGAGCACCGCCCAGCAGCCCCGCGACGAGCGTGACCGGCGGCGCGAGATAGACCAGCGCGAGCCCCAGCACCGTCCCGAGGAGCAGCGGCGCACTGTGCCGCAACTGGGCGTACGCGCTCCGCGACACCATCCGCCACAGATCCGCCAGGCGCGGATACGGCCGCACGCTGTCTACCCGCTCCGCGAGCCCCAGCCAGACCCGCCCGCCGCTGCGCTGCACCGCCCGCGCCAGCGAGACGTCGTCGATCACCGCCTGCCGGATCGACTCCGGCACCCGCGCCCGCTCCGCCGCCCCGGTCCGCAGCAGCACACATCCGCCCGCCGCCGCGGCCGTCCGCGCCCCCGTCCGGTTCACCCACCGGAACGGATAGAGCTGCGAGAAGAAATAGACGAAGGCCGGCACGACCAGCCGCTCCCAGCCGCTCGACACCCGCAGCCGGGCCATCTGGGAGACCAGGTCGAACCCGCCCGGCACGGCGGCGGCGACCAGCTCGCGCAGGCTGTCCGGTTCATGCGCGATGTCGGCGTCCGTCAGCAGCAGATACTCCGGCTCCCGGGCCCGGGCCAGCGAGATCCCGTACCGCACGGCCCAGAGCTTGCCCGTCCAGCCCGGCTCCGGCTCACCGGGCGACGCCACCGTCACCGGCAGGCCCCCGTACCGTACGGACAGGGCACGGGCGACGTCCCCGGTGCCGTCCGCGCTGCCGTCGTCCACGAGGAAGATCTCCGCGACCCCTGGGTAGTCCTGCGCCATCAGCGACGGCAGACTCACCGGCAGCATGTCGGCCTCGTCGCGCGCGGGCACGACGATCGCCACGGAAGGCCAGTGATCCGGTGCCTCCCGGCGTGGCAGCCGCTGGTCGGTCCGCCAGAAGAACCCCTGTCCCAGCAGCAGCCACACCCATGCGGCCAGCGAACCCACGGCGATCCAGGCAACGGCACTCATTTGCCGCAGTCTGCCCCACTGTGACGGAACCGCAAGGGCGGTCGACTAAGGTGACCGGGTGAAGATCGCGCTCATGGACTCCGGAATCGGCCTGCTCGCGGCCGCCGCCGCGGTACGCAGGCTCAGGCCCGACGCCGATCTGGTGCTCTCCTCGGACCCCGGCAGCATGCCCTGGGGGCCGCGTACCCCCGAGGACGTGGCCGCCCGCGCGCTGGACGTGGCCCGCGCGGCCGCCGCCCACCGGCCCGACGCACTGATCGTCGCCTGCAACACGGCCTCCGTGCACGCCCTGCCGACGCTCCGCGCCGAGCTGGAACCCGCGCTGCCGGTCATCGGCACCGTTCCCGCCATCAAGCCGTCCGTCGCCGGTGGGGGCCCCGTCGCGATCTGGGCCACGCCCGCTACCACCGGCAGCCCGTACCAGCGCGGACTCATCCGGGACTTCGCCCGCTCCGTCGCCGTCACCGAGGTCCCGTGTCCGGGTCTCGCCGACGCCGTGGAGCACGCGGACGAGCCGGCGATCGACCGGGCCATCGCCGCGGCCGCCGCGCTCACCCCGCGCGAGGTGCGGGCCGTGGTCCTGGGCTGCACCCATTACGAGCTGGTCGCCGAACGCATCCGCGCGGCCGTGCGGCAGCCCGGTCTGCCTCCCGTCGTGCTGCACGGTTCCGCCGGTGCCGTCGCCGCCCAGGCGCTGCGCCGAATCGGGGCGGCCCCCGCTCCGTCGGCGGAACCGGCCGGAGGTCTCACCGTGCTCCTCGGCGGCCGCACCGCCGACCTGCCGGAAGCCGCTCTGACGTACGCCGAGGGGCACCTGCTGGGGGCCGTCAGCACCGCACGCTGACCCGGCGCGGGGCCACCGGACCCATGCCCGGCGTGCGGGTTCTTGAGTACGCTGCTTGACATGAGGGACCACCCCCGAAAACCGAGGCGCCCCGGAGTCGGCCCGCACTCCGACGTTTGGATCGGCAGGGCCACCAACCGGACCCAGTGGGTGCTCGCCGCTGTGGGCGCCGCCTGCCTGGCGCTCGGCGTCCAGCTGGCCGTCACCTCCAACTGGACGTCCGGAATCGCCCCGCTGCTGATGTCTGTGATCGGCTGCGTCGCCGCCGGGCTGCTCATGCTGTTCGGCACCCTCGCCTTCGTGAACGTGGCCGTCAGGGTCGACGGGGACGCCCTCGAAGTGCGCTGCGGACACATGGGCCTCCCGCGCCGCCGCATTCTGCTGACCCAGGTGGTGGGCGCGGAGTTCGTACCCCAGGTCAACCCGCGCCAGTGGGGCGGCTGGGGCTACCGCTGGCGCCCCGAGCAGGGCACGGCCGTGGTGGTCCGCAGAGGCGAGGGCCTGGTGCTCCGGCTCGGTGACGGCCGGACGTTCACCATCACGGTCGACGACGCGGAGACGGGCGTACGGTTCATCCGCGAGCGCCTGCACCTGTCGACGAGCGGTGCGCCGGCCGGAGCCTGATCCACGACAGGGCCTGTGGCCTTAGGGGCCCGGGAACGGCTCGGAGCGGGGCGCGGTCCGAGGGCCGGGTGCGGTTGACCGTGCCGAGGGGGCCGTCATACGCCGCGCCGACCGCATCAGGTCCCTCAGCCGCACCGTTCGGACCAGGTCCCTGACGGCCATCGCCCGGTCCGCGCGTCCCGTCCGCACCGTCCGACCCCGCCGTGCCGTCGCCGATGGGCCGCCGGGCCGACGCGAGCCCTGCGAGAAGTCCCACCCCCGCGGTCACCGGCGTGAAGCTCAGGGCATTGCCGACGCTCGCCAGCATCGCGAGTGCGGTGAGCGCGGCGCCGGCTGTCAGGACGACGGCCGTGGTGCGGGGCGACCGCCACAGCACGTACAGCAGCCAGCCGAAGGCCGACCCCAGCAGTACCACCCCCACCACGCCTTGTTCGGCCGCCTGCTGCAACGGCGCCGAGTGCGGCTTGCCGTCGGAGTGGAGGGTCTGCTGCACGGCGGGGCTCAGTTCGGCGAACCGTCCGGGGCCGACGCCCAGCACCGGATGTTCTCCGGCCAGCTCCAGCGCGTCCTGCCAGAGCAGCACCCGGTTCGGGGTGAGCGGACCTTCCAGGGACACCATCAGGCCTTGGGGCAGCGCGTCGGCGGCGACCGCCCATGACGTTCCGACGGCAAGACCGGCGGCCAGCGCGAGCCCCGCCAGGCCGAGCAGCCGTTGCCGCATCCTGGCGGCGGCCAGCGAACAGAGCAGCACCCCGAGTGCCGCGGCGAACCCGGCCACCGAACGCAGCGCCGGCGCGGCGCACGCCGCGCCCAGCGCCAGCAGCCGCAGCGTGTACCGCAGCGGTGCCTGCCGGGCCGCCGCCGCCGCGCAGCAGGCGGCGCCCGCCGCGAGCACCAGCAGTGCGGCGGCGGCCCCGGTGTGACCGGGCGCCGTGTCCACCGTGGCCGTGGCGCCCGGCATGCCGTGGCGCGAGAGGAGCCCCATGAGGAGCGCCCCGACGGCGGCAACCGTGGCCGTCGCCACCGGCAGCAGCGTGCCGCAGATCCGGCCGCAGGCGAAGCCCGCGGCGACGGCGAGCAGGGCAAGCAGAACGCCCTCCGGACCGGTCTCCCGTCCGGCGGCACTGATCAACGACCAGATCGCGCAGGCAGCGAGGATCACGGCCCCGGCCCCGTCGGAAGCGTTCCCGCGTCCGCGTCCGCGTGCCCGGCCCTGTGCCGCTGGTGCAATCGTCACGTGCGCCCCCGACCTGTGACCGTCCCGTTCGCCATGGCCGGATCCGGCCCGTCGTCGGGGACTGGCGGACACGGTAACGGCAGTGGCCCGTATCTGTGCGGGAAAGTGGCGAAACGATCCGGCACGAAGGGTTCCGTCACCCCCGAGGGGCTGCCCGGCACACAGCCGACCACCGTAGACTCCGCCGGGTGAGCGCCACCATCACGTCAGTCGACGACCCGCAACAGCCCGCAGCCGCCCCCGCGTCAGGGGGGAGACGGCCGGTGCGGCGGCTCGTACGGCCCGCCGCCGCCGTGATCGCGGGAGTACTGCTGTACCTGAGCTTCCCGCCGCGACCCCTGTGGTGGCTGGTTCTGCCCGGTTTCGCCCTGCTCGGCTGGGTGCTGCACGAACGCAGACTGCGCGCCGGATTCGGCCTCGGCCTCCTCGCCGGGCTCGGTTTCATGCTGCCGCTGCTGTACTGGACGGGCGAGGAGGTCGGTCCGGTGCCGTGGCTGGCGCTCGCCACGGCCGAGGCGCTGTTCATCGCGGTCGGCTGCATCGGGATCGCCGCCGTCTCCCGGCTCGCCTGGTGGCCGGTGTGGGCCGCCGCGGTCTGGGCCCTCGACGAGGGAATCCGGGCCAGGGTGCCGTTCGGCGGCTTTCCCTGGGGGAAGATCGCCTTCGGCCAGGCGGACAGCGTGTTCCTGCCGCTCGCGGCCGTGGGCGGCACACCGCTGCTCTCCTTCGCGGTGGTCCTGTGCGGCTTCGGGCTCTGTGAAGCGGTACGCCAGATCCGTACCCACCGCACCATCGGCGAGGTGCCCCGGGCCGCCGTCGCCGCGGCAGCCGCGACCGTCCTGGTCCCCGTCGCCGCCGCCTTCGCCGCCCTGCCGCTCGTGGACGACTCTCCCGAGGACGGCACCGCGACCGTCGCCGCGATCCAGGGCAATGTGCCGCAGCTCGGACTCGACTTCAACGCCCAGCGCCGTGCCGTCCTCGACAACCATGCGCGCCGCACGGAACAGCTGGCCCAGGACGTGAAGGCGGGCAAGGTTCCCCAGCCCGACTTCGTCCTGTGGCCGGAGAACTCCTCCGACCTCGACCCCTACCGGAACGCCGACGCCCGGATCGTGATCGACGACGCGGTGAAGGCGATCGGCGTACCCACCGTGATCGGGGCGGTGGTCGAGCCCGACACCGGCAAGCTGCGCAACACCCTCATCCAGTGGGATCCGAAGAAGGGGTCGGTCAGTACCTACGACAAGCGCCACATCCAGCCGTTCGGCGAATACATTCCGATGCGCTCCTTCGTACGCCTCTTCAGCTCCGACGTGGACCGTGTGCAGCGGGACTTCGGCCCCGGAAAGAAGGTCGGCGTCTTCGATCTGGCGGGTACGCACGTGGGGCTCGTGACCTGTTACGAGGCGGCGTTCGACGACGCCGTACGGGACACGGTCGAGCACGGCAGCCAACTGATTGCCGTACCCAGCAACAACGCCACCTTCGGACGCAGTGAGATGACCTATCAGCAGCTGGCCATGTCCAGGGTGCGGGCGGTCGAGCACAGCAGGTCCGTCGTCGTCCCCGTCACCAGCGGGGTCAGCGCCGTCATCCGCCCGGACGGGACCATCGTCCGGAAGTCGAAGCTGTTCACCCCGGACGCGCTCGTGGACAAGGTGCCGCTGAGGTCCTCGCTCACACCCGCGACCCGGATGGGCACGCTCCCCGAGGGAGTCCTTGCCCTGCTCGCCGTGGTGGGTCTCGGCTGGGTCACCGCCCGTTCGGTACGGGTCCGGCGCAGCCGCTGATCGACCCGCGCGCCACGTAGGGTCGGACCCATGGCTACTCCTGATTTCATCCGCGAGATCCGCGCCACCGCGGGCCAGCAGCTGCTGCTGCTGCCGGGCGTCACCGCCGTGGTCTTCGACGACGAGGGCCGCGTGCTCCTCGGACGGCGTTCCGACACCGGCAAGTGGTCGGTCATCGGCGGCATCTGCGAGCCGGGTGAGCAGCCGGCGGCGACGGCGGAGCGCGAGGTGTACGAAGAGACCGCCGTGCGCTGTGTGGCGGAGCGGGTGGTCCTCACCCAGGCCCTGGCACCGGTGCAGTACGCCAACGGCGACCGCTGCCAGTATCTGGACGTCACCTTCCGCTGCCGGGCGACCGGCGGCGAGGCCCGCGTCAACGACGACGAGTCGCTGGAGGTGGACTGGTTCCCGGTGGACGCGCTGCCGCCGTTGAACGAGTTCTCGCTCTTCAGGATCAAGCAGTCCCTGACCGACGAACCCACCTGGTTCGAACCCACCGTCCAGCAGTGACAAACCACTGTGCGCCGGACGGGTCCCGGTACCCCCGGCCCCGTCCGGCGCACACGACTCAGACCGTACGGGCGTCGGTCGCCACCACCGCGGGTGCGGCCGGCTCCGCGCCGGTCCCTTCGATGTCCGCGAGATCCCGGTCCCTGGTCTCCCTGGCGCAGACGACAGCCACCACGGTGATGAGCGCCGCTGCGATGACGTACAGCGAGATGGGCGCGGAGCTGCCGAAGTCCGCGAGCAGCGCGGTGGCGATCAGCGGCGCCGGAGCACCGGCCGCGACCGACGAGAACTGCGCCCCGATCGACGCGCCCGAGTACCGCATCCGGGTCGCGAACATCTCCGAGAAGAAGGCCGCCTGAGGTGCGTACATCGCTCCGTGGAAGATGAGCCCGACCGTGACGGCGAGCAGCAGACTTCCGAAGCTCCGGGTGTCGATCAGCGCGAAGAACGGGAACATCCACAGCCCGACGCCGATCGCACCGACCAGATAGACGGGCCTGCGCCCGACCCGGTCCGACAGCGCGCCCCACATCGGAATGACCGCGAAGTGGACGGCCGAGGCGATGAGCACCGCGTTGAGGGCCGTCTGCTTGTCCAGGTCCGCCGCCGTGGTCGCGTAGACGAGGATGAACGCCGTGATGACGTAGTAGCTGATGTTCTCCGCCATCCGGGCGCCCATGGCGATCAGCACATCGCGCCAGTGGTGCCGCAGCACGGCGACGAGCGGCATCTTCTCGGCGACCGCGGCGGCCGCCTTGCGCTCCTCGGCCTGCGCCAGAGCTGCCTTGAACACCGGCGATTCATCGACAGAGAGACGAATCCACAAGCCGATGATCACCAGGACTCCGGAGAGCAGGAACGGTATGCGCCAGCCCCATGCCCCGAAGGCCGAGTCCGACATCAGCGCGGTGAGCGCGGAGAGCACCCCGGTGGCGAGCAACTGCCCGGCCGGCGCCCCCGTCTGCGGCCAGGAGGCCCAGAACCCGCGCCGCTTGGCGTCCCCGTGCTCCGACACGAGCAGCACGGCCCCACCCCACTCACCACCGAGGGCGAAGCCCTGCACCAGACGCAGGACGGTGAGCAGCACGGGGGCGGCGGCCCCGACCGTGGCATGGGTCGGCAACAGCCCGATGGCGAACGTCGCTCCGCCCATCATCAGCAGACTGAGCACCAGCAGCTTCTTGCGGCCGAGCCGGTCGCCGTAGTGCCCGAACACCAGAGCACCGAGCGGCCGGGCGGCGAAGCCGACCGCGTAGGTGAGGAAGGAGAGCAGAGTGCCGACGAGCGGTTCGGACTCGGGGAAGAACAGCTTGTTGAAGACCAGCGCGGCAGCTGACCCGTACAGGAAGAAGTCGTACCACTCGATCGTGGTCCCGATGAGACTTGCGGCGACGATGCGTTTGAGAGAGCGGGTGGTCGGCGGGGCGGATGCCGAGGCAGCCATGAACACCACTTCCGGACGTTGGCGGGGACGGTTTCGTGTCGCCACACCGTAGGAAGGGGCAGGTCAGGGGCGTATGTGGTGGGAGACCATAGTTCGGGAGGCTGCTGTGCGCGCGGGCACCATGAGGCGGCGGCCCGGGCTCCGTTGACGCTCGCTGAGCGGGCTACGGGTACCTGTCGGAGTTGCGCCGCTCAGCATGATTTGTAGGCCCGGTGCTGATTCCCGCGCTGGTTTGGTGTTGACCTCACACCGCATGTCAGCACCCCTGATCATCCGTCCCGTGCTGACACCCCTGATCATCCGTCCCGTGCTGACCTGGTGCTGACTACGCAGCGCTGAACTTCGGCATTCGGGGTGGATCGGGCGGCGCCGCTCCCGTCCCGGGCGGCGCCCGGCCTCAGGTGCGCTTGAAGAACTCGACCTCCCCGACCGCGATGGGCCGCCCCTCGCCCTGGCCGGACGCGACCCGCAGCACGAGCCGGACGGAGACGACATCGCTGATGCCGGTCCGGATCGTCTGCCGGCCCGGTTTGTCGGTGAGCGTCACCACTCTCTCGTGGACCTCGCCGTCCGCGTCGGTGACGATCAGATCGGCCCGGGTGGGCCTGGCCCCCTGCCGGAATTCCTCGGGCTCCGTCGACACACCGGTGTACACAACGACGCCGACCAGCCGGAACGGCTTGTCGAAGGCGCACGTCAGTGACGAGCCGAGGGTGGGTGCCGCCCAGTACTTGTTGGTCAGTCCGTCGACGGCGGCGGACGCCGGAGCAGGCCGAGGCGGTGCAAACACAGCTGGACCCCGAGGCGGTCTTCCGGGACCTGGTGACCGAAGTCGACCGCATGATGAGCGAGGGGAAGAACCCGGACCTCGACATCCGCATGCCGGCCGGTGAGGCCCAGAAGGCGGCCCAGGCCGTCCCCGCGGAACAGTTCCACGCGATGATGGGCGACTTCGTCCAGAAGTTGGGGGCGCTGCGCGAGGACCAGGCACTCCCTGAGGAGACGCGTGCCGTAATCGAGGAACTGATGGCCGTGGTGCCCCTGGTGACCGTGATGCAGTACCCGCAGGGCGGCATGCCGGGCATGAAGCTCAGCGGGGCCACCGACGGCGGCGGCCCGGCGTTCACGTTCAACGTCGACACCCAGGCCAGGGGTGGCACCTCCTTCCTGCTGGGGCACATCGCCCATGAGCTGACCCATGTCGCGGCCCACCAGGCGTTCGGCAGCAGCCCGGTGATGGAGCTGGTGCAGTCCGGGGCGACCGATGAGGAGGTCGCGGCGCTGGCGGCCGAGCGCAAGCAGGCGCTCAGCGATCTGAAGTCGGCGCTGGCCGGAAACCCCGAGTTCGACGAATTCCAGCGAGGGATGCTGGAGGAAAAGCTGGTCTACGGCGCTCAGCCGCACAAGCTGGAGCGGTACGCGGAAGCCTTCGCGAATTTGGCCGAAGGGAAGCCGGGCAAGATCACCCCCGCGCAGAAGGACCGCCTGGTCGGCTGGGGCAAGGCGGCCGGAGACGCGTCCGGCACGCTGGTCGAGTACGACACCGTGCTCAACCAGATGCTGATCTATCTGCACATGTGGCAGATCAGCCAGGACAACCCCTTCTACGTGCGGCTGCGTGCGGTGGCACAGGCGGCGTACGACCGCCGGAGCCGCGCCTTCCAGCCCACGGACCAGCCGACGGATCAGTCGTCGTAGCCCGCTTCGCGGGTCACGATTTCATACGTCCACCTCGTCCGTGTCCACGGTCGAGGTGGAAGCCCCGTCTGAAGCTTCCCCTGAACCTTGGACACCTGGAGACTGGGACATGAGGCTCCAGAGGACGTAGTACCAGGCGGGAAGCAAGCACACGAAACGGTACTCGCAGGAGTACAAGCGAGACGCCATCGCGCTCGCCAGCTCCTCCGGGGAGACCGTCACGGAGGTCGCCCGGGAACTCGGGTCAGCTCGGAGAATCTGCGCAACTGGCCCCGTTACGTGAACGTGAACGACTCCGTCAACGCGGAGGTGAACGGCTCCGGGCACCAGGAGCTGGCGCCAAGGACGAACTGACCCCAGCCGACCGAGTCCTGGCCACCGTGCTCTGCGCAAAATCGGCGCCCGAGACCTGCTGGCTCAGCTTTTCGGCGTCAACGGCACCACCCTCACCAGGGCAGCCCATCGGGTCCCACCGCTTCTGACTGAACGAGGCCACACCGTCCCACCCTCGCGGGTGGTCGGCGGGGCGGATGCCTCGGCCGCCATGAACACCGCTTCCGGACAGTTGGCGGGGGCGGGTTCGTGTCGCCACACCGTAGGAGCGCTGGTCACCGTCACCTGTGGCGGGACGCCATAGTTCTTGGCGCGGGTGTGCGCGCGGCCACCAGGAAGGCGGCGGCAGGAGCATGACGAAAGCCTCGACGAAGGTGATCAGGGACGCGTCACTCAGAGGGCCGGACGGTACGGGCTCCAGCCCGGCATGAACGGCTGCAAATCCTCGGCGCGGGGTTCCAGGCATGGCACGGCCTTCGGGTGGCAGGACGGCGCGGCCGGGTTGCTGTCGTGGCCGAGATCTTGCGGCACCTGGTGAACACGCAGGCCCGGAGAGGTCTACGCGCGTCGGACCGGTGGCCTGATTGTCGATCGATTGCAACGGAGAAGTGGCGGAAAACAGCACCTCGCGGGGACATAATCGCCAGGTGCGCGAGGAGCGGCTGCTGGGGAGCCGTCGCGCCGGGCAGTCGGTCGATGGATGGACGGGGGCGCCGCATGAACACGGGATCGGTCAGGGTCGCGGTCGTGGCACGGGGCGAGGTGGCACGCGGTGGGCTGGCAGCCATGCTGGGGCAGACCGGCCATGTGAAGCAGACTGCAGTCTTCCGGCCCGAGGAGTTCACGGCGCCGTCACCGGAGGACGCCATCCAATTGCTCATCCTCTCCTGCGACGTGCTGATGCTGTGGTGTGTGAACGGCTTCGGGCAGGGTGAGGACGCGTGGGCGGCCGAACTGGCGGCGGTCGTCCGCAGGAACGGGATACACGTGGTGCTGGTGCTGCCCGGAAACGAGGTGACGCGGATCGCGTCAGGCGGGGCCGTGCCCTGTGAAGGCGTCCTGGACCAGGACGCCTTGACCACCGAGGGACTGGGCGACGCGCTGTGCAGGCTCGCCAACGGTGAGCGGCTGCTGCCGGAGCCGACCGGGCGGACACAGCCGCGCCGGGCCGGCGGCCGGGACGCCGTGCCGCAGAAAAGATCGCCGATCGGGTTGCTCGCCGAGCGCGAGACAAAGGTGCTGGAGCTACTTGTCGACGGGCTGAGCAACCGGCAGATCGGAGAGGCCCTCGGGGTGTCCGAGCACGCCGCCAAGCGCACCGTCGCGATCGTGCTGTCCAAGCTGAACTGCCCCAACCGAACCCAGGCCGTCGCGGTCGCCCTGCGCGAGGGGCTGGTGGGCACGGGCGAGGCGCTGTACACGTAGTCCGGCCGGACACGGCCTACGGGTGTCCCAGTACCACCGCGAGATCGGCTCGCCCACTGATGCCCAGGGCCCGGTAGGTGTGGGTCAGATGGAGTTCGACCGTACGCACGCTGACCGACAGCTCTACGGAGATCGCCGTGTTCGACCGGCCTTCGGCGGCGAGCAGCGCGACCCTGAGCTGGGCCGGGCTCAACCGTGCCCGACTCGTCAGGGGCTGCGCGGCGAACCGGGCGGCGACCTCATCGGCACGCCGGACCGACCGCCCCCCGGCGGCTCGGCCGACCGCTACGGCTTCGTCCAGCAGGCTTCGCGCCTGCGTCGGGCGGCCCGCGTCGAGGAGGGCGGAGGCCAGTTCCGCCACCGCTCGCGCATACAGGCCCCGGGTCGTCGTACCGGCGAACACACGTACCGCCGTCCGCAGATGCCGGAGCGCCGTCGGGCCCGTGAGGGCGCGTCCCGTCCAGAGGTGGACAGCACCGACGGCGCCCGGCGCGCCCCAGGCCCGGGCCGCCGCGAGGCTTTCGGCACCCAGGCGGGCCGCGGCCTGCGGGTTCACGGTGGCCTGTGCCATGGCGAGATGCGGACGCCAGGGCACGACAGCGGGATTCGCACAGCCGAGGGCCTGGAGGATCCGGCCGCACTCGTGCAAGTGGGCCGTCGCCTGGGCGATCTGACCGGTGCGCAGGCCGAGGACGCACCGGGCGAACAGCAGGTGGGTCCGGCCGAGAGAGTACTCGTGCCGGTTCGGCGGGACCCCCGCCAGAGCGGACTCCGCGAGGTCCGGCCGCCCGGACTCCAGGGCTACGAGCGCCTCCAGCGCGGTCAGCCTCGACAGCACCCGGGGGTGCCAGTGTCGCCGTGGCACCTCCGCGACCGCCTGGGCAAGCCGGACCCCGGCCTCGTCCGACTCGCCGGTTCGAAAGGCGAGTTCGGCGAGGCCCAGCAGGGCCTGACCGATCGCCGCGCCCACCTTCTGCCGCCGGGCCTCCGCCTCGATCCGCTCCAGCCCGTCCCGCGCCAGGTCCACGTCCTCGCTGACGGCGAGGACTCTCGCGGCGACGAGCCGCGGAGTGAACAGCCCGGCCTCCGCTCGCGTGAGCACGGCGCCGGCGAGCCGGCGGGCCCTGCCGATCCCGCGCCCGGCCAGACAGTGCCGCCAGGCGGCGGCCGCGGCCTCGGCCGGATCGAACGCCGACGGCGACCCGCCCCCGGGACTCTTGACCGGTGCCACCGTCCCGCAGGCCGGTGCGGTGGCGGCCGGGCCGGTCCCCAGGGCCAGCTTCCGCAGGCCGAGCAGCGTGCGCCGCTCCGCCGCGGACATCGTTTCCGCCGCCGCCGCCGCGCAGAGGGCGGCCGCCACATCGCCCCCGCCGCCGCGCAGGGTCAGCAGGTCGGCGGCGAGCAGCCGGGCCGCGGTCCGGTCCGGGGCGGTGGCCTCCGCCAGGATGCGGCGGAACCCGCGGTCGGCGGCCTCGGGCCGCAGGGACGACTGCGCCCTCGCCAGTTCCAGCAGCACGTCCGTGCGCAGCCCCTCGGCTGCTCCACGGTCCATCGCCTGTTCGAGGAACGCGACCGCGGCGGCGTCCTCGCCGGACCGCCGGGCGTGCACGCCCGTCGCGTACAGGGCACCGGGCACCCAGGGCCCGGTCAGCCGGGTCTGCGCGACAAGCCGTCCGAGCACCGCTTCCGGGAGCCCCTCGCGGCGCGCCGACGCCACGGCGCGTTCGTGGAGTTCGTGGCGTCGGCTGTCGTTCAGGAGGCCGAGAACCCGGTCGGCGACCAGGGGGTCGTACACCCGGGGGTGCGCGATTGAGTCGAGCAGCCCGGTACCGGCCAGCTCCGCACGGGCTCGTTCACGGTCCGGCGGGAGGATTTCGGCCAGTTCGCAGACCTGGTCGAAGGAGAAGTCCCCTCCCGCTACCGCGCTCGCCCCGACCAGTGCGATCGTCCGCTCGGACGCCCGGGCCAGAGTGCTTCGCAGGTGGTTTCTGCCCACTTGGTCGGCGAGCGCCGCGAACTCGTCGGGACCGGGCGCCGGAGCGGGCCACCGCCGGAGCGTGGCGCACAGGACCGCCGGGTTGCCGCCCGTTGCGGCGACCGCGGCCGGCACGAGCGGGTCGGCGGCGTTCTCGCCGTACGCCGCGACGAGCAGCGCCCGCACGGCGTGGGCGCTCAGGGGGCGCAGGGCCAGCTCGTACCGGGGAGCGGCGCCCGTGCCGAGAACCGCCGGGCCGGTGCCGGCGACCACCCGCAGCAGCGGCCGCGGTTCCGCGGGGCCCGCGAGGCACGCCACAGGTTCCGTCGGGGGTGCGCCCCGGGCGTCGTCGACGAGGACCGCCAGGGGTGCTCCGGGGATACCGCGCGCCGCCTCCGCGGCTCGGGAGCCGGCCGGGCGGGCAGGTGCGGTGACGACGCGCAGTCCGGCCCGCAGGGCGAGCGCGGCGGCCTCGGCGAGCACGGCGCTGCGTCCGGTACCTGGCCGCCCGCGCACGACGACGGTCACCGGTACGCCGTCCGCGGCATCGCGCACCGCCCGCTCCAGCGTCGCCAGTTCGTCCGACCGCTCCAGGAGACCGCCCTGCACGACGGCCGGTGCGGAGGGGCGCGGCAGCGGGCTCAACGTGCCTGGCCGAGCACGCGCGCGGGCGGGCACGGTCCGTGGGACGGGAACCGCTTCGCGAGGCCGGCGCGACCGGTGACGCCGAGTTTCCGGTACACGTTCGTCAGGTGGTACTCGACGGTGCGCACGGTCAGACAGAGCGCGTTGGCGATGGCCCGGTTCGACGCCCCGGCCGCCGCCATCTCCGCCACGGGACGCTCGGCGTCGCTGAGCACGGCCCGCGCGGGCCTGCCTCCCGACGAGTCGAGGGCGGCCCGCGCCTGTTCGGCCACGGTGTTCAGGCCGCACCGCACGGCCCTCGTCCGCGCCGCGTCCAGACGAGTGCGCGCGGCCCTCTCGTCCCCCCGTTGCAACAGGGCCGTTCCGAGCCGGAGTTCGGCGAGCGCGTGGGAGTGCTGGTCACAGGTGTGCGCCAGTACGCGAACGCTCTCGGCGAGGAGGTCCACGCGGTCGGCCGCACCGGCCGCCATGCCCCGGGCCAGCAGACTCAGCCCGGTGCTGCGGGCCGTCGGCCACCGCTCGGCCAGGCGCCGGCCGAGTTCGGCCCGCTCCGCGGCGGCGCTCGACCGGCCCAGCTCCATGAGCAGCTCCGTGCTGTGCACCCACCAGGTGGTGAACACCGGGTTCTGCACCCCGGCGGTGGCGAGACTCGCCCCGCACCGCTCCAGCAGGCTCAGGGCCTGCTCGGTCCGGCCACGGCCGCGCTCGAGGAGGGCCCTGGCCATCAGGTGATGGTGGTGCTCCCAGACGGATTCGTCGAAGCGGCGGCCGTCAAGTCGGCGCAGGACGTCCTCGGCCCGGTCGAGTTCGCCCCGCGCCACCAGCGCCAGGGCCAGGGCGATCGGCGCCAGGTGGGTCCCTTCGGCCCTGCCCTGGCGCTCGGAGAGGCAGGACGCGGCCAGCGCCGACTCGGCCGCCTCGGACATCTGGCCCGATTCGAGCAACAGCAGCGCCCGGGCCGAAGCGGCGTGGCACTCGGCCCACACCTCCTCGCGCCGCCCGCTGTCCACGACGGTCCGGCGCAGGTGGTCGAGCGCGGTCGTGGTGTCGTCGGCCAGCGCGAGGACCTGGGCCGCGGTGACCCTGGCCCAGGCGGAGCGCGGCCGCTCGGACCACAGGACCTGACGGGCGTCGCAGACCGCGGCGTCGGGATCGACTCCCGTCAGCGCGGTGCGCAGTGCGCGGGCGGCGAGCACCAGATGCTCGGTCGGGTCGTCGCCGGACCGGTGGGAGGCGCCGGCCCGGACCGGCCGGGACCGGGAGTGAGGCTGATCGTCCGTACGGCCGCACACCGGCTCGCGCAACAGAGCGCCGAGCGCGTCGGGCGTGTCCGGGTAACGGTGCGTCATGAGCGCGGTGAGTCGGAGCGGGCCGGCGGCGCGTGCTCGGACCAGCGGGTCGTCCGTGCGGGAGAGCGAGCCCTCCAGATGCTTCCGGGCGGCCCCCGGATCGATGTCGAGCAGCGCGGCGGCGAGGTCCATGCGGACGGTGACGTTGTCGGGGTCGGCCTCGTGGAGCCGTCTCAGATAGGACACCGCGGACGCCGGACGGTCGAGCCGCGCGGCGGCGGCCGCCTCCTTGAGGACGGCATTCATCCAGGGGCGGTCCAGCGTCGACTGCCCGAGCAGCAGGTCGGCCACCTGCCCGGCCGGTCGTGCCGCGTCGTTGAGGATCTCGGCGGCCTGCGCGCGTATCTGCTCGCACCCGGCCTCGGGCAGCGTGTCCAGCAGCGGCAGGCCATCGCGCGCCGGGATCCGTCCCGGGAGCAGACCGAGGGCCTGGGCGGACTCCAGCAGCCTGCCGGTCACTCCGGAGGGGATCCCGGCCAGGGCACCGACGAGATCCGGTTCGGTGCTGCGCAGCAGCGCCGCCGCCTGGGCGACCCGGAGCAGACCGGGCTCGCGCCGGCCGAGCTCGTCGAGGCTCCCGGCGGCCGGCCGGGCGGTGCCGGACGGCCACAGGCCGGTGGCGTGGACGACCGAGCAGTAGTCCCGCGCCACCAATTCGTGGAACGCCGCCTCGGCCGCGGCCAGCAGACTGGGCGACAGGCTCAGCAGGACGGTCAGCGGCGCCCCGGCCGTGGCGCGCATCAGATGGTCGATGCAACGGAGCGTGCCCTCGTCGCACCACTGCGCGTCGCCGATGGCGAGGACCAGCGGCCCGCGCGCCAACAGGCCGTCGACCAGTGCCAGGGCCGCGTGCCGTACCTCGCGCGGCGGGAGCCGTTCGTCGTGGGCCGCGCCGAGCAGGCGCCGCAGCACGGCGTGCTCCGTGCCGGCCGCCTCGCGTCGGCAGCCGACGTACCGCACGCTCGCCTCCCGTCCGCACCTGTCACCGACATGGCGTGCGATCGTGTCCACGGGGGTGCGGTCGGGGGAGCCGAGCATCACCACACAGTGCGCTCGGAACCGTTCCGCGGGGATCGGGCAGTCCGAAGGGCCCGGACGGGCGGGCCGGACGACAGAGGTGGCAGCCGCGGGGGAGGCGGATCGAGAAGCCGAGAACGAGAGGACGGGACGCACGGGATCTGATCGGCTCGAACTCATAATCATGACGATATGGCAATCCTGTGATTTTTTGTTGTGGGGCGGCGGCCCTGTTCAGGAGGCAGGCTGGGCCCATTTGCCCTGGAAGAACGCGTACTTGCTCACCCCTGTCCGTGAATGGAGGCCCCCTTGCCGCTTCGTGAGCGGATGCACAGTCTTGGCTCGATCCGTACGGCAATGGCCCGCGTGCAGACCGGCGACGTCGTGCTCGTGGCAGTCACGGGCGCACCGGGCACGGGTCGTTCGGTATTCCTCGACACGGTCGCGGAACTGGCCGCGAGGGACGGGTTCGTGGTACGACGAGCCCGCGGCAGCCGCCTGGAACAAGGCCTCCCTTTCGGCCTCCCCGGCCGGCCCCTCCCACAGGCCGTCGGCCCGGTGGCCCTCCTCGTCGACGATCTGCAATGGGCCGATGAGACCTCGTTGGCGTGGCTGGCCCGGCTGCTCGCCGACCCGGGACCCGTCCCGCTGCTCATGGCAGTCGCGGTCTGCGAGGGCGAGTCGGCCGTCGAACTGCCGGGCGTGCAGGACTTCTTGTCGGCCGCGGACCACCTGGTCCGGATGGGGCCGCTCGGCGCGGAAGGGGCGCGCGCCCTGCTGGAGGAGCGCGGCATCGTCCTCCTCGACGAGCAGGTCGGGGCCTGGACCCGTGCGACGAGCGGCAATCCGGCCCTGATCACCTCACTGCTCGACCGCCTGGACACCCCGCACCGTCTCGCCCCCGCACGACTGCTCGACCTCGCCCGCGCCCGGCCGGCGCCCTGGAACCTGCGGGCCCGGGTGGCCGCGGCCCTGACCGGCCACCCGGAATCCGTCCGTCGGCTCGCCCACTGCGCCGCGATCCTCGGCGGGGCGGCCGAGGCGCCCGTCCTCGCCCGTCTCGCGGATCTGGACCCGGCCGAGGGGGCCGCCGCGGCACGAGCGTTGCTCCGGCTCGGCTGGGCCGCCGACCGCTGGACGCCGCCCGTTCTGTGGGACTGCGTACGCGAGATCGCCGAGGACGGCCTCTCCCTCGCCGACCGCACCCGACTCCACCGCCGCGCAGCCGAGTTGCTCCACGACACGGGGGCTCCGGCCGAGCGGATCGTCCCGCACTTCCTGGAAGTCGGCCCGGGGGAGTGGGCCGACGCCGCGCGGGTGATGCGAGAGGCCGCATGCGAAGTGTGGAGCCGTGGGGACGACGCCCTCGCGATCCGCTGCCTGCGCCGGGCCCTGCGTGAGTTCCCGCCCGACAGCGCGCAGCGTGGCGACTTCCTGGCTGCTCTGGCCGACGCGGAGCAGGACGCCGACACCTCCGCCATGCTGCGCCACGTCGGCCAGGCGCTGCCCCTGCTGAGCACCGTCCGCGAGCGCGCCGCGGTCGTGGCGTGCGTGCCGCTGACGCTGTTCCTCTCCGCTTCGCAGGCGGCGTCGGAGATGCTCGAGCACGCCGGCAACGAACACATGGGGGACGCCGGGGAACAGGGCACGGCGCCGACGGCCGATCCCGAAGCGACGGAACTCGGCCTGAGGCTGGAGGCCCGCGCGCGGCTGTTCGATCTCACCGACCCGGCGGCCCCGGCAGCGGCGGTCGAGCGCCTGCGCGCCCTGGATCCCGGTTTCGGTCCCGGGCCGGGGACCGCGGCGCAGCGCGAACTCACGTCGGTCCTTGTCTTCGTCGGCGTCATCGGCGGACGGCTGCCCGCCCCCGAAGTGGCCGCCCGGGTGCGCTGGATGCTGGAGCACGAACCGGCATCGGCCGCCTCCGCGTACGCCGCGCCCGCGTTGACGATCGCCTGCGCGGCGGTGTCCGAGACGGAGGAACCCGCACGCAGCTGGCTGGACATGGCACTCGAAACGGCACGGCAGCGCGGTGACGAACGGCTGCGGATCCATGTGCTGGGGTGGCGGGCGCTGACCGCCCTGCACGCCGGCCGGCTCGCGGACGCCTGGTCGGACGCGTGCGAGGCCTGCACGGGGACCTCTGTCGCGCTGGGGGACAACGACTGGCTGACCGTGCTCGGCCTGACGTCCGTGGCGGTCGAGACGGGCGATCCCTGGCTGGCCGAGCGCCTGCGGGTCCTGTTGGCCGCGGGGACCGGGGGACCGGTGTGCGGCCTCGCCCTGCGGGTGTTGCAGGCCTCGCCGACCCCGGAACGTGAACTGCCCGCCCTGGTCGCCGACCTGCAGGACGCCACCCGCCGCGCCAAGGCGGCGGGCTGGTGCAATCGGACGCTGTTCCCGGTGGACCTGTGGTGCGCGCCCCTGCTGCTCCGCCTCGGCGATCCGGAGGCCGCGCTCGAACTCCTCTCCCGCGCCTGCGACCGGGCCCGGGCGTTGGGCGCCCCGGCCGCACTCGGCCGCGTCCTGCGCATCTGGGGTACGGTCGTTCGCGGCCGCTATGCGCTGTCCCTGCTCGCCGAGTCCGTCGCAGTGCTCAGGGGAGGCTCCAACGCCCTGGAGCTGGGGCGGTCGTTGACAGCCTACGGAAACCGGCTGCGTGCGGCCGGGCGACCCGGCTCCGCCGAACTCCTCGCCGAAGCGGACCGGATCGCCGAGGCGACCGGCGAGTCACTGCTGCGATGCTGGAGCGGGCCGCAGCCGTCGTCCCTGCACGGGGAGCCGCGTGGAGCCTTGCTGGCGGGCGGCGGGCTGCTCAGCGACACCGAGCGCCGGGTCGCCTCCCTGGTGGCTCTCGGACACACCAACCAGGACGCCGCGGAGGCGCTCGGCGTCACACGGCGCGCCGTGGAGAAGATCCTGACCAGGCTGTACCAGCGGCTGGGCGTGAACGGCAGGTCAGGGCTGATTCCGGCCGTGCGCCGCATGGCGGGAAAGGCCGCCTTCGGTTCGGGAGTGCTTGCCGAGAGACTGTGACCCCACGCGACTGTGCCTCCCGGCCCCGGGCCGCGGGCTTCGACGTGGCGGTGGATCGCCGGACGTCTCGGCCCCGGCGGCTGCCTGCCATCGGGCCCGGGCGGGATACCCCCTTCGGTGACCGATCGGTGCACCGAACGGGCTACCGTTCGGTAAACCGAACCGGCGATGCGGGACCGCGGAAAATGTATGCGGAATTTCTCGGAATTTTCGGTCAACCGGCGGCCGACCCGTGGTGTACGGACGTCTCCTGTGGGACGCCCGAGGTGGGCCGCAGCGGACCCTCCGAACCCGCCCGCCCGCGACCACAGTGTTTTCGAGGCGTCACTCGATCCCATTGCACGTCGGCGTTCGGTCTCCTTAGGCTGGCACGCAGCCGGTGAACGATGAGGAAAGGAAGGGGGATTGGCCTACATGGCCCACGTGGAGATCGGTACGGGGAGCGAGCTTCGGCAGGTGGGGGAGAGCAAAACCTGCCACTCGAAGAATAATCTTCGCCCCATCGGTGAACTGCACGATATCAATTCGCTCTTATTCGACGCGGAGATGCGGAGCGAGAAATACCGTGGTGTGATCCTCTCGCTCTTCGAACGCTCCGGAATCGGTCTCGCGATCCTCGATCCGACGCTGCGCGTGCGGTCCGTCAACAGCGCTTTGACTTCCCGGTGCGGCCGGTGCCCCGACGATCTTCGCGGCCGTGACTTCGCGGAGTTCCTGCACCCGAGCGTGCGCCAGTATGTGGTGGGCCATTTCGGCCGGCTCGTCCAGGGACACGGGGCACGCCTGGTCAGCTGCTCCGTCGCCATGTGTTTCCCCGACATCGCCGTCTCCGGCAAGCTCACCGCGTTCCCCGTCGAGGAGGAGGGCGCCGGCCGGGTCGACATGATCGTGGTGCAGTTCACGCCGGAGGAGACGGCCGGCGGCCAAGAGGCGCTCGACGGCTCCGAGTGGAGGCTGGCGCCGCTCAGCGCCAAGGTCCTGGAGGGCGTGGCGGCGGGCAACCCGAGCGTACGCCTCGCGGCCAAGCTGTTCCTCAGCCGTCAGGGCATCGAGTACCACGTCAGCATGCTGTTGCGGCAGTTCAAGGTGCCCAACCGCACGGCGCTCGCGGCGAAGGCGTACTCGATGGGCGTGTTCAGCATCGGGTCCTGGCCGCCCAGGGTGCTCCCCGACTACATCCGTGCCGGTCACCAGGGGGCGGAGCTCACGTGGGAGGAGGCGCGCGCGGAGTCGGGGCAGCCATAGACGTTGGTCGATGACCTTGGTTAGGGTGGGCGGCAGTTGTGTGGGGAGCCACCACGGTGACGCCGACCGCGTGGGGGAATGTCAGGCCGGCTGTTGTGCCGGCGTCAGGGCTCCAGCACTACGAGGACGATGTGAAACTACTGGTGGTTGAGGACAGCGTACGGGTGTCGGCGGCCCTCCAGGCAGCATTGGCTCAGCAGGGGCTGGAAGCGGTGTGCGCGACCACCGGCAAGGCCGCGATCGAGCTTCTGGAACAGGCCCGCCCGGACGCTGTACTGCTCGACCTCGGGCTTCCCGACTGTGACGGCTTCACGCTGTGCAGCATGATGCGGGCAACCAGTTCCGTCCCGATCCTGGTGACCACCGCCCGCGGGGACCACGGCTCATGCGTGCGGGGACTCGACCTGGGCGCGGACGACTACCTCGTCAAGCCCTACAACCTGGCCGAAGTGCTGGCCCGAATACGCGCGGTGATGCGCCGTCAGCGACCGGTCGCGCCGGCCGTTGCCGTCACCCCGGTCGGACCGGCCGAAGAGCTGCCCGGCGATCTCCTCCTGGCAGGGCGGGTGCGGATCGACCTGAGGGAGCGGGCCGTGCTGGTCAACGGTGCCCCGACCGAGCTGCCGGACGAGGAGTTCGACATCCTGGTCGCACTGGCCCGGCGGCCCGGCGAGACACTGCTCGCCGATCAGATCACCGACGAGATCCTGCGGGCCCACCGGGCTTCGCTCCAGGCCTCGCTGCAGCACCGCGTAGCCTCTCTGCGGGAACGGCACGGACTGTCCCAGGTGATCGAGGCTGTCGAAGGAGGGGGCTACCGACTGTCGATCCCCGGATCGTCCGCGTAGCCCATGCAGCTCCTCTTACAGCCCGTACGCAGCGCGGGGGCGCCCGCCACCGATGGCGTCGCACTGTCCGCCGACGGGTCGCTCGTCGAGATCGGATGCGGTCCTGCGGTGGTCGCCCTCGTCCTGATCGCGGTCGCCCTGGCCGGACTGCGCAGCAGCCGCCGTCGGCGCCACATGCGCGAGCTGGAGCGGGCGGTCCGGCAGTTCGGCGACGGCGACCTGTCCAGCAGGGTGCCCGGGCCCTCCCACGGACCGGCCGACATCCGCCGACTGGCAGGCGCGTTCAACGACATGGCCGACTTCGTGCACGTATGTGTGGAGAATCAGGCCGCGTTCGTGGTGGATGCCTCGCACCAGCTGCGTAATCCGCTGACCGTTCTGAATCTGCGGATGGAGATGCTCGCACTCCGGCTGGAGGGAGAAGGGCGGGAGGAGGCGGAGCTGATCCGTGACGAGTTGAACGGGCTGGACGTTCTGCTCGGCAGGCTCCTGAACATCGCCTCCGCCCGCAGTGCGCTCACTGTGGATGCCGGGCCGGTCCGCGTGCTGGACCTGGTGATGAACCGGGTCACGGCATGGCGGCCGCAGGCCGAGCGCCGGTCGGTCTCGCTCCATGTGGCGGCCGGGCCCCTGGCCGTGATCGGAGTCGACGCGACGCTGGTCGGTTCGATCCTGGACACCCTGTTGGACAACGCGATCAAGTTCAGTCCGGAGGGAGGACGGGTCACGGTGCTCCTCCGGGAGGACGGACCCACCATCGGCATCGACGTCGTCGACGAGGGTCCCGGGATCGCCCCGGCCGACTTCGAGCGCATCGACGACCGGTTCTGGCGGAGTTCCACGGCGCGGGACGAACCCGGCGCGGGGCTCGGCCTGAGCATCGCCCGTGAGCTGGCGACGGTCATCGGCGGACGGTTGACGTTCACCGCCGTCGAGCCGCACGGACTGTGCGTGGGCGTGAAGTTGCCCCGGCTCGGCGTACGGCCGCCGGGTCGATGACGAGCCGGTGACCGTGGCCGGGTCCCGCGACGGGATGCAACCGGCGAAAACCTGGTGTCCGGCTCTCCGAGCGAGGTGAATTTCCGGGCACCGGACCACCCCGTGCCCCGGGGGACCGGTTCCGCAACCCGGTCGCGGAAATTCTGGGAATTCTTATAGCGATGAGCGGTACGGCCAGCGGTTCTCCGGTAATGCGGGGAACGTGGTCGGCGAAGCCGGCCGACGCCGTTCGTGGGGCCTGTACCGCCGGCCCCGCCCGGGCAGTCTGCCGTGCCCTCAGGTAAGTGACTATATATTTCATGCGAGGAGAAATAGTGCGATCAGCCCGCTTCACCCGCCGCCACCGAATATCTGTCACCGCTCTGGCCATGGGAACTCTGCTCTGCGTGGGTGCAACGGCCGCCCCGGGATACGCCGAGGACTTCGGGACCGTCGTCAATACCGGAAGTGACAGTGCGGTACGCGCAAGTTATCTCGTCGTTTTCGAGGACGGAGCGCGGCCGGACGTCGCCGCCAGGTACGGTGTGCGGGTTCAGAAGAGATACGACCACGCGCTGCACGGGGTGCTGATCGAGGGCAGCGAGGAGCAGGCGAAGCGGCTGGCCGCCGATCCGGCGGTACGCCTGGTGGAGCAGAACACCGTGGTACACCGGGCGACTTCGAGCCGGGCGAGGCCATCGGCACCGCTGTCCTGCGGGCTCGACCGGATCGACCAGCCCGCGCTCCCGCTCGACGGTTCCTACACCTACCCGCACCGTGCGGCGGCCGGAGTCGACGTCTACGTGGTCGACACCGGCATCGACTACGGCCACCCCGATCTCCGGCCGCGCGCCAGGCCCGGTTTCGACGCCTTCGGCGGGGACGGCAGCGACGAGCACGGCAACGGCACCCTCATGGCCGGGATCGTCGGCGGTACCGAACACGGAGTGGCCAAGAAGGCCACGCTGATCTCGGTGAAGGTGCTCGACGCGCAGGGCGGCGGAACGCTCGCAGGAGTGGTGGCGGGGATCGACTGGATCACCGAGCACGCCAAGGGGCCGTCGGTGGCCAATTTCGTCATCGGCGCCCCCGCCAGCGAAGTGCTGGACGAAGCGGTGCGCAACTCCATCGCCGCCGGGGTCACGTACGCGCTGTCGGGTGGTGCCAGTTTCGACGACGTCGCCAACTCTTCGCCGGCGCGGGTGACCGAGGCCATCACCGTCGGCTCCTCCGACTGCGGTGACCAGGTCGCCTCGTTCAGCAACTACGGTGACGGGCTGGACCTCTACGCCCCCGGGGTGGACATCACGTCCGCCTGGCCGGGTGGTGGGACGGGCACCGACTCCGGCACCTCGGTCTCCGCGGCACACGCGTCCGGTGCGGCCGCGCTCTACCTCGGCGGGCACCCGAAGGCCACCCCGAGAGAGGTCGGCAGGGCGCTGGACCGCGCCGCCGTCGTGGGCGCGCTCACCGGTGTGCCGACCGCCGGCACCCCCAACAAGCTGCTCCAGGTGGCTCGGTGAGCAACCGTCCTCGACCCGGTTCTCCAGACCCTGAATCTCCTCAATCTCCTCCAAGGCAGCGGGCGAAACATTGCTGATCATCGAAGATCTCGTGAAGTGCTACCGGGGCGGTACCCGCGCCAACGACGGCATCGGCCTGCACGTCAAGGCCGGTGAGGTGGTCGGTCTCCTCGGGCACAACGGCGCCGGCAAGACGACGCTGATCAACCAGGTGGCCGGACTCGCGGTGCCGACATCCGGCACCATCAGGGTCGACGGATGCGATCCGGTCGCCGAACCCGCCAGGGTCCGCCGGATGGTCTCGGTGATGCCTCAGGCCCATGCGCCGCTGGCCGGTGTGACACCGCGGCAGGCCATCAGGACCATGGCCCGCATACGAGGGATGAACAAGCGGGCCGCCGTCGCGCGGACCGAGGAACTGATCGACGCACTGGACCTCAGCGAGTGGGCCGACACCACGGGCGAACGCCTTTCCGGCGGCATCCGGAGGCTGACGGCGTACGGCATGGCGGCGGCGGATCCCGGGCGGGTCGCGATGCTCGACGAGCCGACCAACGATGTGGACCCCGTACGCCGGAGGCTGCTGTGGGAGCAGATCCGCGAACTCGCCGACCGGGGCTGCGCCGTTCTCCTCGTCACCCACAACGTGATCGAGGCCGAGCGGAGCGTGGACCGCATCATCGTGATGGACTCCGGCAAGGTGCTGGCGGAGGGCACGGCCGCACAGCTCCGCTCCCGGGCGGTAGGTGAGCTCAGGCTGGAGCTGACCGCGGCGACCACCGACGGCCTTCCGGACCTGCCCTCCGACATCCCCGCCGCGGGCCCGCCGCTGCGCAGCTCCCGGCGGCTGGCGGTGCCCCTCGACTCCGACGCGGCGTCGGCGGCGCTCGCCTGGGCGCAGCAGCTCCGCAAGGCTGGGGACATCGACGAGTTCGCTCTTGTGCCGGTCGGCCTGGAGGACGTGTATCTGCAACTGGTCGGCGGCGACGCCGCCCCCGGCACGGAGGAGGGTGAGCAAGGTGAGCCACTGGCTGCGTAGTTACGGCCTGCTGCTGGGATGGACCGCGCTGCGGAGCCGCGCGACCCTGCCGTTGAATCTCATCATCCAGACCTGCCTCGCGGTGGGCATCATCGTGGGTTTCGCGTATCTCGTACCCGAGATGGACGATGCCACCGCGCTCTACTTCGCGACGGGAGCCCCCGTGCTGGGACTCATCACCGTCGGCATGGTGATCGGTCCTCAGGAGGTCGCGTCCTCCAAGCAGGAAGGCATCTTCGACTTCAACCGGTCGCTACCGGTGCCCAGAAGCGCCCTCATCGCGTCGGACGCCACGGTCGCGCTGATCACCGCGCTGCCCGGCATGGTGGCCGCGCTCGTGGTCGCCGGTCTGCGTTTCGACCTGACCCTCGACATCAGCCCGCTGGTCCTTCCCGCGATCCTCCTGACCGCGTTCACCGCCATCGGTCTGGGCTATGGGATCGGGTACGGGATGGCACCGCCGGCCGCCCGCATGATGTCCCAGCTGGTCGTGTTCGTGGCGCTGATGTTCTCGCCGATCACCTTCCCGGCCTCCCGGCTGCCCGACTGGTTCGAGTCCGTGCACGCGGTGCTCCCGTTCCAGTACATGGCCGAGGCCGTCCGGGACACGCTCAACACCCCTCCGGAGGGTGTTTCGTTGCTCCCCTTCGCCGTCCTGGCGGCCTGGTCCCTCGTCGGGTTCCTCATCACCTACCGGATGATGTCTCGAAGGCCCTGAGCCCTCCTCGCGGACGGTGGGCAGCGCGCGACGCTCCCGGCACCCGGTGCCGGGAGCGTCGCACCACCTCCCACAACGTCGCCTTTCCGGTCTCAGGGCGCCGTCCCGGGCAGCGGTTCCACCACAGCCTCCTCCTCCGGCACCGTCCGCGCCCTGACGCGGAAGTGCTCAGGGCCGGAGGGCCATTCACGGAAGTGCCGGAACAGCATCGGCAGGCCTCGGGCGACGGAGATGTCGGCACTGTCCATGGCCTGCATGTGCACATGCGGCTGGGTCGAGTTGCCGGAGTTGCCGCAGTCCGCGATGTGCTGGCCCTCCACCACCCGCCGGCCGACGGACACGCGGACGGAGCCGGCCTTGAGGTGCGCCAGAGCCACGAACGGGCCGCTCTCCGACAGAGAGATGATCAGGTGGTTTCCGGCGACGCCGTTCGCCCCCCGGCGCAGCCGTGACGCCTGGCCCAGCATGTACGGCACGAGGGCCAGCTGCGACCGCCGTCCTTCGTGGTCGGGCTCGGCGTCGTGGACCGCGACGACGGTGCCGCCGACGGGTGCCAGGACCGGAAGGCCGAAGGCATGGAAGAGCTCCGGCGGTTCGGTGGCGAGGAAGGTGCGCCAGCTACGGCTGCCGGCCGTACGGTGTTTGTCGTCCACGGCGATGAAGTCGATGGCGTAGCGGCTGCCGAGCAGGTCGGTTCCATGGCTCGGGACCTTTCGGGCCGGGCTGTTCCTGGCACGCCAGAGGCCGGTGAAGGGCATCGAGAGTTCAACCCCCTGGCCCCCCGGACCCTGTGAGGGCGACCCTCCGGACCGGCCGGCGGCGGCGCCTCCCGCGGCGAGGGTGGTGGCGCCGATGGCGACGGTCCGTGCGACGAAGAGCCGACGGGAGCGGTCGCCGGGTTCCGCCGCGCCGGAGGCTTCGCCGGGCCCGTCCGCCGACCGGGCGCTCCGGCGGGCGAGGGCCCGGCGGAGCAGCGGGCGGACCAGTTCGCCCAGGAGCAGCGCGAGGGTGAGGTACAGCAGCACGGGCAGCCAGGCGGAGGCCGCCCGGTCGGCGAGGGAACCGACCTCGAAGGGCGGCTCGGCGGGTCCGGCGACCAGCACGAATGCGGTGGTCGCCGAGAGCAGCCACACCAGCACCGTGCCGATGCGCCGCCATGGACTGCCCGCGCGGGAGACGTCCTTGACGAGGCGGCGGTACAGATACCAGTGGACGGCTGCCAGGACGGAGAGGATCAGGGCGGCGTTCAGGAGTAAGAGGGCCATGTAGGTGAGCTCCCGTTGTCAGGGGTGCTGCGCGCAGTGCTCGTCAGGTCGGTGCCCGGAGGCGGCCCGGATGATCCGGGAGCGGCACACCGCCGGATCCAAGTATGGCCGCCCGCCTCACCTCGTCAACGCATGGGGACCCCTGCCGGGTTTCCAATGAATGGGGATTCTCCTAGTCCTTCGGCAGGCGGCGCCCGTTCGCCGATCAGGCGTGCGGAGGTTTCCCGGAGATTATTGCAGGTCGGAGAGGATGTCGGCCCGGGAAAAGCCTTCAGATCTCGGACCGGTCGTACGGATGCGAACTGTTGACAGGTGCTGTTCGAGTGGATGAGCATGCTGATCAATGACGAAGGCCCGAACGAACACATCTCCCTGCCAGGGGGCATGCGAGTGGTTTCCAAACTCGTTGTGAATTCCAGCGCAACTTTTCTCGTCCGGGGACTTGAAATGCGAAGTTGGGCCATGCATGGACCCGTGCGCCATCGCCTTGCGCGCAGTCCGGTCGCCCTCGCGTCGGCCGGCACCCATGCGGCCGGTCTGTACAGGTCGGAGCCGGTTCCAGGGGCGCGGCGCCCGAGAAGGTGCGGTACTCCCGCCGGTTGCTGACGAGATGTTCTGCCGGGCCCGATTCGGGTCCGGAATGATCGACTACGCCAATGTGCACGGTTCCGGAACGGTCGACCGAGACCGTCGTCGGACAAGGGGATCCAGGTATTCGCCCGACGGGTCGGTGTTTTCCCTTGGTCCGGACCGGAAGTGCGCATCATTGTTCATGACTTCAGGGGATTGCGGCCTTGAGTACTTCTCGTAACTCAGCAGAAAACCGCCCTGCCTTCTCGGAAGACCGGCGGGTCGAGATTTCCTACCCGATGACTCCCACTCAGCAGGGCATTCTGTTCCAGTCCCGCCATGGAGAAAGGGCCGGGCTCTACCACGCGCAGGTTGTGCTCGACATCGCACAGGATCTCGATGCCGGTGCGTTCCGCCGGAGCTGGGAGCGGACGGCGCAGCGGCACGCGGCGCTGCGGACGGGCTTCCTCGATCAGATGGGTGAGGAACCGCTTCAGACGGTCTGGGAGAGCGTGGACGTTTCCCTCGTCCACGAGGACTGGCGCACCCAGGACGAGGAGCAGCGATCCGACCGGCTGAAGGCCCTTCTGCGGCGGGACCGCGAGCAGGGGTTCGCCATGGACCGGGCGCCGTTGTGGCGGCTCCACGTCGCCCGGCTGGGGCAGGCGCGCTACCAGGTTCTCTGGAGCCTCCACTACCTCCTCATGGACGGACGGAGCCAGGCGAGGGTACTGCGCGAAGTCGAACAGACCTATGACTCCCTGATCTCGGGACAGCCCCTGGACCTGCCGGTCGCGGCGCCGTTCAAGGAGTACATCGAGTGGCTGGGACGTCAGGAATCCGGCCGGGCCGAGGCCTTCTGGCGTGAGGAACTGCAGTCGGTCTCGCCCGACACCCCCCTTCCTGTCGAGTGCAGGCCCGCTGCCGACGGGGAAGCGGCCGAGGAGGCGTCGACCGTCGTGTACGAGCAGGTGTCCCTCGTCCTGGACGAGCGGGAGACCGCCGCGCTGCGTGCCGCCGGGCAACGGCACGATCTGACCCTCACCACTCTCGTCCAGGGCGCCTGGGCCATGCTCCTGAGCCGCTACAAGAACTCCGACGAGGTGGTCGTGGGGGTCACCACCCCCGGCCGGCCCGCCGACCTGCCCGGTGCGCAGGGCATGGTGGGGCTCCTCATCAATACGCTTCCCCTGCGCGTCCGGGTGCCGGCCTCGATGGGCTGGGCGGAATGGATGCAGGACCTGCAACAGCAGTACGCGCAGATCCAGGAGCATGAGTACAGCCCGCTGCTGCGGGTTCAGCAGTGGAGCGGGATCGGTTCGGGGGAGTCGCTCTTCGACAGCGTTGTGCTGGTGGAGGACGAGAACGAATACGAGGAAGAGAACGGGAACGGGAACGGCGACCGGAACGGCGACCGGGACGGGAACGAGGCCGAGGAAGCAGGACCCCGGAGCCGCTCCTTCCGGATGATCCGGGTCCGGGAGGAAAGCCACGCCGCCTATCCCCTGAGCCTCGTGGTCACCCCCGGGGAACGCGTCGTGCTCACGATCCACTACGACACCCTGCGCTTCGAGGCGCGGACGATCGAGAGGATGGCGGGGCACCTCCGCAGGATCGTCACGGAGCCGGCGGACCAACCCGACGCCTGTCTCGGGGAATTGACCCTGCTCACTCCGGCGGAGTTCTCCCAGCTGGTCCATGAGTGGAACGACACGGACACGCCGTATCCGCACGACCTCTGCATCCACGAGTTGTTCGAAAAACAGGTCGAGGAAACCCCGGAGGCGCCGGCGCTGCTGTTCCAGGACGAGCGCTGGACCTACCGCGAGGTCAATGAACGTGCCAACCAGGTGGCGCACTGTCTGAAACGCCTCGGGATCGGCCGCGGGGACCAGATCGCGATCCTGATGGAGCGCTGCGCGGAGATGGTCCCCGCGCTCCTGGGTGTCCTCAAGGCCGGAGCCACCTACGTTCCCCTGGACGTCAACGCTCCCGTCAAGCGATGGCACTGGATCATCGACTCGCTCAAGGCCACGTGCGTCCTGACGCAGCACGCTCTCGTGCCTCGCGTCCTGTCCGCCGATCCCCTGCCGGACCTCGCCCACATCGTGTGCCTCGACTCGGCGGACGACGACTCCTGCCTCCCGGCCGACGGCCCGTACGCCATTCACCCGTCGGCCGAGATCGCGAGCATGCCCCGGGAGAACCTTCCCCGGCAGGGCACTCCGCAGGACCTCGCCTACATCATCTTCACCTCGGGCTCCACGGGAACCCCCAAGGGCGTCTCGGTTACGCACTCTCCGGCGGTGAACCTGATCGAGTGGGTCAACAACTCCTTCTCGGTGGGCCCCGACGACCGCATCCTCTTCATCACCGCGCTGACCTTCGACCTGTCCGTCTACGACGTCTTCGGCATTCTCGCCGCCGGGGGATCGATCCGGATGGCCACCAGCGAGGAGGTCCAGGAGCCCACGGCCCTCCTGCGTCACCTCGCTGACGAACCCATCACCTTCTGGGACTCGGCGCCCGCCGCCCTGATGCAGCTCGTGCCCCTGCTCCCCACGGACGGCGACGGATCGCACGAGATCGTCTCGCGTTCGCTGCGCCTGATCTTCATGAGCGGGGACTGGATCCCGGTCCACTCCCCGGACCTCATGAAGGCGGTGTTTCCCAACGTCGAGGTCGTCGGACTGGGCGGCGCGACCGAGGCGACGGTCTGGTCGAACTTCTTCCCGGTCGGGGAAGTGGATCCCGCCTGGACGAGCATCCCCTACGGAAAGCCCATCCAGAACGCCCGCTACTACGTCCTCGACGAGAGCCTGAACCCGTGCCCCGTCGACGTGCCGGGCGACCTCTACATCGGCGGCCCCTGCCTCAGCTCCGGCTATGCGAACGAGCCCCGGCTGACGGCGTCCAAGTACCTCCCGTCCCCCTTCGCAGCCACGCCCGGCGAACGCATCTACAAGACGGGCGACATGGCACGGTGGCGGCCGGACGGGAACCTGGAGTTCCTCGGACGTAACGACTCCCAGGTCAAGATCCGCGGCTACCGCATCGAGCTCGGCGAGATCGACAGCATCCTGAGCGAGCACCCCGTCGTCCAGGACGCGGCGACGATCGTCCGCGAGGACCGGACCGGCGACCGGTCCCTGGTGTCGTACGTGGTGCTGCACCCGCAGCGCGCCCGTGGTGCCGTCCAGGAGGACGAGGACTCGCTGGCGGACAAGCGCATCGACCGCTGGCGCGAGGTGTACGACGCCTTCGACCCCGACGCGGCGAAGGGCTCCGAGAACAGCGACGACTTCTCGGGCTGGAACAGCAGCTACACCGGCCTGCCCATCCCCCTGGAGGAGATGCGGGCCTGGCAGGACGACACGGTGCGGCTGATCCGTAGCCATGATCCGCGCGTGATCCTGGAGATCGGCTGCGGCACCGGTCTGCTGCTCTTCCCGCTCGCCGCCGGATGCCGGCGGTACTACGGCACGGACTTCTCCTCGTCGGCCCTCGACTCCATCCGCGGCCGCCTCGACGACCGTCCGGAACTCAGGGGGTCGGTGGTCCTGCACCAGAGGCAGGCCGACGCCCTCGACGACCTGGAACTGGAACCGGTCGACACGGTCGTCATCAACTCGGTCGTCCAGTACTTCCCCGACATCGACTACCTTCTCGGCGTCCTCGAAGGCGCGGTGTCCCGGGTCGTCGACGGCGGCCGGATCATCGTCGGCGACGTGCGGAGCTTCCCGCTGCTCGACGCCTTCCACGCCGGCGTCGAAGCGGAGCGCGCCCCTGAGACCATGACGCGCCAACAGCTCTGGCAGCGCGTACAGCAGGACGTCCAACAGGAAGAGGAGCTGACTCTCGACCCGGCGTTCTTCCGCGACTGGGCCGCCCGCACCGGCCGTGTCTCCCGGGTCGAGATCCGGCCCAAGGGCGGCCGCCACCTCAACGAGATGTCGATGTTCCGCTACCAGGTGGTGCTCCACGTGGGACACCCCGTCCGGGACGCCGCCGCCCGGCCGGCACCGGACAGCCCGGAGCGCGACTGGACCGCCGGACGTCTCACCCCCGCGAGGCTGCGGGACCTGCTTGCGGACGGCAGGCCCGACCGGCTCCGGCTGCGCAACGTACCGAACGCGCGCGTCGAGGACGCCATCCGCACACTGCGCTGGCTGAAGGAGGGTTCCGGGCTGGAGACGGTCGAGGCCTGGCGCGCCCAGGACCGGCCGTCGAACGGTGTCGACCCCGAGGATCTCCGGGAGCTCGCCGAGCAGGCCGGCTACCGGGCCGTCCTCGACTGGAGCGGCCACGGAGCGGATGGCGGCTACAACGCGCTGCTGACCCGGGCGGGAGTCGAACTCGTGCCGCATCAGGACGAGTTCGTCACCCCGCCCGAGCCGGGGTCCGACACCCCGCCCGACCCGGAGCACGAGGCCCACGACTGGTCCCGGTACGCCAACCAGCCACTGAAGGCGGAGATCCAGCACCTGCTGGTACCCCGGCTCCACGCCTACCTGGCCGAGCGGCTGCCCGGCTACATGGTGCCGTCCGGCCTCGTGCCGCTCGACGCCCTGCCCATCACCTCCAGCGGCAAACTGGACCGCCGTGCGCTGCTGCTTCCGCAGACACCCGAGTCCGCGGGGTCGGCGCCCCGGGTACCGGCCCGCAACACCACCGAGGCGCTGCTCGTCTCGATGTGGGAGCAGATCCTGGAGCGTTCGCCCATCGGCGTCCTCGACAACTTCTTCGAGCTGGGCGGGCACTCGCTTCTCGCCGTGCAGCTCGTGGCCCGGATCCGGCAGGTCTTCTCGCTGGAGGTGCCGGTCCGCCTCTTCTTCGACCTCCCCACGATCGTCGAGGTCGCGCGCGAGCTGGGACGCCGCCAGGAGGAGCTGCAGCCGCAGCAGGCGCGTCCCCTCACGCCCGTTCCCCGTGGCGGCCCGCTGCCGGCCACCTTCGACCAGCAGCGGCTCTGGTTCATCGACCGGCTGAGTCCCGGAACCACGTCGTACACCGTCAACTGGCTCATCCCCCTGCCGACATCCATCGGGACCGCGGTCGTCCGCGACGCGCTGGGCGAGATGCTGCGGCGCCACGAGCCGCTGCGCACGACGTTCCGCGAGGAGGACGGCCAGGTCTGGCAGGTCATCGAGGACCGGTGGCAGATCGAACTGCCGACGGTGGATCTTTCCGGGCTCCCCGAGGAGCAGAGCGAGCGGCAGGCACAGGACGAGATCCGTCAGTGGTGGGACCAGCCCTTCGATCTCGTCGAAGGCCCCTTGCTGCGCGCCCGGCTCGTCAAGTGGTCACAGGCGGAGCAGGTCCTGGCGCTCAGCGCCCATCACATGGTGTTCGACGGCTACTCGATCGGGGTCTTCGGTCAGGAATTCCTGCAGATCTGCCGATCCCTGGCCAACGGCGAACCCTGCCCGCTGCCGGATCCCGAGGTGCAGTACGCCGACTACGCGGTGTGGCAGCAGAGCCGGCTGGCAGAGGACGGGTTCCGGTACCAGCTGGACCACTGGAAGGAACAGCTCACCGGCGCACCGGAACTGCTCACGCTGCCCACCGACTTCCCGCGACCGGACGAGCAGAGCCTCAAGGGCGAATTCCTGAGGCGGCAGCTGACGCCCGAGGCGACCCGGCAGGTCGCGCAGACGAGCCGCGACTACCAGGTCACGAACTACATCACCATGCTCAGCAGCTACGCCGTCTTCCTGTCGCGATACAGCGGACAGGACGTCGTGGTCATCGGTGTGCCGATCGCCAACCGCAATCGCGTCGAACTCGAATCCATGATCGGGTTCCTGGTCAACACCGTCGCCGTCCGGGTGGATCTGCGCTCCAACCCCACCTTCGAGGACGTACTGCTCCAGGTCCGCAAGCAGCTGTTCGACGCCCAGAGCCACCAGGAAGTCCCCTTCGAGCGGCTCGTCGAGGCGCTCCGGCCGGCCCGCAGCCTCGGCTACAACCCGGTCTTCCAAGCGATGTTCGCCGACGAGAGCCTTCCGCTTCTGGACCATGCGTCGGCGCTGGTCCAGCCGAAGCCCTGGATGCACAGCCTGATCGCCCAGGGCATGAGCGTCGGCGTCTCCCGCTTCGACTTCACCCTCATGATCCAGACGGTGCCGGAAGGGATGCACTACGGGTTCGAGTACAGCACCGACCTGTTCAGGGCGGAGACGGTCGAGCACATGGCCGACCACTTCGAGGTGCTCCTGCACTCCGCGTTGGCGGACCCCGGGCAGCGTGTTCAGCACCTGCCGATGGTCGACGAGGCCGAGCGTGCACAGATCGTCGAGGGAGGGCACGGGGCCCGCAACGAAGCAGCCATCACGCCGGCACCGCTCACCGAGTTGTTCGCGGGGCAGGTGCGTCGATGTCCTGACCGTGTGGCGGTGGTGTTCGGTGATTGCCAGCTGAGTTATGGGGTGTTGGACCGGTTGT
>NZ_JBHVSY010000042.1:0-44885 GCF_042884935.1 Streptomyces sp. NPDC058092
GCGGTCGGCCTGCTGGCCCTGGTCGCCGGGCAGGACGTGGAACCCGCCGAGGACTCCGACGGGCGCGACGGGCGCTGGCGCATCGCCAAGCGCACGGGCCGACCGGGTCGATTGAGATCTGCCATTTTGCGGATGTGGTGAACTTGCAGACCATTCCGCGATTCGCACATCTCGCACTGTCCCGCCAACAGCCGGTGGATCAGCTCATTGCTGCCGGTGTATCTCGTTGACGGAGCCTTGTCGTCCAGGTCAGCAAAGCGTTGCCGCTTCAGCGGGATCCCGCCGAAGCGAGCGACCAGCGGCTTCCTTCCGTCACTACGCTTGACTATGACCTGCATGCACGTCCGTGGCCCGTCGGGCGTTTGGATGGTCGCCTTGTGTCGGCGAGCCATCCGAGTGACGGTGGACTGGTGTTTCCTGGCCAGAGTCTTGAGCATGGAGCTTTCCATGACCCAGTGCAGAAGGCCCAGACGTCCAACATCTTGGGCCAGAAGGTAGCATTGGACAACTCCCCGGTATTCCGCTTGATACTTCGCCACGATCGAGTAGTCCTGATCGTGTATCAGAGCCCCGCGGAACGCCGGTTTTCCCTTTTCATGTACAACGCGCATCGTTTTCGGATCACGTCCCGTGGCACGTATAGGCCGATGCAGCCGTTGACCGCCCGACGCCCGCGAGTGATCTTCGTGTCGGCAAGCTGGGTCCGCAGCTCGTAGCCGAGGAAGCGCGCCGCCTGGCTGGCGGCGTGCGTGATCAGAGTCTTGGATTCTGAGAGTTCCAGCCTGAGTTCATCACGCAGGAACTCCCTCATCCGTTCCTTGATCTCCTGAGCTTCTCGCTTTGGTCCTGCGAAACCGAGTAGCCAGTCGTCGGCATACCGGATGTACCGCAGCCGTCGGTAGTCTGGATCATCGGGATCGGAACTGGGGAGGCGTCGCAGCTGCTGCCGAAGCGCATGTACGGCCGCCTTGTCCCCGCGTTGACCTGCCCGTTTGATCCTCGCTTCAACGCGCCAGTACTCCCGGCTCCGCTGACGTAGTCTGCCCCGGTTGTAATCCGGTAACAGGTGCTGTTCAACGAACTGATCCAACCGATCCAGGTAGATATTGGACAGGATCGGCGAAGCAACGCCGCCCTGCGGCGCACCGCTGAGCGTGGCGTTCCATCGCCAGTCCTCCAAGTACCCGGCCTTAAGCATTTGGCGGATCAGCCGCAGAAATCGTCCATCATGGATTCTCTCTTCCAGGGTCGCGAGCATTATCTCGTGATCCAGGCTGCCAAAGCAGTCGGAGATGTCTCCTTCGATGAACAGTGTGTTCCCTTCCAGACTTCCACCACCTCGTTGAGTGCGGTGTGGCAGCCTCGGCCGGGGCGGAATCCGTGGGAGTGGCGTGAGAACTGGACGTCGTAGTACGCCTCCAGTAGAAGGCGAACAACCTCGGCGACCAGCTTGTCCGACCACGTGGGCAGTCCGAGCGGACGTTTTCTCCCATTCTTCTTCGGGATATAGGTCCGCCGCGCTGGGGTCCAGCGATACGTCTCGGCGCGTAACTTGCCGATGATCGCGTCGATCTTCTCCAGAGACATGCCGTCCACGGTTTCCCCGGTGACCCCGGGTGTCATCGCACCCTTGTTGGCGTAGATTCGCCCGTAGGCCATCAGGAACAACTGCGGGTTGAACAACTGCCGATACAGTCTTTCCAGCGGCAGCCCTTGCCTGCCGCGTTCCCGGAGGACGTCCAGCACCGTTGCGGCGCTCTGCATTACGCATACCTCCCATCGCCGGACGCCTCAATCACCTGTGCCCCTTCGCCCTGTGACCGGCTTTCCCGGCCCCCCTGGCAGGTCGTCACTCCTGCGACTACTACGAGCACTCCGTCGCCGTAGGGCTCGCGCCCCTTAGGCGATCCCGTGGTACGTCTTCGTTGTACATATCGAGCGCGACGTAGGCCGCCCACTCATTCCCTTGGCCCCCCTCGTTGGAAGGCGCTCCACACCATGGAGGTTGCCCCAGCCTCCAACCGCGACTGAGGCATAGCGGGACGTCGAATTCAGGCGTCGTTTCGACGGGTGTCTCTCGCACCGCTGGGAATTGGGCTTCAAGCAATCAAGCCTTAGCCATATCGCACGGGTCTTGCGGCACCCCACCATGGACGCCTCCAAATGGGCACCGCTTTCCGAGCATGCTGTTGTCCCCTCACGCTTTCGCGCTCAAGTAAGCTCGGCGACCCAAGAACCTCCCTCCAAGTTCGTCCCGACTGCGTCGGGGATACAACGAAGCGCCTCACGGCGCACGTTGGACCAAGACCTTCACCGATCCTCGCCTCTGCGCGGCCATCGTCGACCGCCTCACCTTCAACGGCACGATCATCGAGACCGGCACCGACTCCTACCGCCTCGCCAGCACCCGAGCCCGGGCAGAAGAGCCCGCCGCGGCCAGCTGACTCCTGCAGCTTCAGTCTCGACGGCCCGCCGCCCTCACGGGCGGCGGGCCGTCCCATGTGCTGACGTCATTCCGGAGGGTCCCGTCTGGCTTCTTGTGGCCGACGATCTCGGAGATCACCCAGCCCTGGCACAAACACGCAGGTCGCGTCTTCAACTCGCCAAAACCAGCGCCAGCGCCTCGTTCAGGTGATGCTCGGCGACCCCTCGCATGAACTCCCGGTCGGGGAAGTCCCCGTCGAGCAGGCGCAGCGGGCCGGCTGTCAGCGACAGATGCTGGGTGAGTTTGTAGAGCGCGAGGCGGTCCTCGTCGAGGCCGTCCACCGCCAGCTGCTGATACTGGCTGTTGGTATGGCGGAGGCGTAGGAACACGTGCTCCCACTCGACGTCGAAGTACAGCAGGTTCTCGATGTCGATCACGACGGGATGGCCGTCTCGGTCGACCATGACGTGGTCCAGGCCCAGCTCGCCGTGGACGACGGAGTACTCGGCGCGCGGCCGCACCGCCGCGGTCAGCTGACGCAGCCGCTCCTCCAGCTGATCGCGGGCGTCGGCGATCCTGGGGTCGCGCGCGGTCGCCTCGGCGAGGCAGCGCAGCGCGAAGGCGAGCGCTGCCTGCTCGCACGAGGCCGAACGTGACGTGCCTCCCGCGTCGATCAGGGCAACCTTGCCGAAGGACGGCGCCCGGTGGCCGCGCATCATCGCCAGGCTCTCAGTGAGGCGCATCATCGTCGGCTCCGCGGCGCGCGGGTCGCGGTTGCGCAGGTCCATCAGCTTCTCGCCGGGCACGTCCTCGACGATCGCGAGGTCGGCCGGGTAGTAGGTGCGGTCACGATCGGCCAGGTGGATCTCAAGGACCCGAAGGCCCAGCGCCCCCAGCCGCGCGTGCGCGGCCTCGAACAGGTCGAGCCCGATGCCGGGCGAGAACGGGTCGGCGAGGTCGCCATCGTGCTCGGTGGCCGGCCAGTAGTTCTCGGAGTCCTCCCACAGATAGGCGATCGCCGTCATGGCGTCGTCCATCGTCAGCCGATAGACGCCCTTCGTGGTGCCGCCCGCCAGTCGCTCGACCGCCTCCAGTCGTCGCCCGCCGCCCAGCGCGGCCCGCGCCGCACCCGCCAACTGATCCCGCGTTACTTTCTTCGGTGCCACGCCCACACCCCGCCTTCCGCCTTGATATCTGGGGCACCCTACGCGAGTCATCGTTCATCGCCGAACGAATTGCTCCGAAGGTGTCATGCATGATTCAAGAACAGGCACCAGGTGGCATGCCATCCCATGCACTGACGTCATTTCTCGTGAACATTCGCGTGCCCATCGACCACCAGATGCTGCCCAAAGTGCCGGACAAACGCTGCTGCGCTCTCGGTGGTTCGGCCCGTCGCGTGTTGTCCATGGTTACAGCTGTTCGCCGGGAACCGCGGCGTACAGCTTGCGCAGGGTGTCCAGCACGGGGTGGCGCGTATCGAACGGGGTGTCGTCGACGGTGGTGATGGCGCGCACCCCGACGGAGGTGTTGGTGGAGAAGGCGGCCCGCATGGCCGGAAGGTCGTCGAGGGTGACGGGGGCGTGGGCGGTGCGGTCGTAGGCCTGGCGCAGCAGGTGCATGGTGACGCCCGGCAGCACGTCCGCCTCGGGCCAGACGACGGTGTCCTCCTCGGTGATGAAGGCCATGTTCCATGTGCCGCCTTCCGAGATGCGGCCGTCGTGCTCGGTGAAGGCGGCGTCGTCGAATCCGGCGAGCTGTGCCGCGCGGCGGAGCTTCAGCTGGGAGAAGAGTGCCAGGTGTTTGACCTGTGGGGTGTCGCGGCTGAACGGGAATGTCTTGACCGTGAGCGCGGGGGCGGGCAGGGCGGCGGCGGCGCGGGCGGTGACCAGGATCTGGGGCCGGCCGGCGGCTGCGGGGTGGCCCAGGTCGAGGTCCGGGTCGAACACGGTCACGCGGGTGACGAACGAGCCGGTGCGTTCGCCCACCGCGTGGCGTATGTATGCCTGGATGCGGTCGGGGTCCAGGTCGGCGTCGAAGACGGTGCGGGCGTCGCGCACCAGGCGGTCCAGGTGCAGGGAGAGTCCCCGTACCTTCTGGTCCTCGACGCGCATGCTGGTGAAGTGCCCGTAGTTGGTCAGGGCGAGGTTCTGCAGGGCTTCGAAGGAAACGGGGGCGCCGTTGAGTTCGGCCATGCGCGGGGGTCTCCTTCGTCGAGCGGGGCGGGGGCGGGGGCGGTGTGTGTGTGGGGGGCGTCGGGCCGACTCCGCCGTGGAGTTGGCTGCGGGGAGGAACTCCACGGTGCGGAGGGATCGGCCGACGCGGGCGACGTTTCTCTCACGCTCCCCGGTGCGCGTTGCTCACGTGTTGCGGTAGGCGACGTACTTGGCCATGGCCGTCAGTTCGTCTCGCCACACGGCGTCGATGGGCGCCTCGGAGATGGCCTTGCAGCCCCGCTCCACGAGGTCGGCGATGTGCTGTTCGACGTCGCCGGGTACGCCGGTGTCCAGCAGGTGACGGCGGACCTCGTCGGTGGTGTGGCCGGGTTCCGTGATCAGGCCGCGGATGCGGTCGTCGCGCTGCATCGCCCAGCCGAGCAGTAGGGTCATCTTGTGCTGGGTGAAGTCGAGGCCGGTGGGCTTGCCGGTGTCGGCGGACTTCCCGAAGGCGTCGAGCAGGTCGTCGCGGAGCTGGAAGGCCTCACCGATCGTCTCGCCGTATTCCTGGAAGGCGGGGGCCAGGTCGTTTCGGCCGGCCAGGCTCGCGCCGAGCAGCAGTGGCCGGTAGATGGTGTAGTGGCCGGACTTGGCCAGGGCGATCCAGCGGGAGAGCTGGGGGTTGACGGAGAATTCCGCGGCGGCGGCGACGTCCATGTACTGGCCGACGATCAGTTCCGAGCGCAGGGTGTTCCAGACGCCGATGACCGCGGGCGGGGCGGCTGCCATCAGCTGCTCGGAGTAGACCAGTGCCAGGTCGCCCGCGAGGATGGCCACGCTCTCGCCGAAGCGGCGCGACTCTCCCTGCCAGGCGCGGCTGCGGTGGTGTATGGAGTGCTTCTCGTGGACGGTGGGTATGCCGCGGCGCTGGGGGGAGGCGTCCATCACGTCGTCGTGGATGAGGGCGCAGACGTGCAGCATCTCCAGGGCCGCGGCGGCTTCCACGACGCCGGGCGCCTCAGGGTCGCCGCCGGCGGCGAGGTGGCCGGTGAGGCAGAGCATGGGCCGGATGCGTTTGCCGCCCGATTCGACCATGTCGCTCAGGGCGTCGATGGGGACGACGGCCCGGCCGTCCACGTGGGCCCAGGAGTCCCGCTCGGCCTTGAGGAAGGACCGCAGGCGGCGCTCCACGCGCTCGAGCAGGTCGCGGGTGGCGGGGTGCACGAAGCTGCCCGAGGCGCCCCTGGGGAGAGTGGTCATTTCGGTGGACACGGGTGACTCCTCGGGTGGTGGGAACGTGTGCGGGACGTGGTGCGGGGGGTGAGGCTTTCTGGCGCCGGGCATGGACGAAGGCCGTCACCGTCCGGGGACGGTGACGGCCTTCGGCGTCATCGGTGTGCTGCGCGGGAGGGTTCGGGGCTGTCGGCCCGGGGCCCGGCCGGGCGGGGTCAGCCCGCCGGTGTCCGCTCCAGGTCGCGGTGCGGCGCCTGTTGCCTGGCCTCCTCGCGCAGGCCGAAGCGGGCGTGCAGCCGCTGGAGCGGTTCGGGGGCCCACCAGGTGGCGTTGCCGCCGAGCCGCATCACGGCGGGCAGCAGCACGCCGCGGATCAGTGTCGCGTCCATCAGGACCGCCAGGGGCAGCCCGACGCCGTACGCCTTGACGAGGGAGATGTCCGACACGGTGAAGGCGAGGAAGACGATGGCGATGGCGACGGCCGCGGCGGTGACGATCCGGCCCGTTCGTTCCAGGGCGTGGGTGACGGCCTTGGTGGGGGAACCGGTGATTTCGTACTCCTCGCGCATGCGGGAGAGCAGGAACACCTGGTAGTCCATGGCCAGGCCGAAGGCGAGGCCGAAGAGCATCACCGGGACTGTCGCCGCGATGTTGCCCGTGGGGGTGAAGCCGCCGAACAGGCCGGCCAGGTGGCCGTCCTGGAACACCCACACCAGTGCGCCGAAGGTCGCGGTCAGGCTGAGCAGGCTGAGCACGATGGCCATGACCGGCAGCAGGACGCTTCCGGTGACCAGGAAGAGCAGCACGAGCATCACGATGAGCAGTGAGCCCAGCGCGTACGGCAGCCACTTGACCAGGGCCGATGCCGCGTCTTTGTTGGTCGCTGCGGTGCCGCCGACCTGGATGTCGAAGGGGGCCTTGCTGTCCCTGATCTCGGTGACGGCCTTGTCCGCGAGGTCCGGGTCGTCGCCGGTGGGCGCCACCTGGAAGTAGACGGCGTCCCGGGCGGCGAAGCTCTTGGACTGTGCGTCCGGCGGGGCGACCTGGCTGCCCTTGGCGTAGCTGCCGGTGGAGGTGCGCACCGTCTCGATGCCGGGCAGTGCGGACAGTTGCTTGGCGTAGTCGGTGACGTCCTGCTGGTCGGATGCGCCGTGGGGGGCGACGACCACCAGGGTGTTCTGTCCGCTGCCGTGGAAGTCTTCCTTGATGGCGGTGGAGACCTGGCGGGCGGAGGAGGATTCCGGCATGACGCGGTCGTCGGGCATGCCGATGTTGATGCCGAGGAACGGTGCGCCGAGCAGCAGCAGGAACAGTGTGGTGATCGTGGCGAGCGGCAGGGGGCGGCGCATCACGAGTGTGGCCAGGCGGTGCCAGAACCCGTTCTCGGTGTCGCCGCCGGGGGCGCCGGCGCCGGCCGCGTGCTTCTTGCGGCCGAAGACGCGGCCCTTGTCGATCCGGCCGCCCAGCATGGCCAGGACCGCGGGGAGCACGATCAGGGAGGCGGCGCCGGCCAGCAGGGCCGTCAGCGCGCCGGCGTATCCCATGGAGCGCACGGCCAGCAGCGGGAACCAGAGCATGGCGCAGGAGGCCACCGCGACCGTGAGGGAGGAGAAGATGACCGTCCGGCCCGCCGAGGTCATCGTGGTGCGCAGGGCTTGTTCGGTCGGTTTCCCGGTGGCCAGTTCCTCGCGGTAGCGGTTGACGAAGAGCAGGCTGTAGTCGATCGCGAGTCCCAGGCCCAGCAGCGTGACCACGCTGGCGGCCAGCGAGCCGATGTCGGTCACCTCGGCCAGGATCCACATCAGGCCCATGGTGAGCATCATCGCGACGACGGCGACGATCAGCGGGAGGGAGGCCGCGACCAGGCTGCCGAAGACGAAGACCAGGACGACCAGGGTGAGCGGGATCGCGATGGCCTCCCCCGTGCTGGCGTCCTTCTGGCCCTGTTCGAGCAGTTCGGCCTGGAACTTGGCGTATCCGCCGAATTTCACGTCGAGACCGGCGCGTTCGCCTTCGTAGGCGTCGGCCAGCTTCGTAGCGCGTTTTTGTGATGTCGCCTCGTCGCCGGTCAGGGTGCCGGTGATCAGGGCCTTGTCGCCGGTCTTGCTCTTCATCTGGGCGGGTTTGCCCGCCGACCAGTACGACGTGACGTTGACGAGACCGGATTCCTTGCTCAGCTCATCGGTGAGTTTGCCGGCCTCGGCGGCGGTCTTCGGGTCGTCCACGTTGCCCTTGACGGTGACGAGGACGTTCAAGTTGGGCTGGACCTGGTCGAACGTGCTGGAGAGCGACTTGACCGCGTGCCCGGACTCGGAGTTCGGGTCTTCGAAACCGCCCGCGACCAGTTTCCCGAAGAGCGATGTGCTGGCCGACCCCCCGGCCACAGCGAGTAACAAACTGATCACGACAACCGCGACGCGGCGCCTGATGATGAGCCTGGCCAATCCGTCGAGCATTTTCCAGTCCTTCCTCACGTACGCGGCATCAGAGGCACCGCAGTTCCTAGACGGATCGGGCCGCGCCGAATGTGACATCGCGGGGTGCGCCGGCCGGTGTGATCCGCGACACACCTCCTCGGTGACCGGGTGGGCTGGTCGGGGCGTGTCCGGCGGATCAGGGCTCGGGCGGAGCTGAGGGCCCGGGGAAGCAGCAGACCCCCGCGTCCCGGAGAGGATCCGCCGGGCACGCCCCGGCGCCGGGCGGGCGTTAGCGCCGGGTGCGCTCGCCGGGCAGGTAGGAGCGTTCCCAGGGCAGGAGCGGCGGGCCGGTCAGCGGGGGCCGGCCGGGTCCTCGCAGGGTCCTCAGCGCGATGCCGGGCCTGGCCAGCTCGGTGAAGGACGTGGCCAGGCTGAAGGACCCGACCAGCGCCTTGGCGACGGCGGGCTGGCGCGTCGCGGTGAGCAGCATGCGGTCCACCAGGCGCCGCTGGAGCTTTTCCAGGGCGGTGGGGCGGGGGCCGATCACGTCCGGGTACCGCATGTCCTGCGTGGTGGCGATCGTCCAGGCGTCCTCGGCGGCCTTGGCGACCGCCTGCTGGATGGAGAAGGCGGCCGTGGGGTCGGGCCCGTGGCGCTGCAGCCCGGCGCGGAGCGCGAGCCCGCCGCGTGCGGAGACGCTCATGCCGTGCCCGTAGACCGGGTTGAAGGTGGTGACCGCGTCGCCGAGCACGATCAGTCCGCTCGGCCAGGCCGGCAGCCGCTCGAAGTGCCGGCGCCGGTTGCGTGAGCTGCGGTTGCCGTGGATGGGGCCGACCGGCTGGGCGCCTGCGATCAGGTCGGCGACGAGCGGGTGGCGTACCTCGTGGCGCACGTAGTGCTGGAAGCCCTCCTCGTCGGTGGGCGGTTCCCCGCCGCGGGTGCCGCCGAGTGTGACCATCCAGCAGCCGTCCTCGATGGGCAGCAGCGCGACCCCGCGGCCGGGCCTGCCGGAGCCCGGGTCCGCGAGGATGTTGATCATCGGGAAGCCCTTCTCGGCCCCCTGCGGCGCGCGGTAGACGCGGGAGGCGTAGGCCTCGCCGCAGTCGATGGTCGACTCCTGGATCTCGGGCAGGCCCAGGGCGCGCAGCCAGTGGTCGATCCGGGAGCCGCGCCCGGTGGCGTCGATGACGAGGTCGGCGCCCAGTTCCCGGGTCTCCTTCGTCTCGCGGCTGCGGATGCGTACCCCGGTCACCGCGTGCGAGTCGCCGATCAGGTCGTCGGCCTGGTGGTGGTCGATCACGGTGATGCGCTCGTTGCTCAGCGCCAGGTCGCGTACGACGAAGTCCAGGAGGTTGCGGCTGCAGGTGTAGGAGTTGCGGTGGGAGGTGAAGCGTTCCATCCAGCCCTGGGCGCTGAGCATCACCACGTTGCCCGGCAGGTTGTTGCGGTGGGCGCCGGCGGCCATGAGGCGGTCCAGGAAGCCGGGCAGGAGGGAGTCCAGGGCGCGGGCCCCGCCGTCCATCAGGGTGTGGGTGTGCCGGGCCTGCGGGACGCCGGGGCGCTGCTGGGGGGTGTCGGGCAGCCGGTCGCGTTCGATGACGGTGACCGCGTCGACGTGCTGGGCGAGCACGGCGGCGGCGACCATTGCGGTCAGTCCGCCGCCCAGGACCACCGCCGAGGTGGACGGGGCGCTCACTTGGCGTGCTCCATGGTCTCGGTGCGGGCCGGGGGTGCGGACGGGGCGTCCTGTGCGGCGTCCTTGGTGCGGGGGGCGTCGGCGTAGTGCGGGACGGTGGGGCGGTTCCAGGCCCAGGGGCTGTGGCCCTCCTTGCGGATCTGTACGTAGAGCATCCGGATGTAGACGGCGTCCAGGATGTGCACGCTGATGAACAGGACGAAGAACAGGTTGTGTCCGGGGAATTCCGCGTACACGGTGGCCGCCGCGCCCATGGATCCGATCATCTTGGCGATGGCGATATACATCGACTGTCCTGCGGACGAGCCGCGGGATTTGAGCATGGTGATGAATGCCCAGCTCAGTGGAATGTTGATGATGGTGCCGGTGTAGGTGCCCGGGAAGTCCCCGATTTCGATCGTGCCGTAGACGACCATGAAGGACGCCCATACGAACATCGCCACGAAGGCCCACAGGAAGTTCCGCCGGGTCAGGTTCGGGTGGTCCTTGTGTCCCCAGCGCACGACCTGGGAGATGATGAAGATGTTGAACAGGGCCCAGGAGAAGTTGATATGACGCTGGGTGGTGTCCTGGTCGAGGATGACCGACAGGTTGAACTCCCAGGCGAAGTTCACCGCCACCAGCAGGGCGGGGACGCCGACGCATTTGTCCTTGCGGCCCCGCAGGAAGGCGAGGCTGTAGGCGACGAGCCAGCCCACTGCCGCCGGGCTCATCAGCGTCCAGAAGATCCAGCGGGCCCGGAAGTGCTCGGGGATGGTGACCGGGACGACGTCCGGCCACGGCACTATGGCGTCCGGCAGCCACCGCAGGTATTCGTCGATCATCGTTGTCTTCCTTCGTCCAGGGGAAATGGGCCGCGCGGTGCCCGGGGCACCGTCACGGTCAGGTCCATCGGCCGGTGCCCAGCGTCCGGTCGGAGCCGAACACCGTCTCGCGCAGCTCGTGGCGGCGGACCTTCCAGGTGGCGGTGCGGGGCAGGTCCTCCCACGGCACCAGGTACGGCTCGGCCAGTTCCGGCAGGCCGGCCGTCGCCCGCTGCCACTCCTGGGGGGTGATCTGGTTGTCGCGCATGGACAGCACCGGGACCGGGGGGCCCTCCTGCGCGCCGAGCACGATCACCTCGTGGGCCCGGCGCAGCCGGTCCAGGAGCAGGCTCTCCAGTTCGATGCTGCTCAGGCCGGGGACCAGGTCCACTTCGCGGTCCAGCGTGCGGATCCGGCCCAGCCGGTCCCGTTTGCCGAGGTCGCCGGTGTTCCACCACTTGCCGTCGACCTTCTCGTCGTAGCGCTCGGGCTCGCCCAGGTAGGTCAGGCAGCGTGCCTTGCCCGCGACCATCAGCAGGCCGCTCTCGCCGCGCTTCTTGCGCTCCCCGGTGACCGGGTCGACCACCTTGACCGGGGCCGCGGGCGGCCAGCCGACGTTCGAGCCGTCCGTGAAGCCCTGCCAGCTGCGGGCCTGGCGGCGGGTGAAGACGTTCATCGAGACTCCGGCGATCTCGGACTGGCCGTGGCCGGTCGCCCAGAGCGGGAAGCGGGCGCGGGAGACCTCCAGGAACGTGCGGATGGTGCGCCGGTGGACCGCGTCGAACGTGCTGTTGAACCTCAGGACCTGGGCGAACAGCTCCGGCCGGGTCTCGGCGAGTTCCTCCCAGCGCTGGAACATGTTCGGCAACGCCTCCAGCGAGGTGGGCCGGTGGGCGGCAAGGACCTCGGCGACGTTGTCCAGCCCCGGGTCGGACATGATCACGGTCTTGCGGGGGGCGAGGCTGAGCTGGCCGTTGGTCCACGACAGCAGCCGGTTGTGGACGTAGGACAGGCAGCCCGCGACGACGTCGTTGGGGCCTGAGGTGATGCCGGGGATCCGCTTGGACTCCAGCTGGAAGGAGAACCGGCCCAGGCTGGTGGCTGCCGCGTGCACCACCAGCTTGGGCGTGCCCGTGGTTCCCGACGTATGGGTGACGATCATCGGCTCGTCGTCCGGGCGCAGCCGCACGGGCGGGGCGTCCGCTCCCCTGAGGTCGGCCAGGGGGACGGCGCCCGGCGGCAGTTCGGTGTCGAGTTCGCCGGTGACGACGGTGCGGACACCGGCCGGGACGATCTCGATGTTCTCCTTGGCCGCCCGGGCCAGCACGGCGCAGGAGGTCACCAGCACCTTGGGGGCGGCCCGCTCCAGCATGACCCGCAGCTGGCCGGGGGGCACGAACGGCGAGATCATGACGGGCAGGACACCGATGCGGGCCGCGGCGGAGGCCATCAGGACCATGTCGAAGTGGTTGTCCTTGACGACGGCCACGCTCTCGCCGTAGCGCAGCCCCGCCGCCTGGAGCCAGCCCGAGATGGCGTGGACCTCGGCCGCGATCGCCCGCCCGCTGTAGACGGTGCCCTGGTCGGGGGCGACGTCGAAGGGCCGGTCGAGGTGGAACTCGGTCTGCTTGCTCTTGTGGGCGTGCCAGTCGAAGAGCAGGCCGAGGTTGATGGGCTTGCGGCGTTGGGACGCCATGGTGGGGCACACCCTTCTAGAGAATGGTCAGAACGGGGATCAGCAGACCCAAGAAACCCGCGTCATAGGCGAAGAGCCCCAGCTTGCGTGCGGTGAGCCATCGTTCGCGCAGTGGTCCCTCACGCAGCTGGGCCAGGTGCAGGCCCAGGGCGGGCAGCATCGTTAGGACGGTCCACCAGGGCAGGCGTGTGGTGAAGGCCAGCGCGCACAGGAGCGTCGTGGACAGCAGGAAGAAGGCGGCCATCGCCGACTTGAAGACGACGGGCGCGGTGGTGGCCGCCAGCGTGCGGCGTCCGACCGTGCGGTCCCCGGCCGCGTCGTTGACGTTGGAGTAGCTGCTCACCATCACCAGCCAGAGCCCCAGCAGCAGCGCCACCAGGACCGCCTCGGGCGACCAGTCCTGGCGGACGGCGGTGTAGGGGGCGAGCAGTCCGGCCGCCGTCCCCATGCACAGCAGCATCTCCCCGCCGCCGGGGTAGTAGCTCAGCCGCAGCCCCGCGGAGTACTGCACGCTGGCCAGCATGCCGCCGCCGTACAGGAGGTAGGACCACACGGGCGCCTGCCAGTCCAGGGCCCAGAACGCGCCGGCGCCCGCGAGGAGGGCGAGGACGGCGGCCGCGGCCACGAAGACTGCCGCCTGGCGTTCGGTGACCGCCCCGCTCAGCAGCGGTTTGCCGCGGATGCTGCGCCGCGTCTCGCCGCTGGTGTAGTTGCGCGCGTCGCTGCCGTTGCGGAAGCCGACCAGGTCGTCGGCGGCGCAGGTGCAGGTCACGATGCCCATCGAGCCGACCAGGAACAGCAGCATCGCGGCGATGGTGCCGGGGCGTTCGCGCAGCTGCGGCGGGAGCAGCAGCCAGGCCATGCCCCAGCCGTAGTAGTGCTGGTACACGAAGATCTTCGACAGGCGGAACAGTCCGCGCAGCAGGTCCGCGGTGGCCTGCGGTGGTACGGCTTCGTGCCGGTCGCTCACGACTGCCACGCTCGCTCCTTTCCTGCGCCCGCGAAGCTGCGGGACAGGCCCACGTACCGTTCGGCGAACTGCCGGGCGGCGGTGGGCGAGTTGACGAGGGCGTCCAGCCGGGCCCGCTGGAGCCGGGCGCCGTAGGCCTGTGCGTCGGGCAGCCGGTGCAGCAGATGGGCCATCCAGTCGGAGAAGTCCTCGGCCTCCCAGATGCTGGGCAGGCGCCGTTGCGAGTAGCCCTCAAGGAGGGTGTCCTGGCCGCTGCCGTAGAAGGCGGCGAACGCCTCGCTGAGCACCTGGACGTCCTCCACCGCCAGGTTGAGCCCCTTGGCGGCGGTGGGGGGCACGATGTGCGCGGCGTCACCGGCGAGGAAGAGCCGTTTGTGCTGCATCGGCTCCGATACGTAGGAGCGCAGCGGCACCAGCGACTTCTCCAGGACGGGTCCCTCGGTCAGCCCCGCCTCGCCGTCGACGTCCAGGCGGGCGCGCAGCTCTTTCCAGATCCGGTCGTCGGGCCACTGCTCCAGCTCATCGTCCGGGTCGATCTGGAGATAGAGCCGGGAGACGTGTGGGGAGCGCATGCTGGCCAGGGCGAAGCCCCGCTCGTGGGCGGCGTAGACCAGCTCATGGGCGACGGGCGGGGCGGCGGCCAGGATGCCCAGCCAGGCGCTGGGGTAGCTGCGCTCGAAGGCGGGCTGTGCCGTGGCCGGCATGGACCGGCGTGAGATGCCGTGGAATCCGTCGCAGCCGGCGATGAAGTCGCAGGTGATCTCGGTGGGTTGGCCCTGCGCCGTGCACCGCACGGTGCAGGGGCCGCCGCCGTCGGGTATCTCCAGGGTGACGTCGTCGGTGTCGAACCACAGGCGGCCGCCGGCTTCCTGGCGGGCTTGGATCAGGTCCTTGACCAGTTCCTGCTGGCCGTACACGTACGTGCTCAGGCCGGTCAGTTCGGTGACCGGCAGGTGGTGCCGGGCACCGTTGATCCGCAGTTCGAGGCCTTCGTGGCGCAGTGCCTCCCGGTCGAGCCGGCCGGCCAGGCCGGCCCGCCTGAGCAGTTCGACCGTGGTGTGTTCCAGCAGCCCGGCGCGCACCCGCCGTTCGACGTAGGGGCGGCTGCGGCGCTCCAGCACGAGGGAGTCCACGCCCTGCTGGTGCAGCAGGTGGGACAGGAGCAGGCCCGCGGGGCCGGCTCCGATGATGGCGATCGGTGTTCTGAGCCGGTTCACGCTCTGCTCCTTGTCCTAGGGCGGCGCGCCCCTGATGGGGTGCTCGGCGGTGCGGCCGTGGGGGCGGGGGCCGCGCCGCGGGGCTCCCCCGGCGCGATGCGCCCGGGGAAGGCGGTGTCCAGGAGCCGCAGCAGCGGTGTCGCCTTGACGGCGGTCTCCTCGAACTCCTCGTCGGGGTCGGACAGCGCCACGATCGCGCCGCCCACCCCGTACTTCACCCGGGAGGGGGTGACGACGAGCGTGCGGATGACGATGCTCAGGTCGCACGCGCCCGACAGGGAGAAGTAGCCGATGGCCCCGGAGTACACGCCGCGGGGGCCGGTCTCCAGGTCGTCGATGATCTGCATCGTGCGGATCTTGGGGGCGCCGGTCATCGATCCGCCGGGGAAGGCCGCCCGGACGCACTCCACCGCCGAGCTCGATTCCTTCAGGCGGGAGCGGACCGTGCTGACCAGCTGGTGCGTGGTGGGGTGGGTCTCCACCTCATAGAGCGAGGGCACACGGACCGAGCCGATCCGGGCGGTGCGGCCGAGGTCGTTGCGCACCAGGTCGACGATCATCAGGTTCTCGGAGCGGTCCTTCTCGCTGGCCGCCAGGTCGTTGCGGAGCAGTTCGTCCTCGCGGTCCGTGACGCCGCGCGGCCGGGTGCCCTTGATGGGTTTCGATTCGGCCGTGCCGTCGCAGGAGATCTGCAGGAAGCGTTCGGGGGACGTGCTGAGCACCGACAGCCCGCCGAAGCGCAGCAGTGAGCCGAACGGCGCGGGCGTCAGCCGGCGCAGGAACTGGTAGCTCTGCCACGGGTCGAGCGTGGCGTCGGCCTCCAGCAGGTTGGTCAGGCAGACCTCGTAGGTCTCGCCCGCGGTGATCTGGTCCTGGCAGTGGGCGATCAGTTTCAGGTACCGCTCGCGGTCGTGGCGCGGGCGCAGGGGGGCGCCCGCGGGGGACGGGGCGGTGTAGCGCGGCTCCTGGCCGGCGATCTGCTCGAGGCGGTGTGCGGTGGACTCCAGCCAGGTATGGCCGGGTTCTTCGTCGTCGTCCTCGGCGAGCGCCAGGAGGTGGGTGGTGGAGGTGGCGTGGTCGAAGACGGCGGCGCGGTCGGCGAAGATCATGGCCGCGTCGGGTTCGTCGGAGCGGTGGCGGCGTTCTCCGCCGGTCTCCGCCTTCAGCTCGTAGCCGAGGTAGCCGACCCAGCCCAGTGCGAAGCCGAAGGGCAGGTCCGGGCAGGTGACGTCCAGGCCGCGCAGGTCCTCTTCCAGCCAGGTGAGGAACTCGCCGTGGACCGTGGCGGTTTCGGTGGCCGAGTCGATGGTGACGGTGCCGTCCCAGATGTCGGCCCTGGCCACCCGGGCGAGCGGCCCCGCGGCGTCTCCCATGATCGAGAAGCGGCCGTTGGCGCTGGCCGCCGCGCTGCTGTCCAGCCAGAACGCGTGCTCGTGCGAGCGGTGGAGCAGGTCGTAGGCCGCCTCGTCCGACCAGCGGGTGGGCAGCGACGTGGTCAGGACCCGCAGCCGCCGGGCGGCGGGGCGCGGGGCGGGCTGCGGGACGGTCTCGGGCGCGGCCTCAGGAGCTGTCTCGGGCGCGGCCTCAGGAGCTGTCTCGGGCGCGGCCTCAGGAGCTGTCTCGGGCGCGGCCTCAGGAGCTGTCTCAAGGGCGGCGTCAGGGGCGGTCCGTGTGCCGGTGGGGGCGTACGGTGCGGCGGCCGCGCTCGCGCCGCGCGGCGGCAGGGCCAGGTCGCGAAAGTTGCGCAGGAGCCGGTGGCCGTGTTCGGTCGAGATCGACTCGGGGTGGAACTGCACGCCCCACAGCGGGCGGCTGCGGTGCTTGAGGCCCATCAGCACGCCGTCGTCGGACCAGGCGGTGGCCTCCACGTCCTCGGGCAGCTCGGTCACCGCCAGGGAGTGATAGCGCACGGCCTCGAAGCGGGCGGGGAAGCCGGTGAAGAGTCCGGTGCCGTCGTGGGAGACCTGGGAGACCCGGCCGTGCCGCGGCTCGCGGGCCCGGCCCACGCGGGCGCCGAAGGAGTGGGCGATGCCCTGGTGCCCCAGGCACACGCCCAGGATGGGCAGTTCACTGTCCTCGATGATCTCCCGGCAGATCCCGAAGTCCTCGGGACGGTCCGGGCTGCCGGGGCCCGGGGAGATAAGGACGCTGTCGAAGTCCTTCAGCATCCGCGGATGCCAGCCCGCGTCGTCGTTGCGAATCACTACCGGCTCGCGGCCGTTCACCTCGGCCAGATAGTGGAACAGGTTGTAGGTGAATGAGTCGTAGTTGTCCACCAACAGCATGCGCATGGGAACCTCGTATCTTTCAAATTCTGCCGAGCGGCGGGGACTGGCCGGTGTGCGTCGCGGAACAACAGGGCACAGGGCACGGGGCGAGCGGTACGGGGCGAGCGGTACCGCGCCCGAAGACTCGGGGCCGGCGGGGCCACGGAGCGGTTCGCACGGGGACGGCCCGGTGCGCCGCCCTGCCTGGCTCGGCGGGTGGTTCAGGCGGTCCAGGACGAGATCACGGACACCGCCTGCCACGGGGTGAGGCGGGGGTCGCAGAACGAGGTGTAGCGCTCGCCCACCGCAGCGAGATCGGCGTCGGCGGCCGCGCACTCGGTCACATCGTCCGGCGTCGTCTCCAGGTGCAGCCCGCCCGGGACACCGCCCGCCGCCCGCACCGCCGCCACGAACCGCGCCACCTCCAGCGACACCGTCTCCACGAGCCGCGTCTTATGGCCGTCCGGCGTCGTGACGGTGTTGCCGTGCATCGGATCGCAGAGCCAGACCACGGCATGCCCCGCTCCCCGCACCGCCTCCACCAGGCGCGGCAGCCGCTCCGCCACCGTGTCCGCGCCCATCCGGGCGATCAGCGTCAGCCTGCCCGGATCGCGCCAGGGATCGAGCCGCTCGCACAGCGCCAGCAGTTCGGCAGGCTCCATGCCCGGACCGACCTTGCACGCCACCGGATTGCTCACCTGCGCGAGCAACGCGACATGAGCACCGTCGACCTGACGGGTGCGCTCCCCGATCCACGGCCAGTGAGCCGAGCCCAGGAACAGCCGCCCCGACTCGTCGGTGCGCAGCATGGGGATCTCGTAATCGAGAAGCAGCGCCTCATGGCTGGTCCACACCACAGGCTCCAACACGTCACGCCCCACCGCACGCTCACGCCAGCCCAGATGTTCCATCACGTCATTGGCCGCCATATATCCCGTGAGGATCCGCAAGGGATCCGCACGGCGGCTCTCCCCGTCCGGCTCCGGCCCGTTGACCATATGACCGCGGAACGAAGGGAGCGTGACCTTGCCGACCACCTCCGTCGACCGGGACCGGGGCTTGGCGAACTGCCCGGCGATACGCCCCGCCCGCAGCACCGGCTTGCCCGTCACCAGCCCCAGCGCCCCCGCGAGCAGGTCAAGCACCGCGGTCTTGCGCGCGACATGACGCGCCGTGCACTCGCGCGGATCCTCGGCGCAGTCCCCCGCCTGCACCACGACCGCCTCGCCGAACGCGACCTTCCCCAGCAGCGTCCGCATCGTGGCCACATCATCGGGCTGCACCAGAGCGGGCCGCGCCGCCAACGCCCGCCCCACCCGGCCCAGCTGGGAAAGATCGCTCCACTTGGGCTGCTGTGCCGCCTCCCGGACACGAATCTCCCGTACGACGTCCTTCACGACGTCCTTCATGTCGAACTCCGATCCAGCGGTGATGACACACCGATGAGATGCCGTGCCGGTCAGGTGGGAATCCCCTTGCGCCTGGTCGTCCCGTTCTCGAACCCGGACAAGTGCGGGAAGCGGTTCGCGTAGCAGCCCTGGGGGCGGTCGCCGAACCGGATCGTTCGTGGCCGTCGCGTCTCTGCGGGAACAGCACAAAGCGGCCCCGCCGACGGGGCTGCTGCGGTCGAAAGAGAGAGGGGGGATCTCCAGGCGGAGAGACGCCAACTCGCTGCCTCGTGAATGTTTTTGGGCAGGCGGGGCTTGCGGAAAGTGTGACACAGGCGGTGCTCGAGCGCCAAGGGCCCTCCGGACCGGTCCACCGCTCCCCTAGTGAGGGTGTAGCCGCCTTCGAATCCCGCGCGGCGATGCGCGTGGCCGGGTGCGGCCGCGCGGGCTTTCGCGCCGCGTCTTTCGGGCGCATCGGGGTCTTTCAGCGATCGCGCGGCGGTGCGGGTGCGGTTCCCTGGGCGGCCGAAAGCGCCGCGCACAAAGAAATCTCGCCGGGTGGGCTCGTTTCACGTCACATCGGGTGGGCCTGTGCCGTCGTACTGGTTGGAGGCCGAGGAAAGCCTGTTCTCCCCCGTCCAGGCGGCCCGACCCGGGCCCCTCGGCCTCCTTTTGCCCGCTGCCTGGCCGGTGCGGGCGCCAGACGTCCGCCGGGTCAGTGCGGTTCCTGGTCCGGGCGCCTCTCCTCGACGGGGCGCCGGGGCCCGCCGAAGGGGGCGTGCCCGTCGGCCGGGGCGTGCCCGTTGGCGGGGGGTTCGAGGCGGGACAGGGCCTGTCGCATCTCCTGCTCGGTCGGTCCGGCGATCTGCCCGCCGTACAGCCAGCGGCTGGCCCGGTGGCGCAGTCTGTCCCTGCGCAGCCTCGGGTTGGGCACGCCGTGGTGTTCCGCTCGGGCGCCCAAAGCGGCCGGTAGTCCTGCCGGGACAGCAGCGTGTACTCCCGCGCGCGGGGCAGCCGCTCGTGCACCTCGGCGAACTCGCCGTGCGCCAGCCTGCGGATCCGTCCGGTCTCCCGGCCGTGCAGGAGCATGTCACGGTCCCGCCGCAGCAGGCCCAGGCAGATCCGCCGGGCGATGACGTACGTCAGTGCCGGAACGGCGAAGACGCCGATCCGTACCGCCCAGGTGATCGAATTCAGGGACAGATGGAAGCGCTCGGCCAGGATGTCGTTGGAACCGCCGAAGAACAGCACCAGGTAGAAACCGACGAACGCCCAGGCGAACGCGGTCCGTGTGGGGTGCTCGCGCGGCCGGTCGAGGAGATGGTGCTCCCTGGTGTCCTTGGTGACCCACGCCTCCAGGAACGGCCACAGGGCGATCACGGCGATCATCAGCGTGGGCACGATGACGGCGGGGATCAGGACGCCGAGGCTGACGGTGTGGCCGCCCCCGAGGGTGAACTCCCAGGCCGGCATCGCGCGCAGGGCGCCTTCGAGGAAGCCCATGTACCAGTCCGGCTGGGACCCCTGGGAGATCTGGTCGGCGCGGTAGGGGCCGTATCTCCATACGGGGTTGATCTGGGCGAGGCCGGCCATGAGCGCGAGCACGCCGGTGACGAGGAAGAAGAAGCCGCCGGCCTTGGCCACGTAGTGCGGCATCAGGGGCTGGCCGACGACGTTGTTCTCGGTACGGCCCGGGCCCCGGAACTGGGTGTGCTTGTGGTAGAAGACCAGGATCAGGTGGAGCGTGGTCAGGGCCAGGACGATGCCCGGGAGCAGCAGGATGTGGAGGCCGTAGAGCCGGGGGATCACATCGTGGCCGACCGGGGTACTCGCCGCCGAAGAGGAACATGGTCAGGTAGGTGCCGACCACCGGGATGGCGAGCGTGACGCCCTCGGCGATGCGCAGGCCGGTGCCCGAGAGCAGGTCGTCGGGGAGCGAGTATCCGACGAAGCCCTCCAGGGTGACCAGGAGCGCGAAGCCGATCAGCCAGTTGGCCTCGCGCGGTTTGCGGAACGAGCCGGTGAGGAAGTGCCGCAGCATGTGGGCGCAGAGCGCGCCGATCATGATCAGGGCCGACCAGTGGTGCAGCTGGCGCAGGAAGAGGCCGCCGCGCACCTCGAAGGTGATGTGGAGGGTGGAGGCGTAGGCCCGTGACATCGTGACGCCCTGGAGGGCCGTTGTAGGCGGTCTCGGCCATGCTCGGGTCGAAGAACAGGGTGAGCCAGACGCCGGTGAGCAGCAGCACGATGAAGCTGTACAGCGCTATCTCGCCGAACATGAACGACCAGTGGTCGGGGAACACCTTGCGGATCAGGAATCTGAAGCTGTAGATCCCCAGGCGCCCGTCCGCCCAGTCGGCGACGCGCTCGCCTCGCGGCGCCTTGGCGCGCTCGTCTCGCGGGGCCGGTCCGGTGGCGCTCATGCGGACTCGGGGGTTTCTCGGGTGAGGTGCGGGGACCGGACGTTCATACCGATTCCTTCTCTCTCCTTGCGGGTGTGCCGGCTTGGCGGGGTCACGGGCCGGTGCGTGCGCCGTGCGCCGTCCACCCTTACGACGAGACAGAGGCGGCACTTGTGACGGGCGGCCCCGCGGCGGCAGGCGGGGGCGGGGCTCGACCGGACTTTTAGCGGCCTGATCCATGCTCGGGGCGACACAACGGGCCCGTGGGGGAAGAACGTCTGATCCCGCCGCGTCGGCGGAGCGCTGCCCGGCGGCCCCTTCCCGCGCTGCCCGGCCTGGACGACGAGCGCCTGCCGGTGTTCTCGGGCCCGCGACTGCCCTGACCGCACGGACCGGCGGCTCGAGCCGGTGTGTGCGGGCATCAAGGTCGCGCACCTGAGCGAACCCGATGCCGCGGTCCGCCAAGGGCCGGGGCAGCTGGTCTCCCGTCCACCCGCACCGAAGGGACAGCATGAGTATCACCCAGCCCCGTCTTGGGGCCGCGCTGCACACGGACGACGTCGATGCCGCGCTCCGGCAGTTCCTGGCCGCCCGCCGGGCCGAGGCCGAAACGATCAGTGCGGCCTACGCGTCCGCGGTCGCCGAGCTGGAGAGCTATGTGCTGCGCGGGGGCAAGCGCGTACGGCCGACGTTCGCCTGGCTCGGCTGGCTCGGCGCCGGGGGCGACGCGGACGGCCCCGAGGCCGAGGCGGTCCTGCGCACCTGTGCCGCGCTGGAGATGTTCCACGTCTACGGGCTGATCCACGACGATGTCATCGACGCGTCCCTGACCCGCCGGGGCGCTCCCGCCGCGCACGTGCTGTTCGCCGAGCAGCACCGGGAGCGCTGCTGGAGCGGGAACGCGGAGCAGTTCGGCATGGGCGCCGCGATCCTGATCGGAGACCTGGCCCAGTGCTGGGCCGATGACATGATCCGCACGTCCGGGCTGCCGGCCCGGGCGCAGCAGCGGGTGGCGCCGGTGTGGGCGACCCTGCGCACCGAGGTCCTGTGCGGTCAGCTGCTCGATCTGAGCGCCGAGGCGGCGGGCACCGAGGACATCGACACTCCGCTGCTCATCAACCAGTACAAGACCGCCTCCTACACGGTGGAGCGCCCGCTGCACATCGGCGCCGCGATAGCCGGGGCCGATGCCCGGCTCACCGCCGCCTACCGTGCGTTCGGCGTCGACATCGGCATCGCGTTCCAGCTGCGCGACGACCTGCTGGGGGTGTTCGGCGCCCCGGAGGAGACCGGCAAGCCTTCCGGCGACGACCTGATCCAGGGCAAGCGCACCGTGCTGGTCGGCGCCGCGCTCCAGTACGCCGACCGGCAGGACCCGGACGCGGCGAAGTTCCTCAGAGCCAGGATCGGCAGGCCGGTCTGCGAGGAGGAGCTCGGCACGATGCGCACCGTCATCACCGAGGTCGGCGCCGTGGACCACGTCGAACGCGACATCACCGCCCGCACCGACCGGGCCATCGCCGCGCTGCGGGCGAGCGGCGCCACCGACTACGCGAAGGACCAGCTGACCGCCATGGCCATCAGCGCGACACAGCGGACCTCGTAACGCGCGCGCCCCGCGCTAACTGCCGCTGTATAAGGGCCCCTTGGGCGACGGAGGTCGTCCAGGGGGCCTTCCTTGCGGCGCGGACCGCGCCGGCCGCCAGCCGCGGGCCGCGGCCCGCGGGCTATGGGGTCGGGGCGTGCGGGGGCCGTGCGGTGGTGAGCGCGCGGTCCACCAGGGGGCCCGCGGCGCCGGTGTAGCCGTCCGGGTCGAGCAGGGCGGCGGCGGCGGCGCGGCTCAGCACGCCGGTGAGCTGCGGGAGCTCGGCCAGGATGTCGGCCAGGGGGCGGCCGGTCGCGGTGGCGCGCACCGAGGCCTCGGTGAGCAGCTGCTTCGCGGCCGTCTTGCCCAGGTGCGGCGCCAGGACGGCCGAGATGCGCTCGGAGACGAGCTGGCCGCCGGTCGCCTCCAGGTTGGCGCGCATCCGCTGCGGGTGGACGGTGAGTTTCTGGGTGAGTTCGACGGCCGTGTGCGCGGCGCCGCCGGTGAGCCGCAGGGCCTCGCGCAGCGGCTGCCACTCCGCGTGCCACCCTCCGGCGGAGCGTTCGTCCTCGGTGGCCAGACACTGGGTCAGCACGGTGGCCAGGGCGGGTACCTGCAGGGCGGCCGAGCGGATCAGGGTCGCGAGCACCGGGTTGCGCTTGTGCGGCATCGCCGACGAGGCGCCGCGTCCGGCGCCCGCCGGCTCGGTCACTTCACCGACCTCGGTGCGGGTCAGCACCAGCACGTCCGCGGCGATCTTGCCGAGGGCGCCGGCCGTGTGGGCGAGGGCGGCGCCCAGGTCCGCGACGGGGGTGCGCAGGGCGTGCCAGGGCAGTACGGCGGCGGCCAGGCCCGTCTCGGCGGCGAAGGCGGCGCCGAGTTCGTCCAGCAGGGCCGCGGGGCCGGTGCCCTCGCCCGCGTACTGCAGATAGCCCGCCAGCGTTCCGGCCGCGCCGCCGAGCGCCACGGGAAGACCGCCGTGCGTGACGCGTTCGAGGCGTTCGGCCGCGTCGAGGACCAGGTGGCGCCAGCCGGCCGCCTTGAGTCCGAAGGTCGTGGGGACGGCGTGCAGGGCGAGGGTCCGGCCCGCCATCGCGGTGTCCCGGTGCGCGGCGGCGAGGCCGGCCAGTGCGGCGGCCACGGTCCGCAGGTCCGTGACGATCAGGGTCAGTGCGCGCTGCGCGACCAGCATCGCGCCGGTGTCGAGGATGTCCTGGCTGGTCGAGCCGCGGTGCACATACTCGGCGGCCTCGGGGCAGCGTTCGGCGACCAGAGCGGTCAGCGCCGTGACCAGGCCCACGACCGGGTTGGCGGTCTGCCGTGCGGCGAGTGCCAGCGCGCGGACGTCCATCAGGTCCGCGCGGGCGGCGGCCGTGATGGCCTCGGCCACGTGCACGGGCACCGTGGCGCAGCGGGCCTGGGCGCGGGCCAGGGCCGCCTCCGCGTCGAGCATCGCCTGCAGCCACGCGCTGTCGCCGACGGCCGCCTCGACGGGGGTGCCCGCCCGGACCGGTGAGAGCAGCCCGGCGTCCAGGTGGGCGGGCAGTGCCGGGCCCTGGGGCAGCGGGTGTTCCCGTGGGGAGGTCATGCGTCCGCCTTCGGGCCGGGGGGTGTGCGCGGGGGCCGCGGGGGCGCGGGCCGCGGCAGGGCCGGTGGCAGGGCGAGGACCGCCGCCGCGATGGCGTCGGAGTCCTCGAGGGTGACCGAGCCGACGCCGGGTCTGATCCCCGCGGCGGTCACCCAGTGCACCGACTCGGTCGGCACCCCGTGGGCGAAGCGCCTGGGGTGCGGTACGCCCCGGGCGTCGATCAGGTGGTAGGGCCGCCCGGTCACGGCGAGACCGCCGGTCTCGTGGTCCGCGCCGCCGGTGCCCGCGCGGCCGTTGGGGATGCGGTAGGCACGGCACTGCCCGGTGCGCAGCAGCCGGCTCATCAGCGGGTCCGCGGTGCGCCGCAGATCGATCTCGGGCAGGCGGGCCTCGATGAGGACCGTGCTGCGCACCCGCACGCCGGGTATCTCGCTGGACGTGCCGGTGAACGCGGGGCCCGCCGGGTCGTGCGCGTTGGCGGTGACGCGCAGCCCGGGGCCGGTCACCTCCAGGACGCCCGCGTCCATGAGCGCGGTGGCCTCCTCGATACGGGAGGCGGGCGGGCCGATGGACAGATAGGCGTTGAGCGGGGTGTACCAGCGGTCGAGGTCGTCGCGGTGGGAGGCGGCGGCCAGACCGGCGTGGTCGACGGCGAGCCGTATCTCGTTGCGCAGGTCCCGCAGGACGTCGAGGGCGGCCTTGACCGGTCCGCTGACGTTGCCCTGGCGGGCCAGGCGGACGTCCTGTTCGAGGTGCTCGCGCAGCCAGCCGCGGAAGGCGGCCAGGTCGTCGAAGACGCGGGTGCCGTAGGGGCGGGCGATGTGCTGCCAGTCCCAGCGCTGGGCCGGGCCGATCCCGGCCGCCTCGATGACCTGGTCCTCGGCCCGCCCCGGCGCGGCGCGCAGATACCGGTCGGTGAACTCCTCGGTGACCGGGGCCGGTTCGCCGCGCGCCGTGAGCAGCGCCGCGTAGTAGACACCGCTGACCTCCTTGGAGATCAGCGGCCACAGGTCGGCGGCGAAGTCGATGGCCTCGCCGTGGGCCGCCCGGGCGCGCAGTGCCGCGATGTGCTCGGCGGTCAGGAGCCGGGCGGTGTGGCGGCCGTGGGCGCCCTTCTCGTTCTCGCCGCGCGCCTGGTAGGGGATGCCGCGTCGGGATCCCGCGTACAGGCGGGGTTCGCGGCCCGAGGGGTGGTAGAGCAGGCGGCCGTCGGCGCGGGTGAAGGTGCCGCCCCGGCCCTGGGTGAACAGCGCCATGTAGTCGAAGAAGTTGAGTCCGAGCCCGCGCAGCAGCACGCTCCGGCCGGGCCGGATGTGTGTCAGGTCCACGTCGGCCGGGTTGGCGGGGGGCACGTAGGTCAGCCCGTGCCGGGCGGCGAAGCCGGCCAGGTCCCGTTCCGTGTCGGTGGGCTGGGCCGGTACGTGGCCCTGGGCCAGGACGACCGCGGACAGGCCGGTCAGCCGGGTGCCGTCCTCGAGGGTGACGGTCTGCGGGCCCGTGTGGCGGGCGGTGGCATCGGCGTCCTCCAGTGCGACGGCCCGTACGGGGTGGGTGCGCACCGTCACGTGGGCGGCGGCGTTCGCCACGACCCGCCGGAACGCCCAGGCCAGGTAGCGGCCGTAGAGGGCGCGCGTGGGGTAGGAGTCGGGTCCCAGGCGGCGCGCCTCGGCCAGTGCCTCCTTGTCCTGGGCGGCGTCCCGGGCGGCCTCCAGCGAGCCCGAGCCCAGGGCCTTGGCCCACTGGTACAGGCTGGGTCCCTCCTCCATCGGGCCGTCGATGCGCACGCTGGCGTCGGTGTAGACCGTCACCTGGCAGGCGACGGTGTTCATGAGCAGATGCCGGGACTGCGCAGGGCGCCATACCCGCCCCGCGCCCGGCGGGTCCGGGTCGATGACATGCACGGTGACGGTGTCCCACCGGGGCGACTTCCGTTCCTGCGCGCAGAGCCGCTCCAGCACGGAAAGGCCCCGGGGTCCAGCCCCGACGAGACACATCTCCAGGTGCGTACCGTCCACAGTTCCTCCTTGTAGGGCCACCGTCGGTGCAGGCACTCGATCAGGAATCGGTTCCGCCTGGAAGCCGGCTCGAGAAGCCGGAGGGGGCGGCGGTGGCAAGGGCCGGTGACCACCGGTTGGCCGCTGCGGGGCCGGCGCGCGCAAGCAGGTCCCGAACGGGGCTTTATCGGTACTCGAGTCGCCGGCCGGCTAATGGGACTTCTCGTGGGGCACGCGGCCTCACCGGATAGGACACGGAACGGGATGCGAGGTTCCCCACCCATCCGCCTCATGAAGGAGCTTCGAGTGACGTTTCCCCCCTGCCCGAGAAGCCACGGCCGAGCCTGCGGCGACGCCGGGTCCGTCCTGTGCGGTGTCTGCATCACCCGGGTGGAGCGCCATCTGCGTGCGCTGCCCCGGCTCCATCAGGAGTGTCTGCACCACGCCTCGCCGACGGTGCGGCGGACGAACCCGACGAAGGTCTCGGCGAGCCGCACCCGCGATCATCTGGACATCTCGGTGCTCGATGCCCGCCATCATCTCCGTGCCGTTCTCGAGTCGTGGTCGGGGGTGGTCGTGGAGAAGCGGGGCGCTGCTCCCCCGGCGTGTACCGTGCCTCATCTGGCGCGGTTTCTTCTGAGGCATCTGGGCTGGCTCGCCGCCCAGCCTCCGGCGGGTGACTTCGCGGACGAGGTCGAGAATCTCGTCGTCGCGCTGCGCCGGATCATCGATCCCGGGCCCGGTGGCGTGCGCACGCTCATCAGGAGGTGCGTGGCGGACGGCTGCGCCGGGACGATCAGTGCCGTGTCCCGGCGCGGCGCGGGCGCGCGCAGTGCCCCCATCACCTGCTCGGCCGGGCACTCCTGGGAAATACGCGAGTGGCTCCTGCTCGGCAGGCTCATGGAGGGGCAGCGGGACGGGGTGGGCGCATGAGCAGGCCGCCGAGCCACCGGCTCGTCCCCACCAAGGTGGCCGCGCTGGCCGTGGGGGTCTCCGAGGCGACCATCCGCAAGTGGGTGAGCCGCGGAAAGATAACCCGCTACGGCGCGCCGCACCGGCATTCGGAGTTCGACATCGAGGAGCTCACCGAGATCGCCCTGCGGCGTCGCTCGTGAGGCGGCGGCCGGGCCGTCCCGCGGGCCGCCGCCCCCATGGTGTGACCCGGGTCACTTGGAGGGGGTGTTGGCGGCCGGACGCTGTGCGTGTCACTATCCACGGACATCTCCCCTGCCCGAAATCACCGCGCGGCAGGGGGTCGTGCGTCGCGGCCGGTGTTCCGCGCACGACAGGCCGCGACGCCGTGCGTGCGGCGGCCCTCTCCTTCCGCATCCGTGCGGCGGCTTCCCCGGACGGCTCACGCCGCCGCTTGGCGCCCGGGCATCCCCTGCCGTGCGCGGCGGCCGGCGTTGCGCGCCGCCGCGCAGGGCGGTGCGCGCATCCGGCGTCCTGCTCCATTCCGCTCCGCGAACCCTGGACGAAGCAATCCCATGATCACGCGATCTCCGCGCAGAAGAGACCGAAGGGAGCTGAGTGCGTTGACTCTGCCGACCTCGGCTGAGGGGGTATCAGAAACCCGCCGGGCCCGCTCCGTCGGCACCGGCCGCGCCCATGCCAAGGCCATCGTGCTGGGGGAACACGCGGTCGTCTACGGGGCCGCGGCCATCGCCCTGCCGATTCCGCAGCTCGCGGTCACGGCGAGCGCCAGCTGGTCGTCCCACACCGGCGGCCGGCCCGACGAGCTGTCCTACACGGTGACCAGTTCGCCCTCCGGGGCGATGGTGACGCAGGCCTCCGACGGCCTGCGCGAGCTGACCCGGGAGTTCAACAGGCGCATGGGCGTGGCCGACGGGCCGCACCTCGATGTGCTCCTGGACAGTACGATCCCGCACGGCCGGGGGCTCGGCTCCAGTGCCGCGGGGGCGCGCGCGCTCGTCCTGGCCCTCGCCGATCTCACCGGCGTCGAACTGACCGAGGACGCGGTGTTCGACCTGGTGCAGACGGCCGAGAACAGGGCCCACGGCCGGGCCAGCGGCGTGGACGCCCGCACCGTCGGCGCCCCCGGCCCGCTGCTGTTCCACAAGGGCCGGGCCACGGAGCTGAGCGTCGGCTGCGACGTGCTGTTCCTCGTCGCGGACAGCGGGACCCCGGGCAGCACCAAGGAGGCGGTCGGGCTGCTGCGGGAGGGGTTCCGGCGCCGTCCCGGGGCGCAGGAGAGCTTTGTGGGCCGGGTGTCGGAGCTGACCGAGGCGGGCCGCCTGGCGCTGGCCGAGGGCAGGCCCGAGGCGCTCGGCACGCAGCTGACGGACTGTCATGAACTGCTCCGTGCGGCCGGTCTCAGCACCGGCCGGATCGACGCGCTGGTCGAGGCCGCGCTGCGGGCCGGAAGCCTCGGAGCCAAGATCACCGGCGGTGGTCTGGGCGGGTGCGTGATCGCGCAGACCCGGCCGGAGCGGGCCGGGGAGGTCACCCGGCGGCTGCACGAGGCCGGTGCCGTACAGATCTGGGTCGTACCGGTGAGGGGGGAGGGCAGCCATGCGCAGTGAGAATCCGGTGACCACCGTGCTCCTGCCCAAGGACGGCGCCGCGCCCGGCGCCGTCGCCGTCGCGCATCCGAACATCGCGCTCATCAAGTACTGGGGCAAGCGTGACGAGCGTCTCGTCCTGCCCTGGACGGACAGTCTGTCGATGACGCTCGACGTGTTCCCCACGACCACGCACGTCCGGCTCGATCCCGCGGGCGGGCAGGACACCGTCCTGCTCAACGGCGCGCCCGCGGCCGGGGAGGCGCTGCGCCGCATCACCGTGTTCCTGGACCTAGTGCGGGAGATGGCCGGCAGCGCCCGGCGGGCCGTCGTGGACACCAGGAACACCGTGCCCACCGGGGCGGGCCTGGCGTCCTCCGCCAGCGGCTTCGCCGCTCTCGCCCTGGCCGCCGCCGCCGCCTACGGGCTCGCTCCCGACGCCACCGCGCTGTCCCGGCTGGCCCGGCGCGGGTCGGGGTCGGCCTCGCGGTCCATCTTCGGCGGCTTCGCCCTCTGGCACGCCGGCCCGGGCACCGGCGCGGACGCGGACGCGTGCTCGTACGCCGAGCCGGTGTCCTCGGGCGGCCTGGACCCCGCGCTGGTCATCGCCGTGGTGAACGCCGGGCCCAAGGCCGTCTCCAGCCGGGAGGCCATGCGGCGCACGGTGGGCACCTCGCCGCTGTTTCGGCCGTGGGCCGCCGCCAGCAAGGACGACCTGGCGGACATGCGGGCGGCGCTCGGGCGCGGCGACCTGGAGGCGGTGGGCGAGATCGCGGAGCGCAACGCGCTCGGCATGCACGCGACCATGCTGGCGGCGCGCCCCGCGGTGCGCTACCTCTCGCCGGCCACGGTCACCGTGCTCGACCGCGTGCTGCGCCTGAGGGCGGAGGGGGTCCTGGCCTACGCGACCATGGACGCCGGGCCCAATGTGAAGGTGCTCTGCCGCCGCGCGGACTCCGAGCGGGTCGCCGCGGCCGTCCGGGACGCCGCCCCCCAGGGCTCGGTGCTCATCGCCGGGCCGGGGCCGGGCGCCCGCCTGCTCAGCGAGCCCGCATGAAGACGGGCGAGCGCACCGTGGTCCGGCATGCGCCGGGCAAGCTGTTCGTCGCCGGGGAGTACGCGGTGGTGGAGCCCGGCAATCCGGCGCTCCTGGTGGCGGTCGACCGGCAGGTCACCGTCACCGTCACCGGCCCCGACACCGACCCCGACACGGCAGCGGGCGCGGGCGCGGGTGCGGGTGCGGGTGCGGGTGCGGGTGCGGGTGCGGGTGCGGGCGATGTCGTGGTCCGCTCCGACCTCGTGCCCCGTGCGGCCAGGTGGCACTGGCGGGAGGGCCGGCTCGCCGCCCACAGCACCGGCCAGGGGCCGCAGACCCACGGCGCGCTGACACACGTCGCCGCGGCGATCGAGATCGTGGGCCGGCTGCTGACCGAGCTCGGCCGTCCCACTCCCCCGCTGGACGTCTCGGTCAGCAGCGCCCTGCACCAGGAGGGCCGCAAGTTCGGCCTGGGCTCCAGCGGCGCGGTGACCGTCGCGGCCATCGCGGCCGTCGCGGCCTGGTGCCGGCTGGACCTGTCGCGCGATGCCCGGTTCCGGCTGGCCATGCTCGCCACGGCGGGGCTCGACGCCAAGGGCTCCGGCGGTGACCTCGCCGCCAGCACCTGGGGCGGCTGGATCGCCTACCAGGCGCCCGACCGGGCCTTCGTCCTCGACCTGGCCCGCCGCCTGGGCATCGGCCGGACGCTGCGCGCGCCCTGGCCGGGGCACACGGTGCGCCGGCTGCCACCGCCCGACGGGCTGTCCCTGGAGGTCGGCTGGACCGGGGAACCCGCCTCCACCGCGGCCCTGGTGTCCGACCTGCACCGCCGGTCCTGGCGGGGCAGCGCCTCCCACCAGCGGTTCGTCCAAGCCACCGCCGACTGTGTGCGCTCGGCGGCCGGCGCCCTGGAAAGCGGCGACCGCCCGGGCCTGCTGCACCAGATCCGCCGCGCCCGCCAGGAGCTGGCGCGCCTGGACGACGAGGTCGGCCTCGGCATCTTCACGCCCCGGCTGAGGGCCCTGTGTGCCGCCGCCGAAGCCGTGGGCGGCGCGGCCAAGCCCTCCGGCGCGGGGGGCGGCGACTGCGGTATCGCCCTGCTGGACGCCTCGGCGGCAGCGGACATCACCCATGTACGGCAGCGGTGGGAGGCGGCCGGAGTGCTGCCCCTGCCCGTCCGTCCCGCCTTGGAAGGGACCGAGCAATGAGCGCTCAGCGCAAGGACGACCACGTCCGGCTCGCCATCGAACAGCACCATGCGCGCAGCGGGCACAACCAGTTCGACGAGGTGTCGTTCATCCACCACGCCCTGGCCGGCATCGACCGGCCGGAGGTGTCGCTGGCCACGGCCTTCGGCGGCATCGCCTGGCCGGTGCCGGTCTATATCAACGCGATGACCGGCGGCAGCGTCAAGACCGGTGTCATCAACCGGGATCTGGCCGTCGCGGCCCGCGAGACCGGGGTGCCCCTCGCGTCGGGGTCCATGAACGCCTACCTCAAGGACCCCTCGTGCGCCGGCACCTTCGAGGTGCTGCGCACGGAGAACCCGGACGGGTTCGTCATGGCGAACATCAACGCGACGACGTCGGTGGACAACGCACGGCGTGCCATCGACCTGATCCGGGCCGATGCCCTGCAGATCCACATCAACACGGCGCAGGAGACGCCGATGCCGGAGGGCGACCGGTCGTTCTCGTCCTGGGCCCCGCAGATCGAGCGGATCGCGGCGGCGGCCGGCATCCCCGTGATCGTCAAGGAGGTCGGCAACGGGCTGAGCCGGCAGAGCGTCCTGCGGCTGCGGGACCTGGGCGCGGCGGCGGCCGATGTCAGCGGCCGCGGCGGCACGGACTTCGCGCGCATCGAGAACGGCCGGCGGGACCTGGCCGACTACTCCTTCCTGCACGGCTGGGGACAGTCCACCGCCGCCTGTCTCCTGGACGCGCAGGACGCGGGCCTTCCCCTCCTGGCCTCCGGCGGGGTGCGCCATCCGCTCGACGTCGCCCGCGCGCTGGCGCTCGGCGCCCGCGCGGTCGGGGCGTCCGCGGGCTTCCTGCGCACCCTGCTCGACGGCGGTGTCCCGGCGCTGATCGCCCAGCTCACCGCCTGGCTCGACCAGCTGGCGGCGCTGCAGACCATGCTCGGCGCACGCACCCCCGCCGACCTGACCCACTGCGATCTGCTGATCCACGGCGAACTTCATTCCTTCTGCGCCGACCGGGGCGTCGACACGCGTCGCCTCGCCCAGCGGTCGAACTCCTTCGAGGCCCTCCACGAGATGACGGGAAGCACACGATGAGCGACACACACGCCATAGCCGGGGTCCCCATGCGGTGGGTGGGACCCCTGCGTATTTCGGGGAACGTCGCCACCACCGAGACGCAGGTGCCGCTCGCCACCTACGAGTCGCCGCTGTGGCCCTCGGTGGGCCGCGGCGCGAAGGTCTCCATGCTGGCCGAGCACGGCATCGCCGCCACCCTGGTCGACGAGCGGATGACACGCTCGGTGCTGGTCGAGGCGACCGACGCGCAGACCGCGCTCACGGCCGCGCAGGACATCGAGACGCGGATCGAGGAGCTGCGGGAGGTGGTGCGCGGCTGCAGCCGGTTCGCACGGCTGATCGGCATCCGCCACGAGATCAACGCCAACCTGCTGTTCCTCAGGTTCGAGTTCGCCACCGGCGACGCCTCCGGGCACAACATGGCAACGCTCGCCTCCGACGCGCTGCTGCAGCACCTGCTGCAGAGCGTGCCCGGCATCTCCTACGGGTCGATCTCGGCGAACTACTGCACGGACAAGAAGGCGACCGCGATCAACGGGATCCTCGGGCGCGGCAAGAACGTGGTCACGGAACTGCTCGTGCCGCGTGACGTGGTGGCCGACGTGCTGCACACCACGGCGGGCAGGATCGTCGAGCTGAACATCCGCAAGAACCTGCTCGGGACCCTGCTCGCCGGCGGCATCCGCTCGGCGAACGCCCACTTCGCCAACATGCTCCTCGGGTTCTACCTGGCAACGGGCCAGGACGCGGCCAACATCGTCGAGGGGTCGCAGGGCGTCACCATGGCCGAGGACCGGGACGGCGATCTGTATTTCTCCTGCACACTGCCGAACCTGATCGTGGGCACCGTCGGCAACGGCAAGGGCCTCGGCTTCGTGGAGACGAACCTGACCCGGCTCGGCTGCCGCGAGGACCGCGCCCCCGGCGAGAACGCCCGCCGCCTGGCGGTCATCGCGGCGGCGACGGTGCTGTGCGGCGAGCTCTCGCTGCTGGCCGCGCAGACGAACCCGGGTGAGCTGATGCGCGCTCACCTCCAGCTGGAACGCGACAACAACACCGCAAAGGTTGGTGCATAGAGCATGTCTGTCTCCATCGGCATACACGACCTGTCGTTCGCGACAGGGGAGTTCGTCCTGAGCCACGCGGCGCTCGCCGAGCACAACGGCACCGACCTCGGCAAGTACCACGTGGGCATCGGCCAGCAGTCGATGAGCGTACCGGCCGCGGACGAGGACATCGTGACCATGGGCGCCGCCGCCGCCGCGCCCATCATCGCCCGGCACGGCAAGAGCCAGATCCGCACGGTCGTGTTCGCGACGGAGTCCTCCATCGACCAGGCCAAGGCGGCCGGGGTGTATGTGCACTCCCTGCTCGGCCTGCAGTCGGCCTGCCGGGTCGTCGAGCTCAAACAGGCCTGCTACGGGGCGACGGCGGCCCTGCAGTTCGCCCTCGGCCTGGTACGGCGCGACCCCACCCAGCAGGTCCTCGTCGTGGCGAGCGACGTCTCCAAGTACGAGCTGGACAGCCCCGGCGAGGCGACCCAGGGCGCGGCCGCGGTGGCCATGCTGGTCGGCGCGGATCCCGCCCTGCTGCGGATCGAGGAGCCCTCGGGCCTGTTCACCGCCGACGTCATGGACTTCTGGCGGCCCAACTACCGCGAGGCCGCGCTGGTCGACGGGCAGGAGTCCATCACCGCGTATCTGCAGGCCGTCGAGGGCGCCTGGAAGGACTACACGGAGCAAAACGGCCGCCCGCTGGAGGAGTTCGCCGCCTTCGTCTACCACCAGCCGTTCACGAAGATGGCCTACAAGGCCCACCGGCACCTGCTGAACTTCTGCGGGCACGACACCGACGCCGACGCCATCGGCCGGGCCCTGGGCCAGACCACGGCCTACAACGCCGTCATCGGCAACAGCTACACCGCATCGGTGTACCTGGCTCTGGCCGCACTGCTCGACCAGGCGGACGACCTCGCCGGCCGTGCCCTCGCCCTGCTGAGCTACGGCTCCGGCAGCGTCGCGGAGTTCTTCTCGGGAACCGTCGTCGCCGGGTACCGGGAACAGCTGCGCACCGAGGCGAACCGTGCGGCGATCACCCGGCGCACACCCGTCGACTACGCGGGCTACCGCGCCCTGCACGAACGCGCGTTCCCCTCCGACGGCGGCGACCACTACACCCCCGCGCAGACCACCGGCCCCTTCCGGCTGGCCGGGATCAGCGGCCACAAGCGCGTCTACGAGGCACGTTAGCGACGCATCCGGCCGGGCCCGGGCGCGGACGGCCCCCGGGCCCGGCCGCACCCGGGCCGCCCCGCCGGTCCGCGGTGCGCCACCACCTGAACGCACCGATCCCCGGGCCGTTCCCGGGCCGGTTCCCGGCACAGCAGTTTCCACAACCACGGGAGGGGAGGGCAACCGCATGACCGACGTCAAGATCCGCGTGCTTGGTACGGGTGCCTATGTACCGCAGCGGATTGTCTCCAACGATGAAGTCGGTGCGCCGGCCGGGGTGGACGACGCCTGGATCACCCGTAAGACCCTGATCCGGCAGCGGCGCTGGGCCGCCGGCCACGAGGCCACCTCCGATCTGGCCACGGCCGCGGGGCGGGCCGCGCTGCAGGCGGCCGGCATCGCCCCCGAGCAGCTGACCGTGATAGCGGTCGCCACCTCCACGCCGGACCGGCCCCAGCCGCCCACCGCCGCCTATGTCCAGCACCATCTCGGCGCGGCCGGCACCGCGGCGTTCGACGTCAACGCGGTCTGTGCCGGCACCGTGTTCGCACTCTCCTCGGTGGCGGGCACCCTGGCGCACCGGGGCGGCTACGCACTGGTCATCGGCGCGGACGTCTACTCACGCATCCTCGACCCGGCCGACCGCAAGACGGCCATCCTGTTCGGGGACGGCGCCGGGGCCATGGTGGTCGGCACGACCGCCCGGGGCCCCCTCGTGCGGCGGGTGGCCCTGCACACCTTCGGCGGCCTCACCGATCTGATCAAGGTGCCCGCGGGCGGCAGCAGACGGCCTGTCGACCAGGCCGGTCTCCGTGACGGCCTGCAGTACTTCACCATGGACGGGCGGGAGGTACGTCGCTTCGTCATGGAGCAGCTGCCGCAGCTGACCAAGGGATTCCTGCACGAAGCCGGTGTCGAGGCCGCCGACATCAGCCACTTCGTGCCGCACCAGGCCAACGGCGTCATGCTCGACGCCGTCTTCGAGGAACTGCACCTGCCCCGGGCCACCATGCACCGGACGGTGGAGACCTACGGGAACACCGGAGCGGCCTCCATCCCCATCACCCTGGACACAGCCGCCCGCGCCGGCGCCTTCCGCCCCGGAGAACTGATCCTCCTGGCCGGTTTCGGCGGAGGCATGGCCGCGAGTTTCGCCCTGATCGAGTGGTAGCCGCCCCGCCCGCCCCGCCCCCGTCGGCCGCGTCGGCCGCGGGGCGGGGCGGGACCAGCTGACCCCCGCCCCACGGCGGCAGCACCCAGACCGCACCCAGGCAGTGCCCAGGCGGTGCCCAGGCAGCACCCGGGTGGTGCCCAGGCAGCACCCGAGTGGTGCCCGGGTGCTGCCGTCGGCGGGACTTTCCGGACACGATCTAGGCCGCGTACCGGTCGAAGGTGGAGCCGCGGCGCGGTCCGGCCACCACGTCGAGCGCCGGGTCGACCGCGAGCATCGCCTGGTGCAGGCGCCGCAGCTGCGGGGAGGGCTCCACCCCGAGATCCTCTATGAGCCGCGTCCGCAGCCTGCGGTACGCGTCCAGGGCGGAGGCCTGCCGCCCGGAGCGGTACAGCGCCAGCATCGCCTGCGCGCGCAGCCCTTCGTGCTGCGGGTGCCGGGCGATCAGTTCGGCCAGCTCCGCGATCAGTTCGGCGTGCCGGCCCAGCCGCAGGTCCGCGTCGATCCGCCGCTCGATGGTCACCAGCCGGGACTCCTCCAGGCGCATGGCCTCGATCTCCAGGATCGGACCGAGCCGCACATCGACCAGCGCGGGCCCCCGCCACAGGGCGAGAGCCTCCCGGAAGCAGCGGGCGGCCCGTTCGTCCTCGCCCCGGTCGAAGGCCTCCTGCCCCTGGCTCACCAGCCGCTCGTAGGCGAACACGTCCCCGGACTCCGGGGGGACCTGCAGCAGATAGCCACCGTGCCGGGTGGCCAGAACATTCTTCGCCCCGCCCGGCGCCTCCGGCCCCAGCGCGGCACCCAGGCAGCGGCGCAGCTGCATGATGTACGTCTGCAGTGTCGTCATGGCGCTCTGCGGCAGATCGGTCCGCCACACCTCCTCCATCAGCGTCGGCACAGGAACAACACGGCCCGGATACAGCGCGAGCAGCGCGAACACCTGGCGGGGCTTGCCCGCTGTCGGAACGATCGTCCTCCCGTTCACGGCGGCACACAGCGGACCCAGAACCTGTATCTCCACGGTTTCCTCCGATCGCCGCCAGGAACTCCCCCATGGCGGAAAGCCGTCAGCAGACAGGCACGCTAGCGAGGCCGATCCGGAAGTGCAGGTTCCTACAGCGGTATTTGAGCGGGCCTCAAAGCACGGCCTCCGCCGACGCGCCGAAAGCACGCAAAGAACGGCCTGTGCCGGCGCGGCGAAAGCGGCGAAAGCGCAGCCCCGCGGGGCTGCTTCGAGACCGCTCGGGAGTTCCGCTCCAATTTCATGATCGATTACCGGGGCGGGCCCAGCAGGGATTCACCGGATTCGCACGCGAACGCGGCAGGAAGGAAACCCAAAAGGCCGCTCCACGCACACTCGATCACCCGCCCCGCCCCGTCCCGCCACCGGGCACCGGGCACCGGGCACCGGGCACACCGCACACCGCACACCGCGGAGCCGGAACACCCGCCCCCGCACCGCACACCGCGGAGCCGGGGCGGGTGCCCCGGCTCCGCGGTCTCTGACTCCTGGTGGGGTGCGGCGCGCTCAGCCGCTGCGGACCAGACGGTCGCCGGCGCCGTCCGCCGGCTGGCCGCGCCTGGGCTCGGGGCCGACCATGAGAATCTTGTGCTGCATCCGCCGCAGCCCGGAGGACGGCTCAAGTCCCAGCTCACGCACGAGAGTCGTCCGGATGCGCTGATAGGCCTCCAGGGCCTCGCCGCGCCGCCCGGAGCGGTGCAGGGCCAGCATGTACTGGCCGTGCAGGTTCTCGTGCGAGGGATAACGGTTGACCAGGACGGTGAGCTCGGCGATCAGATCACGGTGCCGCCCCAGACGCAGGTCCACCTCGATCCGCTGGCCCAGGGCACACAGCCACATTTCGGCCAGGCGCTTGGCCTCCATCTCCAGCTGCGGCCCCGTCTGCACATCGGCGAAGACCGGACCGCTCCACAGCGCGAGCGCTCTGCCTAACTGCCGCGCGGCGCCCTGATAGTCCCCGGCGTCCACCGCCCGGTAGCCGATACCGGAGAGACGCTCGAACTCCCGGACATCAACGGTGCCGCCACTGCTGTCGAGACGGTAGCCGCCGGGCAGGGTGACCAGGACATCCTTGGCCGTACGCCGTTCCCCCTCCAGCGCCCGCCCCCGCTCCAGAGCCACCGAGATGAGCTCCCGCAACTGCAGCACATACGTCTGCAGCGTGGTACGGGCGCTGCGCGGCGGCCGGTCGCCCCACAACTCCTCGGTCAGCGTCGCAACGGGAACCACCCGGTCAGCATGCAGCGCGAGGAACGCGAGCAGTTGCCTCGGCTTCGGCGCCGTGGGAAGCACGGACACCCCGTTCACTTCGACTTCGAAGGTACCCAGCAGCCCAATATTCACGCGATTTCCCCCGTCTAGTGCCCAAGTGTCCTGATTTCTGTGCGACTTGAACGAGTACCCGCGCCCGAAAGCTGTCGCCACAAAAAAACAGGACAACCGGTTTCCGGTCATTAAACCGCACGCCTGTACCCACCGCCACCCTGGTTTTAAGACACACCTCCCGACCGGCAAATCCCTTGTGTATCAGGAGAGTTGAGGCCCCCGGAGCCGCCGGACACGACACCCCGGCCCGGCCGGGGCAGACCGGAATCCACCGGAGGACAGAAAAAACCAGACCGGACAGTCCGATACTCCGCGCCCGGCCCCAGCCCCGGCCCCCGGCCCCGGTCCCGGTCCCGGCCCTGGCCCCGGTCGGCCCGGTCAGGAACCGGAGGCCGGCGGACCGGAACCGGCGCACATCAGGCCGTCCGGGCCCGGCTCACCGGTGAGCCGGGGCAGCAGCAGCCCCCAGAAACCCATGACGCTGCGCGGGGACAGCCACAGCTCATCCCCGCGGCCGAGCACCTGAAAACCCACCGTCGCGGCCACGATGGCCCGGGCCGCATCCGCCGAGGACACCCCCTCCCCGAGCACGCCATCACGTTCGGCCCGGCGCAGACACTCCTCGACCCAGTGCTGCCACTGACCGTGCAGAGGCGAGGACGCACAGCACGTGACGTCACGGGCCAGTTCGAAACCGGCACGCGCCACGGGATCCCGGGCCAGACAGCGCATCAGCTCCTGCGTGGCATCCACCACCGCCTGCAGGCAGTCGCCCTGCCGGGCCCACGCCGTCTCGGTGATCCGCCGCAGCACCATGGACGCCTCGACCGCCTCGGCCAACTGCCGCTTATGGGCGAAATGAAAGTGCAACGCCCCGCTGCTGACCCCGGCCCGGTCACTGATGGCCCTCAGCGACGCCCGGGGAAAACCCTCCTCGGCAAACACCTCGGCCGCAGCCCGGATCAGGGCATGCCGGGTACGGACCGCCCGCCCCTGCCTATTCATAAACCGCCTCCTCAACGACAGAGCATCGCGGACCGACCCGACAACAACACCGACAGCTGATCTACGGAATGACCCCGGACGCCCTCGCGTCGCGCTGAAAGATCCCGCCGCAACCAGCGAGCGCGGAGACACCCTCCCGGACACGGGCACCCGCACGTGTGCGGTTTGACGCGGAAGCGGTCCACGGTTTTCGGGTCGAAGCCGTGCATCTGCAGGAATCGGGCGATCTTCGCCGCGCTGGTGATAGCCGGCGGAAGGTAGGGCCGCACGGTGGTGGTGTCGCGCTTGCGGACTGGGCCGTCGGGGCCCGTCTCGTCGTCCGGGGCTGTGAAGGGCGGCATCGCGTCGATGTGCTCAGGCAACTCGAGGCGCAGGAGACCCTGGTCGGTGACGTGGGCCAGACCGTGCGAGCCGCGGGCGATGCCCTGGATGAACTCGGTCGGATTCAGGGCGCAACCCGGTTGGTGGAGCGTTCCCTTGAGCAGGCGGAAGAGGTTCGGCACGTTCTTGTAGCCGCGGACCGGTCCGACGGCGCTGTCGCAGAACTCGCAGATCAGCGGGCGCCTGAATGGTTCAGGTACGGGCCCGATCTCATCAGCCGATACCAGTCGGCCGCCCGGACGCTTCTCCCATGCCTTCTTCATCCGCTCCCCCGTTCTCGATGATCACTGGCCGATGGAAAGTTGAACTCCGGTGTGGATGCCCCAACGGGCCAGGGCACTCGCCTCAGCTTCCAGGACGTGGCGGGCCCGCCACCGGAGCCCTCCGATGCGGTTCGGCTTCATCGCGTCTCCTCTGGGCAGGTGAGCTCGGGCCGGTCATGTAGGGACCGCAGTTCCGCGAGCACCGCTTCCTGCAGAAACAGTTGATTCCGCGTGTGATGAGCGCTGCTTGTGGATGCTGATCATGAGCAGAATGCTCCGTGACGGTAGGCGTGCTGGTCGCTGTGAGTAGCGGCGGCCGTTTCCGGCCTCGTCAACGAGGACCAGGACATGTGCTACCAGCCGTCGACCGGGACGCAGTCCTGACCCTGCCGCGCACCGGCGGCTTCGCACTTACCCACCGAGGCCCCGGGCGTCATGCCCGGGGAGTCCGACAGGCTCCCTGTGCGCGTGGACCTCACGATTCCCAGCCCCGCGGACTCAGGCGCCCCCGAGTTCTGAGCCCGGCGTCCGCCGACAACCGAATGGCATCTACTCGAACACGGCGACCAGGAGTACGAGGGCCAAGCCCGCCACGGCGGCGGCTGCGATGTGGATGGCCATGCGAAGGATGGCGAAATTGCGGCGGGCGATCTGGCAGCGAACTGCGAGCTGCTTGAGGCGGATTTCGCTGCCCAACGGCCACGTCGAGTACCGAGAGTGGATCAGCCACCTCATCGCGAACCGAGCCGCGGCCAGCGGGGAAAGCTCCCCGTAATCTGGGCGTGGTCTCCGACCCAGTCGCCAGCACGGGAATCATTACTTCTGCGGACGGTTCTCCCATGTTGCCGCCTGCCTGGCGGCGCTGTCAGAGCGACGAGTGCGTGGATGAGAAGCGCGTGTTGAGGAGGCCCTGCCGCTCATGGAAGTTTCGCGGGCACCTGAGCCGCAAGTCCGGACGTGGGCGCAGGAGCGTGCAGCCCTGGCCGCCACGTGCACGAGTTCGTCAGGCGTCGGCGAGAAGAGGGTCGTACGGGGTGCTCGTGCGGCGGCCCGACATGAAGGAGAGGAAGTCACCCACGAAGGTGCTCCGGCCGTAGGCGCCGTCGGTGGGGTTGAGGTCGCGGTGGAAGGCGGTGCGGAAGAGGGTCCGGTGCTCGTCGGCATCAATGCTCCCGCTGCCGTCCTTGTCGGTGGCGTCAAAGAGCACCTCGGCGACGCGGATGAGCGCGGGTCCGGCGAGGGAGGGGATGGCGGCGGCGTACTCGTCGGCGCTGACGCGGCCGTCGCCGTCCGTGTCGAGAGCGGCCTGGAGCTCGCGCCACCAGGCGGCGAAGGCGTCGTAGAGCCGGGTCTCCTCGGGCTCGTCCAGGTCGAGGCGGGTGGACAGTTCGCGTGCCATGGCGGCGAGGTCAGGCCAGTCGAGGTAGCCGTCGCCGGTCTGGTCCAGCACTTGGCGGAAGAACTCCCCCGCTGAGCGTCGGCCCTCTCCCGTGCCCGCGGAAGGCGCCGGGTCCGGGCCCGGGCTGGCGTCGCCGCCCAGCGGTGTGAGGAGACGGAGCAGGGCCGCCGCCCGCTTCATGCGGGCCCGCAGGGCGGCCACGGTCCGGGCGCGGGGGTCGTCGCTTCCAGGTGAGAGGGACAGGACTTCGATGATGCTTTCGGCGCTGATCCAGCCCTCGGGCAGGAAGCGGGCGAGCCCGGCGGCGAGGTAGGCGCCCTGCATGAGGGTTGGGGCACCGGGCATCTCCGGCAGCCCGGCCCTGCGCCGGTACGGCTCGGGGAGCGAGGCGACGGTGATCGCGCCAAGGAGCGGGCCGGCGACGGCCCGGCCGGCCGCCCACAGCGTCGGCGCGCCCGCGAGCAGCGCCGGGGCAGGCAGATGGTCGAAGAGCCGGTAGAGAATGACGCGGGCCGCTTCGGTGTTCTCCAGCTCGTTTTCGACGACCCGGTCGAAGTACCGCCAGAAGTCGTTCAGGTCCTCGGGGAGTTCTGCGGCGTCGCCGTCGAGCGCGGCGAGGAACGTGCGGTACTCGGCGTACATCCGCTCCATCGTGTCCTGGTCGAGCGGCTGGCCGCTCAGCCGGCACATGGTGACGGCGCTCTCGAAGAGGGTGGCGACCACCCAGGCCCGGGTCGCGCGGTCCATCGCGTCGTAGGCGCGGCCGCGGGAATCGGAGCCGCTCATGCGGGCGTGCAGCCGGTTGAGCCGAGCGGCTTCCCGTTCGCGCTCCGCCACGTCGGTGCCGAACATGCGCCGCATGCTGAGGAAGGTGTTGCGAAGCCGGCGCCAGGGGTGGGCGACGAAGGTGGAGTTGTCGACGAGGGCGGCGCCGATCTGCGGGTGAGCGGCCTCCAACACAGTGGCGCGGATCATGGCCAGCGCCCAGCGCGGGTCGTCGAAGAAGGCGCTGAACTGCGATTCCGGGCCGAACAGGGGTGCCTCGACGGCCGTGTCCGTGGTTTCGGTGGTCATGATGGGTCTCCGTTCGTCCGGGGCGGCACGCCGCCGAAGCGGCGGTCGCGGCGGCGGTAGGTACGCAGGCACGCGAGGAACTCGGGGGCCCGGAAGTCCGGCCAGAGCACCTCGGGGAAGACCCACTCGGCGTAGGCAACTTGCCAGAGCATGAAGTTGGAGATGCGCTGCTCGCCGGAGGTACGGATGACGAGGTCCACGTCGGGGGTGTCGGGGAACGGCAGGTGGTCCGCGAAGAGCCGCTCGGTCACCTCATCCGCGGGCGTCTTGCTGCGGATCAGCGACCTTGCGGCCTCCACGATGTCCCGGCGCCCGCCGTGGTCGAAGGCCACGGTCAGCGTCATCCCGCGGTTGTCGGCGGTCAGCGCCGCCAGATCGTCGAAGTCTCGGGCCAGTTCACGGGGGATACGCGGGTCGGCGACCCCGAGGAAGCGACAGCGGATGCCACGGGCCAGCAGCAACGGCGCATGCTTCCGAACGACCCGGCGGACCAAGCGCATCAGATAGTCGACCTCGGTGCCCGGGCGGTTCCAGTTCTCGGTGGAGAAGGCGTACAGGCTGAGCCACTCGACACCGGCGGCCCGGGCCGCCTCGATGATGTCGATGACGGTAGTCTCCGCAGCCCGGTGGCCCGCCGTCCGGGGAAGCGAACGCCGCTGCGCCCAGCGGCCGTTGCCGTCCATCACGCAGGCTACGTGCCGCGGCACCGCACGCACCGGCCTGTCGTCCTGCCGCAGCTCGTCGCCGTACTGTTGCCCGCCCGGCCGGTCCTTCGTGGCCGGGCGGGCGGGCGGGACGCCGTGGTCCGTCACGCCCAGCCCCGTCTCACCCGGAACGGCACGGTCGGCCCTACCGCGCTCGGTCACGCCCACCCCGTCTCGCCCATACCCACGCCCCACCGGCGCGTTCCCTCCCAAGAGTCTGACGGCGCGAAAGAGTCATGACCGGCCAATCGGGTGACTGTCACCCTTGGCTCATATGTCCGATTCCCGCGTTCCGGCATCGGTAGCTTCTCCGCTGACCGCGATCGACAACCTCGTCCGCGCCAGCACCACCTGTCTCCTTCTCAACGGGTGCAGCAAGGGGGGTGGGGGACACATCAGCCGGATGGGGTCGGCGCTGTGGCGGGCTTCGCCCACGATGCGGTCCACGCGCAGGCGGTCGGCGGGGAAGGCCGACTCGCTGGAAGATCAGTTGGACGGCGGCGGCGCTAATGGGCGGGATGGAATCGTCGACGGCGGTGTTGCGGTTGACGAAGAGGTGGGGGTTGGAGCTGTCGGGCCAGCGGTGGTGGCGCTGAAGTTCCCATGATGTGGCCAGGCGCAGGGTGAAGGTGTCGAGGTAGACGATGTGGTCCATGCGTCCTGCCCGAAGTAGGCGTAGTCGACCTTTGCTGCGATCGAGGTCGGTTCGCTCGGGGTGGACGATCTGTCCGGGGAAGTGGGCGTAGAGGGCGACCGTGAGGCGTTCGCGGGAGCGTCGAGCGGTCCAAGGGGCCGGCAGCTACTGAACGTAGTGACTGCTCATGATCACGCGGAAATGCTCGAGCGGTGCTCATGATCACGCGGAAATGCTCATGAAATCGCGGATCCTACAGGTCAGCGGGTGATGAGGGGCCGGGGCAGCAGGTTGCGCAGGAGTTCCGCCGTCTCGGCGTCCATGTCGACCCCGCCGCCGAGCTGTTCGTTGATATTCGTCAGGGTTGCGGCGGCTTGACGGAGGGCGTCGATGTCGCCAGCGGCGTGGTGGGCGAGGAAGACCTGGCGGTGCAGCGTCTCGTTCTCCTCGGCGGCGAGTAGGCCTCGGCGGGCTGCCCACAGGGCGGCGGGGACATCTCCTGCTTCGCGGCGGCGCGTAGACAGTTCGTACGCGACGTGCGTGATCGCCGAGACCATCTCCTCGATGGCGGGCTCGGCCCAGGCGTAGCGGCCGGGGTCGATTCCGGTGAAGGGGCGGCCGCGGACCAGTGCGAGCGCGCGTCGCAGCGCGAGGTCGCCGTCTTCTGTGTGGTCGGCCAGGCCCTTGCGGGTGTGTTTCTGGAATCGGGTCCAGTCGCAGGCGGTGTGGGGTCCAAGGCGGTAGCGGTTGTCGCCGGTGTCGTGGACGCGCGGGAAGTGCGGTTTACCGTCGGTGTCCGTGCCTAGCCAGGACCGTGTGCGGGAGATGACCTGGTTGCGCCTGTCCTTGTTGCCGATGCGGCCGGTCCGTCTCGCTCCGGGCGATGCCGTGGGCGCGGCGCTGTTCGCGCTCGACGGTCCCGTCCGGGCCGGTCGGGCTCACCAAGCGGGGTTGGAGTGCGGTGAGCCGGGCGAAACCGGCGGCGGTGAGTACCGCGGGGTCGACCCGGGCGAACACATCACGCAGGGTGCGCTCGCCCGGCGCTCTGAACCTGCCGGTGAAGGGATCGAAGGGACAGCCCAGCCGGGCCAGGACATCCTGGTCACAGCGGCGTACCCACTCGGCAATAGCTGTCAGGGAGTTGTGACCGGCGCTGGTCATCGCGCACACGCCGACGGCGAGCAACGTCGCCAGGCGGAACCGCACCCCGCGCGGACTACGCGGATCGGGTACCCGGGCCAGTGCGTCGAGCAGTCCAGACGGCACCACTGCCCCGGACCGTGACGTCCCGGATGCGGTCGCCGGCAAAGGCGCTGGCGGGAGCAGAACGGGCACGGCGGCCCTACCGGGGCCGAACGGGTTTGCCGGTCGATGCGGTGAGTTCTTTGGTCATGAAGACGCGGCTGGTGCCCGGCGGATCACAGGGGACGTCGCCCAGACGCTTCCACCCTTGTTTCCGATAGAAGCCGGGGGCCTGGAAGGTGATCGTGTAGAGCACCGCCGTGCGGCAGCCGCGGGTGTGGGCCTCGCCCTCAGCCTGCCGCAGAATCTCTCTTCCCAGCCCGCTGCCACGCAGCTGAGGCGGCAGGTAGAAGAGGTCGACGAAGAACAGCCCGAGCGAGGTGCGTCCGGTAAGTCCACCGACCACCTGGCGCGTCTAGGGATCACGGACCAGGACGGCGAGCGGTTTGCGGTCGGCGACTCCCGTGTTCTCCATGTTGAAACGGTCCAGCGCGTCGGAGATGACCGCGATGTCCGCCGGGATGGGGGCGTCGGTGACCACGAGGTCCGTCCGGAGTTCGGGATGTGGTGACGCGGTCATGGTTGCTCCAGTGCGTGAGCGGAGGCGGCACGGCCTCGCGGGTGGATGCAGGTGCGGGGCCGGCGAGCCCTGCACACATGCCGACGCTAAGAGCCTGTCGGGTGGCCGGTTGATTACGCTGCGATGTAGTCCTCGACGGTGTTGGCTCGTGCGGTCTTGCGGTGGGATTCATGGCTCCACC
>NZ_JBHVSY010000043.1:0-37076 GCF_042884935.1 Streptomyces sp. NPDC058092
GGAGCCATGAATCCCACCGCAAGACCGCACGAGCCAACACCGTCGAGGACTACATCGCAGCGTAATCAACCGGCCACCCGACAGGCTCTCAGTCGCAGGGAGTGCCCGATTCCGGCGGCAGCCCCTCCGCCAACAGTTCCGCCAGGTGTCGTGCCCGTACGCCGCCCAGCTGCTCCAGCTGCGTCCGGCAGGAGAAGCCGTCCGCCAGAAACTCCGTGCCGGGCTCCGCGGCCCGCACCGCCGGCAGCAGGGTCTCCTCGGCGCAGGCCGCCGATACCTCCCAGTGGCCGCGCTCGAAGCCGAAGTTTCCGGCCAGTCCGCAGCAGCCGCCGCTCAACTCGCCGGTCAGTCCGGCCCGTTCGCGCAGGCGGCGGTCCGCCGCGTCGCCCAGGACGGCGTGCTGGTGGCAGTGGGTCTGGCCGGTGACCGGGCGGTCCAGGCGGGGTGGCTGCCAGTCGGGGGCGTACTCCTCCAGGTACTGCGCCAACGTCCTTACCGACCCCGCGAGTTCGGTGGCGCGCGGATCGTCGGGGAGGAGTTCGGGAAGGTCCGTGCGGAGAGTCGCGGCGCAGCTCGGTTCCAGGACGACGAGCGGGTCGCCGAGACAGACGCCCATCCGGTCCAGGGTCCGGCGCATGACCTTGCGGGCCTTGTCGAGCTGGCCCGTCGATACGTAGGTCAGGCCGCAGCACAGCCCGCGCCCGGCGGGGATCGCGTGGCGGCCCGCCGCCTCCAGGACCCGCACCGCCGCCCGGCCCACCTCGGGCGAGAGGTGGTCGGTGAAGGTGTCGGGCCAGACCATGGCCACCTCGTCGTTCGAGAAGATGAACGTGCCCTTGCCCCAGCGCCGGTTCAGCCACCGGGTGAACGTCTCCCGCGCCAGGACCGGAATCCCGCGCTCCGGTGCGACGCCCGCCAGCCGCTTGGCGAGGGCGGCGAGGAGGCGCACCCCGGCCAGCGCGTTCAGCACGCCCGCGAACGGGGCGGCGAGGCGCAGCCAGCCCGGCAGCCGCCCCATCGCGTAGTGGGCCGCCGGGCGCAGCCGTCCCCGGTAGTGGTGGTGCAGGAACTCCGCCTTGTACGTGGCCATGTCGACGCCCGCCGGGCAGTCGCTGCGGCAGCCCTTGCAGGACAGGCAGAGATCGAGCGCGTCGCGCACCTCCGTCGACCGCCAGCCGTCCGTGATCACCTCGCCCGCGAGCATCTCGTGCAGCAGCCGGGCCCGGCCGCGGGTGGAGTGGGCCTCCTCGCCGGTCGCGCGGAAGGACGGGCACATCACGCCCACGCCCGCCGGCTCGGCCGTACGGCACTTGGCGACGCCCACGCATCTGCGTACCGCCGAGGAGAAGTCCCCGCCGTCGTGCGGGTAGCCGAACGTGACGTCCACCGGGCGCTTCGGCAGCACCTCGAAGCGGAGGTTCTCGTCGAGCCGGGCGGGGCGGGCGAGGATGCCGGGGTTCATGCCGCCGTCCGGGTCCCAGATGTCCTTGAACCGGGAGAAGAGGGCGACCAGTTCGTCCCCGTACATGCGCGGGAGCAGTTCGGCGCGGGCCTGGCCGTCGCCGTGTTCCCCGCTCAGGGAGCCGCCGTGCGCGACGACGAGGTCCGCCAGTTCCCCGGAGAAGCGGCGGAAGCGGGCGACTCCGTCGGTGTTCAGCAGGTCGAAGTCGATCCGTACGTGGATGCAGCCGTCGCCGAAGTGCCCGTACGGGGTGCCGCGCAGGCCGTGGGCGGCGAGCAGGGCGCGGAAGTCGCGGAGGTAGGGGCCGAGGCGGGCGGGCGGTACGGCGCAGTCCTCCCAGCCGGGCCAGGCCTCCGTGCCGTCCGGCATCCGGGTGGCGGTGCCCGCCGCGTCCTCGCGGATGCGCCACAGGGACCGCTGCCCGGCCGGGTCGGTGACGACCGCACCGGCCTGCGCGTCGGCCGCCCGGAGGATGCGCTCGGCGTGCGCCCGCGCCTCGGCCGGGGTGGCGCCCCCCGTCTCGACGAAGAGCCAGGCCGCGCCGCGCGGCAGCCCGGCCGGTTCCCGTACGAGGTCGGCGGCCATGCCCTCCACGGTCAGCGGGTGGTACGGGAGCAGGCCGGCGGCGGCTTCGGCGGCCGCGGACTCGTCCGCGTAACCGAGTACGGCGAGCGCGCGGGCCGCCGGTGCCTCGACCAGCCGTACGGTCGCCTCCGTCACCACGCCGAGCGTGCCCTCGCTGCCGCAGAAGGCGCGGGCGAGGTCCGTTCCGCGCTCGGGGAGGAGCGCGTCCAGGGCATATCCCGAGATGCGGCGCGGGAGTTCGGGAAATCCGGTACGCAGGAGGGCGAGGTTCGCGGCGATGAACCCGGGGAGGCCGAATAGCCCTCCGGGCAGTGGGGACTCCCGGCCCAGCCGCAGTGTGCCGCCGCCGTAGCGGGCCACGGTCAGGCCGTGCACGTTGTCGGCGGTGGTGCCCCACGCGACCGAGTGCGCGCCGCAGGAGTTGTTGCCGATCATGCCGCCCAGCGTGCAGCGGCTGTGCGTGGAGGGGTCGGGGCCGAAGGTGAGTCCGTGCGGGGCGGCGGCGGTGCGCAGATCGTCCAGGATCACGCCCGGCTGGACGACCGCGGTACGGGACCCGGCGTCCAGCTCGACGATCCTGCGCATGTGGCGCGTGAGGTCGAGGACGACACCGGTGCCGGTGGCCTGCCCGGCGATGGAGGTGCCGCCGCCGCGCGGGACCACGGGCACCGCGTGCGCGCGGCAGACGGCGAGCGCGGCGGCCACGTCGTCGGCGTCGCGCGGGGTGACGACACCGAGCGGTACGCGGCGGTAGTTGGAGGCGTCCATCGTCGTCAGCGCCCGTGCGGTGGGGCCGAAATCGACCTCCCCGCGGACCGCGGTGCGCAGGGCCCGTGCGAGTGCGTCGCGCTCCGTCGGTTTCTGATGTGCGGCCATGGGCCCAGGATGCCGCCGATCCGGTCACCCGGCGGCCCGCACCCGTGCGAGTCCCCCGAATACGTCCATACGAATACGTCAATACGTCGGAATACGTCGGATGCGTAGTCACATACGTGACAGAGAACGCCACAAGCACTTCCCAAAGGGAGCGTCAATTCTCATATAATGACCACGACTTGTCTGGGAATCATCAGCTCCAGTTGTCGCGTTCACCCCCCTCCGTACCGAACTGTCCCCGTCGGACCCGTAGGCCACGTCTGCCCAGCAAACCCCCGTAAGCCCCCGTTCGTCCCGTCCGCCCCCAAGGACTCCACTTGCGCCCCTCATCCCGGCCGACCGCGCTGGCCCTGCTGATCTCACTGGTCGTCACCGGTTCCCTGTGCCTGTGGGCGATCGTCGCCGCCCTCGACTCGGTGCGGACCACGTCGGCCTGGGGTGCGGGCGCCGCCGCCGTGGCGCTGTCCGCCGCCGTGGCCACCGCCGTCCACGCCCGCGCCACCGCGAACCGCTTGCGCGCCCGTCTCGCGGCGGAGACCCAGCGGTTCACCGGCGAGATCAGCCGGCTCGTGTCCGCCTCCGCGGCCGAGGGCCAGCGGTTCACCGCCGAGACCGCCCGGATCAAGGCCGCCGCCGAGGCCGAGACCGCCCGGATCACCGCGCAGGCCGCCGCCGACACCGAACGGTTCACCGGCGAGGTCGAGCGGCTCACCGCCCGCGCGGCCCGCAGCGAAACCGAGCGTTCCGCCGCGATCGTCGCCTGCGCCAACGCCGCCGGCCGGATGCAGGCCCTGGCCACCGGCATGCTCGCCGACCTGCGCGAGATGGAGCACCGGCACTCCGCCGAGGACGTGCTCGGCGATCTGCTCCATCTCGACCACCGCACCGCCCAGGCGGGCCGGCTCGCCGACTCCATCGCCGTGCTGACCGGTGCCCGCTCCGGGCGGCGCTGGGCGAAGCCGATCGTGATGGAGTCGATCCTGCGCGGCGCGATGGGGCGGATCAGCGGCTATCAGCGGGTACGTCTCCACTCGACCAGCGACGTCGCGGTCGCCGGCCACGCCGCCGAGGGCGTCATGCACGCACTCGCCGAACTCCTCGACAACGCCGCCAACTTCTCGCCGCCCACGGCCGAGGTCCATGTGTACGTCGAGGAGGTACCGGCCGGCATCGTCCTGACCGTCGAGGACAGCGGCCTGGTCATGAGCGAGGTGCAGCTGCGCCGCGCCGAGCGTGCGGTGTCGGCCACCCACCAGGATCTGACGGGGCTCTCCGGCACCCGGCTCGGCCTCGCCGTCGTCGGCCGGCTGGCCCGCAAGCACGGTCTGACCGTGTCGTTCCGGCCGTCCGCGCGCGGCGGCACGGGCGCCCTGATGATGCTCCCGCAGGAGCTCCTCACCCGGGCCGCGGTGCCGGTGCAGGTGCCGCCCCCGGTCGCGGTCGCGGAGCTGTCGTCCGGCCCGGCGTCCGGCCCGGCGTCCGAGCCGATGCCCGAGCCGGAGCCCGCGCACGGAACGGCCACCACGGCCCTCACGACTCCCGCCGCCGAAGCCCCGGGCGCCCCGGACTCCCCCTCGTCCGAGACCACCCGCAACCTCCCCCGGTTCGGCGAGAGCGGGCTCCCCAAGCGCCCCCGCGGCCGCACCCTCGCCGCCGCCGAGGCCCGTGCCCAGGCCCACTCCGACGGCGCCGCGACCCCCCGGCCCCGTACCGCCGACCCCAAGGAACAGGCAGCCCGCTTCAGCAGCTTCCGCCAGGCTGTCCGGCCCAATCCCCCGCACCCGGAAGAAGGCAACACCCGATGACCGCGACCACCGACGAGAAGCTCAACTGGCTGCTGGAGGGGCTCCTGGAGCGCACCCCCGGCACCCGCCACGCCCTCGTCCTGTCCAGGGACGGCCTCAAGCTGTGCCGCACCCCCGAGCTCTCCGTCGACCAGGCCGATCAGCTGGCCGCGATCTCCGCCGGTATCCAGAGCCTCTCGCACGGCGCGTCCGTCGAGTTCGGTGACGGCACCGGCGGCGTACGGTCCGCGATGGCGGAGTTCTACGGCGGTGTGCTGTTCATCGTCGAGGCGGGCGCGGGCGCCCATCTCGCGGTCGTCGCCTCCGACGAGGCCGACGTCGGCCTCATCGGCCACAACATGAGCGAACTCGTCGAGCAGCTCGGCGAGCACCTGAGCGCCCCGCCGCGCTCCCCCTCGGCCACCGCAGCCGACGCGACCGCATCCGTATGACTCGCCCCCGCCCCGGCCGGGACGACACCCCGGACCGGCTGTACACCCTCACCGGTGGCCGCAGCCGGTCCGATTCGGACGCGTTCGACCTGGTGACGCTGGTGGTCTCCGAGTGCGAGCCGGCCCCCGGCATGCAGTCGGAGCACGTCACGATCCTGCGGATGTGCACCCGGCCCACCGCGGTCGTGGAGATCGCGGCGGGCCTCGGCCTGCCCGTCAGCATCGTCCGGATCATGCTGTCCGATCTGCTGGACACCGGCCGGATCAGCGCCCGCCACCCCCGTACCGCCCGTGTCGCGGACCGGCTCCCCGACCCCGACATCCTGGAACAGGTGCTCGTTGGACTCCGCAACCTCTGACCGTGCCGCCCTGCGGCCGACGGCCGACAACGGACTGAAGATCGTTGTCGTCGGCGGCTTCGGGGTCGGCAAGACCACCATGGTCCGGTCCGTCAGCGAGATCCGTCCGCTGAACACGGAAGAGACCATGACCCGCGCGGGCGAGGCCGTCGACCACCTCGACGGTGTGCACGCGAAGACGTCCACGACCGTCGCCTTCGACTTCGGCCGGATCTCGCTCGACGAACGCTCGGTGCTGTACCTCTTCGGCGCCCCGGGCCAGGAACGGTTCTGGTTCCTGTGGGACCGGCTGTTCTCGGGCACGCTCGGCGCCGTCGTCCTCGTCGACACCCGCCGGCTCGCCGACTCCTGGTACGCGATCGACCGCCTGGAGCACCACGGCACGCCGTTCATCGTGGCGTGCAACGACTTCGGCGGCCCGCTCCACACCGAACAGCAGATACGCGAGGCGCTCGACCTCTCGGACGACGTGCCCCTGGTGGAGTGCGACGCCCGGGACCGTTCGTCCAGCAAGTACGTACTGATCACGCTGGTCGAGCACCTGCACGCCCTCTCGCAGCGCAAGGCCGCCACCCCGTCCGCCGCCGGTCCGGAGATCACGCCGGCGAAGACCCCGGAGCCCACCTCGTGACCCAGCCCCCGGCGCCACCCGCCGGCTGTCCCGTGTCCCAGGGCCGCGCTCCGCTCTCCGGCCCCCGGTTCCAGACCGAACCGACCCGGCTGTACCGGGAGATGCGCCGCGACCACGGTGCCGTGGCGCCCGTCGTCCTCGACGGCGACGTACCCGCCTGGCTGGTGCTCGGCTACCGCGAGCTGCACCAGGTCACCGGTGACCCGGTGCTGTTCAGCCGCGACTCCGGCCTGTGGAACCAGTGGGACCGCATCCCCGACGACTGGCCGCTGCTGCCGATGATCGGCCGCAAGCAGCCGTCGATCCTCTACACGGTCGGCCCCCGGCACACCGAGCGCGCCGCGATGATCAGCAACGCGCTGGAGTCCGTGAACCCGTTCGCCCTGAAGCGGTACGCCGAGGAGTTCGCCGACGGGCTCATCGACCGGTTCTGCTCCACGGGCGGGACGGAGATCATCGCCGAGTACGCGATGCTGCTCCCCGCCCTCGTCCTGGCGAAGATCTACGGCTTCAGCAACACCGTCGGCGCGGAGCTCGTCGATTCGATCAACGACATGATCGACGGCCGGGAGCGGGCGCTGGCCGGGCAGCAGCACCTCGCCTCGTCCATGGTCCAGCTGCTGGTCGACAAGCACGCCGCGCCCGGCGACGACGTCGCGACACGGATGCTCGCCGACACCGGCGGCTTCACCGACGAGGAGGTCGCCCAGGACCTGATGGTCATGATGGCCGCGGGCCACCAGCCGACCGCCGACTGGATCGGCAACTCGCTGCGGCTGATGCTCACCGACGACCGGTTCGCCGCCTCCCTCTCGGGCGGCCGGCACAGCGTCGCCGAGGCCATGAACGAGGTGCTCTGGGAGGACACTCCGACGCAGAACGTGGCGGGCCGCTGGGTGTCGCGCGACACCCGCCTCGGCGGGCGCCACATCCAGGCGGGCGACCTGCTGCTGCTGGGCATCGCCGCCGCCAACGCGGACCCGCAGGTCCGTACCGACGGTTCCGCGCTGACCGGCGGCAACAACGCGTTCCTCTCCTTCGGCCACGGCGAGCACCGCTGCCCGTTCCCGGCCCAGGAGACCGCCGAGGTCATCGCCCGTACCGGCATCGAGGTGCTGCTGGACCGGCTCCCGGACATCGACCTCGCCGTCCCCGCCGAGCAGCTCACCCGGCGCCCGTCCCCGTGGCTGCGGGGTCTGACGGACCTGCCGGTGGTCTTCACGCCCACGCCCGCCCTCGGAACCACCATCGGAAGCACCCTCAAAACCGCCCTCGGAGGCCAGAGATGACCCGGATCGCCCTCGACCCCTTCGTCACCGACCTCGACGGCGAGAGCGCCCGGCTGCGGGCCGCGGGCCCGCTCGCCGAGGTGGAACTGCCGGGCGGGGTGCACTGCTACGCGGTCACCCACCACGCGGAGGCACGGCAGCTGCTCACCGACAGCCGGCTCGTGAAGGACATCAACGTCTGGGGCGCCTGGCAGCGCGGCGAGATACCGATGGACTGGCCGCTGATCGGGCTCGCCAACCCGGGCCGCTCCATGCTCACGGTCGACGGCGCGGACCACCGCCGGCTGCGCACCCTGGTCGCGCAGGCACTGACCGTGAAGCGGGTGGAGCGGCTGCGGGCCGGCATCGAGGCACTGACCACGGCGAGCCTGGACCGGCTGGCCGCGCTGCCCGAGGGCGAGAAGGTCGACCTGAAGGCGGAGTTCGCGTACCCGCTGCCGATGAACGTGATCAGCGAGCTGATGGGCGTGGACAGCGCGGACCACCCGCGGCTGAAGGAGCTCTTCGAGAAGTTCTTCTCGACGCAGACGCCGCCCGAGGAGGTCCCGCAGATGATGGCAGACCTCACCGCGCTCTTCACGAAGATCGTCGACGCCAAGCGGGAGAACCCGGGCGACGACCTCACCAGCGCCCTGATCGCGGCCTCGGAGGACGGCGACCACCTCACCGACGAGGAGATCGTCAACACCCTCCAGCTGATCATCGCGGCCGGTCACGAGACCACGATCAGCCTCGTCGTCAACGCGGTCGCCGCACTCCAGACCCACCCCGAGCAGCGCAAGCAGGTGCTGAGCGGGGAGGTGCCGTGGGAGAACGTGATCGAGGAGACGCTGCGCTGGAACACGCCCACCTCTCACGTGCTGATCCGGTTCGCCACGCAGGACATCGAGGTGGGCGAGAAGGTCCTGCCCAAGGGCGAGGCGCTGATCGTCTCCTTCGGCGCGCTCGGCCGCGACGAGGCGCAGTACGGGCCGACGGCCGGTGACTTCGACATCACCCGCTCCCCCAACCGCCACATCGCGTTCGGCCACGGCCCGCACGTCTGCCCGGGTGCGGCGCTGTCCCGGCTGGAGGCGGGGGTGGCTCTGCCCGCGCTGTACGAACGGTTCCCGGATCTGGAGCTCGCCGTTCCGGCGTCCGAGCTGCGGAACAAACCGATCGTCACCCAGAACGACCTGTACGACCTGCCGGTCGAGCTGGGCTGATCCGCCGTTCGATGTGGTCCACGAGCCGGAGTGGGTGTCTCATCCGACGGACACGGTCCTCGACCCCGTCCTTGAGGTACTACGCTCCGGTTCGTGGCCGATATCCAGATTCCCGCTGACATCAAGCCCGCCGACGGACGCTTCGGCGCCGGTCCTTCGAAGGTGCGGACGGAGGCGCTCGACGCGCTGGCCGCCACCGGTACGTCTCTTCTCGGTACGTCCCACCGCCAGGCCCCGGTCAAGAACCTGGTCGGCGCGGTGCGTCAGGGCGTGCGCGACCTCTTCTCCCTCCCCGAGGGATACGAGGTGATCCTGGGCAACGGCGGCTCCACCGCCTTCTGGGACATCGCGACGCACGGACTCATCGAGACGAAGTCCCAGCACCTCACCTTCGGCGAGTTCTCGTCGAAGTTCGCGAAGGCCGCCAAGCTCGCCCCGTGGCTGGCCGACCCGACCGTGATCGCCTCCGACCCGGGCACCCACCCGGAGCCGAGCGCCGAGGCGGGCGTGGACGTCTACGCGTTCACGCACAACGAGACCTCGACCGGTGTCGCCGCGCCGGTCAAGCGCGTCGCGGGCGCCGACGAGGGCTCCCTGGTCCTGGTGGACGCCACCTCCGGCGCGGGCGGCCTGCCGGTCGACATCACCGAGTCGGACGTCTACTACTTCGCCCCGCAGAAGTCCTTCGCCTCCGACGGCGGCCTCTGGATCGGCGTCTTCTCCCCGGCGGCCCTGGAACGCGCCGCGCGCATCCACGCGTCGGGCCGGCACATCCCGGAGTTCTTCAGCCTGCCCACGGCGATCGACAACTCCCTCAAGAACCAGACGTACAACACCCCGGCCCTGGCCACGCTCTTCCTCCTCAACGAGCAGCTGAAGTGGATGAACACCCAGGGCGGCCTGGACTTCACGGTCGGCCGCACGGCCGCCTCGGCGCGGAACCTGTACGGCTGGGCGGAGGAGTCGAAGTACGCGACCCCGTTCGTCGCCGACCCGGCGAAGCGCTCGCAGGTCATCGGCACGATCGACTTCGCGGACGAGATCGACGCCGCGGCCGTCGCCAAGGTGCTGCGCGCCAACGGCATCGTCGACACCGAGCCGTACCGCAAGCTGGGCCGCAACCAGCTGCGCGTGGCGATGTTCCCGGCGATCGACCCGTCGGACATCCAGGCGCTGACGGCCTGCATCGACTACGCGATCGAGAAGCTGTAACGAGTACCCGTACGAACAGGAAGGGCCCCGCCTGTGCGCGGGGCCCTTCGTCGTTCACTCGACCGGGTGGCGGAACGGCTTCCCGGCGCGGGCGGCCGGATCGTCCTACGATGATGGCCTCGACATCACCCCTTCAGGAGGCCCGCAATGTCTGCAGCAGCAGTCGAGCACCCCTGTGACGGTGAGCCGGAATCGCTGCTCGAAACGGCCAACAGCCTCATGGAGCAGCACCCGGGTTACCGCGTCGAGATCATCGGAGGCGTCATCACCGTGGCCCCACCCCCGGACGGCCCGCACGCAGATGCACTCACCACGCTCACGATTCCCTTCCTGGCAGCGGGCCTCCACGGCAAGGAGACCAGAGTCCTTCAGGGCATCGGCCTGTGGCTCCCGGGCGGCCCCGAGGACTACGCCATCCCCGACCTGGCGATCGTCGACGCCGACCGCGACGAGCATCTGATCGAGAACAACTGCTACGACCCCGCCATCTTCCGCCTCGTGCTGGAGGTCACCTCCAGCAACTACAACAACGACCTGCGCAACAAGGTCGCCGCCTACGCCGAGGCAAAGATCCCGGTCTATGTGATCGTCGACCGCAAGCACGGCCGGGTGCATGTCCTGACCGAGCCCATGGGCGGCGGTTACGACAGCCACCAGGTGTACGCCCCCGGGCAGATGGCCACGCTGCCCGATTCGATCGGCGCCCTGGTGACCCTCGATGTCGCCGAGCTGATCCGGGCCGGCCGCCCCCGGAGCTGATCAGCCGGCCGCCGCCAGGACCTCACGGAGCCGGGCCACGCCCTGCGCCCACTCCTTGTCCCCCGCTTCCTCCCACAGCTCGCGCAGCTCCGAGGATTCGCCCAGCACCGCGTCGAGGGCCTTCACCGCGAGGGGGCGCAGGTCCGCCGGGAGCGGGGGCAGCGGCTTGTCGGGGCCGTAGGCGGTGGTCACGGCCTCCCCGCCCGGACACTGGGATCCGACCAGAGCGGCCGCCGCGACCGCGACCTCCCCTTCGTAGTCCGGCGCCTCGATCACGGCGTTCAGTGCGGCACGGATCAACGTCGCCCGCTCGGCCTCCGGGGCGTCGTCCAGCCTTCCCGAGAAGTCCGCAGCGGTGTCGTTGTCGAAATGGCCGGTGTCCCAGGTGCCCATGAGGTCCCCTCCGCAAGTGGCATCCGCCGGTGCTCTCCACCGGCGGATGTCATCCTCGCAACCGCCACTGACAACGCCGGGTCTGCGTCAGCCCACTCCGCCCCGCTCCCAGCGCCGTTCGCCGTCGCACCACTCCTCCGTGGGCACCAGCCCCGCCGCGGCGGCCACGGCGGCGGAGGCGTCATGGTCCGGATGGACATGGGCGACGACGGTACGGACCTCCCGCACCCCCGCGAGGTGGGCGACCAGACCCACCGCGGCCTCTTTCGCGTATCCCAGTCCCTGCCACCGCGTTCCGACCACCCAGGCGATCTCCGCCTCCGCGTCCTGCTCGTTCACCGTCGCCTGTACGTAACCGGCCAGGCAGCCCTCGTCCCGTACGCGCAGCACCCAGTTCCACCAGCCCACCCCGGGGTCCGGCGAACCGGCGGTCTGGCGTTCGTAGCGGGCCCGCAGCTCGTCGGCGGTCTCCGGGGTGCCTCCGGTGTAGGTGTGCAGGGCCGGGTCGTCCAGCACCGCGGCCATCTCGTCCGCGTACGCGACCCGCAGCGGCAGCGCGTCCAGCCGGGCGGTGGCGAAGGGCCCGGGTCCGGGAATCATTCGGTTCTCCATAACTGCCCGATCCTATGCGCACCGTGGCGGACCGGAACGTCAGTTCCCCTTCCGCCGCCGCCCCATGAACACCAGGACGCCGATCCCCGCGAGCACCAGCACACCGGTCAGGGTCGTCCCCTTCACCTCTCCGTCCTTCGCCCCGGCGGACGACGCCGACGAGTCGCCGCCCCGGGACGGCGACTTCCCGCCGTCCCCGCCTCCGCTTCCGCCTCCGCTTCCGTCCACGTCCACCCGCACCACGTCGCTCCGCTTCCCCTCCGAGCCGAACATCAGCGCCGAGCCGTCCGCCGTGTACGTCACCGACTCGGCCTGCCGCTGCAGCGGTGCGCGGACCGCGTGGTCGGCGCCGAGCCTGCCGTTCTCGAAGGCGTACCCACGGGCGCTGAAGTACGAGCGCAGCACCAGCTCCTTACCGTCCGGCGAGAACGCCCCGTCCGTCACCCACGGCACCTCCCCCACCCGCCGGAAGACGTTGGTGGCGCCGGTGGTGAGCTTCGCGGGGCCCTCGTACAGTCTGCCGCCGTCCTCGTTCTTCGACGCGATGTAGGCCCGCCCGGTCGTGGGGTGGACCATCAGCGCCTCGGCGTTGCGCGGGCCGTCCGCGTACGTCACATCGAACTGTGTGGCGTCGACCGTCGCGTCCCGCAGCTGCTTCGGTTCCGGGAAGCGGTAGATCCAGACGTGGTCCCAGCTGCCGTTCAGGTTGTCGCCGATGTCACCGACGTACAGATTGCCGTCGGGCCCGAGCGAGATGGCCTCCACGTCGCGCGGCCGCCCCACCCCGCGCATCGTGATCGTCGCGACGGTCTTCCCGGTGCGGGAGTCGACGGCGTAGACGTACGGGCCGTCGTCGCTGTCGTTGTGCGTCCAGTAGATGCCGGGGTGGGCGCGGCTCGCCGCGAGGCCGCTGGACTCGGTGATCCGGGGGTCCTCGATCGTGAAGCTCTGATCGGCCCCGTCTCCGGCCACGGCCGGAGCCGCCCCGGCGAGGAGGAGCAGCGCGACGGCTCCGGACACAGTCAGGTACGAAGGCATGACGCCAGTGTCCATCGTCACGTCGCAGGTCGCAGGGGTGATCCGCGATGATGACGCCATGCGTTTCACGTTTGTCGGCGATTCCATGACGATCGGCCGCGCCGGCGACTTCACCTGGCGCTACCGGATGTGGCAGCACCTCGCCTCCACCCTCGGCGCCCCGTTCGCGATCGTCGGCCCGCGCAGCGAGCTGTACGACACCGGGGCGGACAGCCCCGTCAGTTACGAGTACGGCGCACCGGACTTCCCCGCCGAGGCCCGTGCCCATCTGGCCGGCTGGGGCGAGGGCTGGCTGCACATGGCCCCGGTGATCGCCGACACGGTCACCGAGCACCGCACGGACATCCTGCTCGTCTCGCTCGGCCTGATAGACCTCGGGTTCTACACGGACAGCGGTCAGACCGCCCTGAACGCAAGAGCGTTCATCACGGCGGCCCGCACCGCGAACCCGCACGTCAAGATGGTGCTCCTGCCCGTGATACCGAACGTACGGGCCGAGTCGGACGCCCCGTTCGCCGCCGAGTGCGACCGCTTCAACGAACTCCTGGCGAAGGCCGTCGCCGACCTCGACGACCCGATGTCCCCGATCCTGCTGGCCTCCCGCCCACCGGGATACGACATCCACCGGGACACGTACGACGGGACGCACCCCGGCCCCACCGGCGAACACAAACTGGCGGCCGCCTACGCCGACGCGATGCACCAGGCGTGGGGCGTGGGCGGCCCGTACGGGACGCCATGGCCGCACCGGAATGGCGCCGGCTCGGGCTGAATCACGGCAACGCGTCGCTGACGGTCATCCGCTACAGCCCTGATCGCCCCGCGTCGGTCCTGATCTGCAACGACATGCGGCACCTGCCCGACGAGCTGTGCTGGACGGGCTTCCCGCCGGGCCTCCGCCTCTGAACGCTGCCCAGCGCGGCCGTTCCGCCCCTGAGCCCTGCCCCGCACGGCGTTCGCACCACCTCACCGCCCCGCGGGCCGGGCCCTCACGTGCATCCGCTCCCCCTGCTCCCCGAACAGGCTGAGGAATTCGACCGGCCTGGGCCCGGCACTGGCCCACGCATGGGGCGTACGCGTGTCGAACTCGGCGACCTCACCGGCCGTCAGCACCAGATCGTGTTCACCCAGCACCAGCCGCAGCCGCCCCGCCAGTACGTACACCCACTCGTATCCCTCGTGCACCCGCTGCTCCAGCGGACCCGTGGCCCCGCGCCCGCCGGGCAGGATCTGCTTGTACGCGTGCAGCCCGCCGAGGTGCCGGGTCAGGGGCACGAAGGTCATGCCGTCCCGGGTGAAGGGGCGGAAGTGGATGCGCGGGTCGCCGGTGGCCGGGGCGCCGACGAGTTCGTCCAACTGCACCCCGTACGCCTTGGCCAGCGGCAGCAGCAGTTCGAGCGTGGGTTTACGGCCGCCCGACTCCAGGCGCGAGAGGGTGCTGAGGGAGATCCCGGTCGTCTCGCTGAGCTGTGCCAGCGTCGTGCCGCGCTCTTGACGCAGAGCGCGCAGCCTCGGCCCGACGCCGGTCAGGACGGTCGAGATCTCGTCGTCCGTACGCTCGACGTGCGCCGGGCGCTGTCCGTCTTCTTCCATCTCCCTATTATTCGCCGTCCGGTGTTTGCCGTCCCGGCAACGGGGTGTGTCAGGACGACAGGATCATGGCCAGCGAGAGCCGGGTCAGCTCATCGGTCAGCCATGCGGCGTCGACCTGCCGGGGCCGGCGGCCGTGGTGGGCCATGAGTTCGTCCACCGAGTGGTTCAGCACCGTGACCGTCACGGCGTGGTCGCTCGGCACCGCCTCGCCCCGTCGCACGGCCCGCTCGGCCTCGGAGGTCAGGAACTCGATCCACATCGCCCGCCAGGTCGCGAGGTGGTTGTCCACCTCCCTGCTCACCCCCAGCACCTCGACGAACGCCACCCTGGCCGCGCACGGGTCCTCGGTGACGGCCTTCACATAGGCGTCGAAGAGCAGCCGGACCCGGCGCGCCGTCGGACAGTCCTCCATCCCCTCGGCCATCAGGGCGTTCTCGGCGGCGCGCAGCCCGTGGGTCGCGACCTCGTCGTAGATCGCCATCAGGAGCACCTCCCGCGAGACGAACTCCTGCCGGAAGATATGGACGGGCACCTTCGCCTGCTCGCACAGAGCCTCGACGCTCGTGTGCGCGTACCCGTACGCGGCGAACAACTGGCGCCCGGCGCGCAGGAGTCGGTCCCGCGCCCCCGGCCCCTCCATGGCCTGTCCGGGTCCCCCGTTCCGCTGGCTCGCCACGACACCCACCATCGATCCTCCTTCGTCGTCCGTACCGCTGCCCCCACTCTCCACGCTCTGCCCGGCCGGTGGGGTGTCCGCCACGCGCTCGGCCACGCGGAGGGTAACGCCTCGGTCAAGTCCGAATGCCCATCGAACCGTTGCTACTACGGCGTCAACTCCTCGGCCCTGGACCGGCGCACAAGCGGAACACGGAACGCGGCACACCGCGAAAGAAACAGCCTCTGGGGGAGCCGGAACAACCCCCTTCCCGCCGCTCGGCGGGCACCCTCACCCCCGAAGAGCCCACACATGAGGGGGGATGCGACATCGCCGACACGAGGCCATCAGGCGCTCGCCCACGACCTCGGACGACCGCCGTCGACGGGTGCGGAACTGTGCTCCGGAGCCGAGCGGATCTACGATTTCACCCTCCGGGACGGGGGGCCGCGTGGACCGCGACATACACACGATGGACGACGTACTCAGGCTTCTGGACGGCCTGTTCGCACGGGAGTCCGACCGCTGGACGGCCGACGGGGCCCCCTGGTGGGACAGCTTCTACGCGGACCGGACGAAGCCGGTTCCGTTCTTCGTGGCGAAGCCCGACGAGAGCCTCGTCTCGTACGTGGACCGCGGCCTGATCGCCCCGGGCCGCGCCCTGGATCTGGGCTGCGGCCCGGGCCGTAACGCCCTCCACCTCGCGTCCCTGGGGTTCGAGGTCGACGCGGTGGACCTGTCCCCGGGGGCCATCGCCTGGGCCGAGGACCGCGCGCGGGAGGCGGGGGCCGGCGTACGGTTCCACTGCGGCGACGCCTTCGTCCTCGCGGGGGTGGAGCTGACCGGCCCGTACGACCTTATCTACGACTCCGGCTGCTTCCACCACCTGCCGCCGCACCGTCGCATCAGCTACCTCGGCCTCCTCGACAACGTCCTCGCCCCCGGCGGCCACTTCGCCCTCGCCTGCTTCGCGGCCGGCGAGAGGGGCATGGGCTCCGAACTCCCCGACGCCTCCTTCTACGAACAGACCGGAGGCCTCCACGGCGGCCTGGCCTACACGCCGGAGTCCTTGCGCCGGATCTTCGCCGGCCTGACGGAGATCGAACTGCGCCGCATGCACGACGAACCGTCCGAGTCCCCGCACTTCGGCGAGCCGTTCCTCTGGACGGCCCTGTTCCGCAGTGCCGGTGCCGGTGAGGGCCGTACCCCGGACCCGGTGTCGTAAGACGACACGAAGGCACCGCACGGCCGGTGAAGCGCGGGCCTCACCGGCCGTGGCGTGACCCGGACCGTCAGGCCTTGGTGGTGCAGATCGCGTTGTACGGCCTGCCCGGGCTCGGGAACAGCTCCAGGGGGTTGTCGGTCCCGGGCGGGCATTCCTTGGCCGTCTTCGTCAGGTCGAGCACCTTGCTCACACCGCTGCCCCCGCTGCCGCAGGGGACTTCCTTGGCCTGATCGTCCACGCAGTCGCCCTTCACCAACTGGCCGCCGCCCGCGCCCGCGTCGCCGGGGTGGTCGCCGGAGAGGTTGCGGCCGCAGATGGTCTTGCTGGGGATTCCGGCGCTCGCGTCACTGGTGCCGATGGCGACCTTCACCGAGATGATCGCGTCCGTCCCGGCCGGGCACTGGATGGAATCGGCGAAGATGGCACCGTTCTTGATGACGAGAGCCCTGATCGTCGCCTTGGAGTCGTCGCAGTCCATGGCCTGGTAGCCGTCCTTCGACTCGCTGTGGTCGGGCCCCGCACAGTCGCCGACCTTCCAGTCCTTGGCCTCGTGACTCCCGCTGTCGGACGACTGACTGCAGGCGGTGGCGGCCCCCAGGACAAGTGCGAGGGCGAGCACCGCCTTCGAGCAGTCCAGGAGAGCCGTACGAGAACCGCGCCGCGTCGAGGAAACGGTGCCGCCGCTGCTTCGGCTGCCGCTCCGGGATCGCGTGCTGCCGTCAACGCTCATGCTTCTCCTTGGGTCCGCGAATGGGGTGGGGCCCACATGGGGGCGCGCGTGAGGACGACAGGACCGAGCCCAGCGGTTCCCCGAACGAGCCGACCGTCTCACGAGCGGCGGGCGTCCAACCCCCCTTCCCCGCCCGTGTTTTGGCGCGTCAGCGCCGCCGGGGCGGGGCCGCGAACGCGACATCCGCGGCGTGCGCGACGACCTCCAGCTCGCTGCCGAGAGCCCATTCGGCGACCCGGGAGACCGCGGCGGCCGGGACCGCGTCGCTGATCCCCGGTGCGGCGGGGATGTCGTGCGTCGCGTGGGCGTCGTGCGGCATGACGACCCGGTATCCCAGCGCCAGCGCCGTACGGGCGGTCGCCTGGACGCATATCTCGGACATCACACCGCAGATGGCGAGCGCCCGCACCCCGGAATCGTTCAACAGGCCGCCCAGCGGCGTCTCGTGGAAACCGTCGTCCCGGGTCTTGCGGATGACGACCTCCGCGGGGCCCGCAAGCTGTCCACTCGGCTCGTGCGTGAAAACCAAACGCTCGTGATCGAGGACCTGACCGTGCGCAACATGGTCAAGAACCACACGCTCGCCCGAGCCATCTCGGACGCGAGCTGGAGCGAGTTCCGCTCCATGCTGGAGTACAAGGCTGCCTGGTACGGGCGCGAGGTGATCGCCGTCGACCGATGGTTCCCCTCGTCCAAGCTGTGCTCCGCCTGCGGCACCCTCGCCGAGAGGATGCCGCTGAACGTCCGTACCTGGACGTGCGACTGCGGAACGACCCACGACCGGGACGTGAACGCAGCGAAGAACCTTTTGGCCGCCGGGCTGGCGGTGACAGTCTGTGGAGCTGGTGTAAGGCCTCAACGGAGTTCTCCGGGCGGGCAGTCGGCGACGAAGCAGAAACTCCCACGGCGCGAGCCGTAGGAATCCCCCTCGTTCACGAGGGGGAGGAAGTCAATCCGCCATCATGTCCGTCGGCGCCGGGCCCTTCCACATGGTTTTGAACCGGTGAGGCGCCCGGGTGTCCGGGCGACAGGGGTGCGTCGACGACTCAGCCCTCCGCCGGTCACGGCTTCATGCCCCGGACCTGGGCATGACCCGCAAGGTCTCGTGGCGACGTGACAGTTGGGGGCCCTTCTGTCACGTTCGGTTCGAGGTGAGGGGTGCTGCCGGGCTTGGGCTCAGGTATCACGGCAGGCCGATGAGGGCGTGGCGCGGGGTGTGGTTCGTGTGGTGGTGAGGCGAGGACGTGGGGCTCATCGGGTGGGCGACATCCAGTACGTCGCGGCGACCGGGGATGCGGGAGCGCCTTCAGCCGGAGCCAGAACGCGATCGAGCGCCGTCCGGCCCGCGAGCCCCCGGGCCGGCCGTCGGGGAGGCCCCGTTCCCAGGCCTGGCCGATGCCGATGAGGGAGATGCTGCGGAGGACGGCCCCACCCGCGTGCGCGCCGGATCGTCGCCTCGTCCGCGTTCTCGTACGCGTCGAAGAACCGCGAAGCCGCGCCTGCCCACGGTTCACCGATTCTCACAGGTGTCGGGACCGGGAGCGGAAGGCGCGGAGCCAGGACCGGCAGCCACCGTTGCTCGTTGCGCAGAAGCGACGGCGCGTGGCGTGCGCGGCAGGCGTACGGCCGGCTCGCCCCCGAGGCGCCACAGCTGGTTGTCCCAGCCGCCGGGCACGAGGCGGAGTTCCAGTCCGGCAAGACTGACCGTCCCCGTCCTCACCCTCTCCCCCGCCGCCTGGGCGGACTTCCTCCCGTACGCCGCGCAGTAGGACCGCTGCGGCTGACCCATTCCTGACCGCTCAGCGGGCGAGGCGGCCCAGCAGCGAACCGGCGGCGACGATGCCGACCAGTGCCGCGAAGGCGAGGACCGCGAGGTCGAGGCCGAGGTGGGCGTGGGTGCCGATGAGCAGTCCGCGCAGGGCGTCGACCTGGTAGCTCAGCGGGTTCACCCTGCTGACGGCCTGGAGCCAGCCGGGCATCAGCGCGACCGGGTAGAGCGCGTTCGAGGCGAAGAAGAGCGGCATCGTGATGGCCTGGCCGATGCCCATCAGCCGGTCGCGGGTGAGGACGATCCCGGCGATCGTCATCGACAGGCAGGAGAAGAACGCCGAGGCGAGCACGACCACCAGCACGACACCGAGCAGCCGCAGCGGGTTCCACGTCATGCCTACGCCCAGCAGGGCGGCGATCACAATGACGACCGCGGCCTGGATCACCGCCTTCACCCCGGCGGCGAAGGCCTTGCCCGTCACCAGGGCGGTACGGGGCGTGGGAGTGACCATGAGTTTGGTGAGGACGCCGGAGTCCCGCTCCCAGATGATCATGATGCCGTAGAAGATCGCGATGAACATGGCCGACTGGGCGATGATGCCGGGCGCGAGGAAGTCGAGATAGGGAACGCCCCCGGTGGGGATGGCGTGGATACGGGAGAAGGTCTCGCCGAAGATCAGCAGCCAGAGGGCGGGCTGGACGGCGCGGGTGTAGATCTCGGTGCGGTCGTGGAGCAGCTTCTGGAGTTCGACGGCGCACATCGCGGCCACTCTCGCCGGTACGACGCGCCAGGCGGTGCGAGGCGGCGGCGGGGTCAGCAGCAGCGCGAAGCGCTGGTCGGGCGGGCCGGACTCAGCCGAGGCGGGATGCGGTGCGACGGGTACGGCGGACATCTCGGAACGCTCCTTTCCCTTCGTCGGAACCGAAGCCGGGGTCGTCCAGTCCGCGTCCGGAGTGGTACCGGAAGACATCCTCCAGGGACGGCGGTGGCAGGCCCGTCTCGCCGGATTCCCGGCGGTGGGCGACGAGCTCGTTCTTCAACTCGGCGGCGGTGCCGAGCGCGCGGAGTCTGCCGAGGTGCATCAGGGCGAGCCGGTCGCAGCGCTGGTCGGCCTCGTCCATGGAGTGCGTGGTGACCAGCACGGTCATGCCGGTGCCGACCCGTATCTCGGTGATGCGGTCCCAGACGCTGTCCCGTGCGATCGGGTCCAGGCCGATGGTGGGCTCGTCAAGAATCATCAGCCGGGGCGCGCTGACCAGGGCCTGCGCGAGTTCGAGGCGGCGGACCATGCCGCCGGAGTACGTGGTGGCGAGCCGGTTCGCGACATCGCCGAGGCCGACCGCGTCCAGCGCCTGGGAGACCCTCGCGGCGCGCTGGCGGCGGGGCACGTCGAAGACGCGGGCGAAGAGCTGGACGTTCTCCCGGCCGGTGAGGCTCGCATCGGCCGACAGCTGCTGCGGTACGTAGCCGAGCAGGCGCCGTACCGCCATCTTGTGCTGGGCCGCGTCGTGGCCGAACACCGCGATGACGCCGGGCGGTACGGGCAGGAGTGTGGTGATCGCACGCATCGTGGTGGTCTTGCCCGCGCCGTTGGGGCCCAGGAGGCCGAACACCTCCCCCGGGCCGACCAGCAGATCCAGGCCGTCGACGGCCTTCGCGTCGCCGAAGCTGTAGCTCAGGCCGGTGCAGTTGAGGGCGGGGACGGTTTCCGTGGTCACGCGATCTCATCCCCTTCGCGCAGCGAGGCGGCGAGTCCGTGCAGGGCCGGGAGTGCGGCGGCGATGGCCGACCGGTCGGCCGCGTCGAGTCCGGCCAGATGTTCGCGGAAGAGTGCCTCGCGGCGGACGTGCCAGTCGCGCAGCCTCCCGACCCCTGCGGGAGTCGGATACAGCAGCGCGGCACGTCCGTCTCCGGGGTCCTTCTCCCGTCGCAGCAGTCCTTCGGCGACGAGGTGGTTCACCAGGGTGCTGACCGAATTGGGCGCGAGACAGAGACTGTGTGCGGCCGTGGAGATGCGGATGCCGGGTCGGTCGGCCACCAGCCGCAGCAGTTCGGCGTGCGCACCGCGCAGCCGGGGTGCCGGCAGGCCGCTCCACAGGCGTCGCCGGGCGAGCCTCTGGATGCGGGGCAGGAGTCCGGCGAGCTCATCAGGGAGGTCACCCGCCGCCATCTGTCCATTTTAGCTCTGTATGCGAGCTAAGCCTGAGCCAAGCCTGTACGGAAGCGGGCCGCCGTCCCCCGCGGTGAGCGGAAGGCGGCGGCCCCGGTCCAGGGAGCTTCGGCGTATGCCCTACTTCAGCGCGTACGCCCGGTTGACGGTCTGGACGGTGCGGTTGCCCGCGGCGTCCCACACCTCGGTCCGCAGGGTCACGTACCCGTTGGTGTGCGACAGCTTCGGGTGGTGTACCGACACCCGGAAGGAGTTGTCGTCCGTGCGCTTGATCTCGGCGTTCTTCCAGGAGGCGCCGTCGTCGTACGAGACGGAGACCTTGGCGCCGGCCATCGCGGTGGACCCGGACCAGCCCTTGGGCCGGCCCGCGTTCACGGTGAAGGTGTACGGGCGGCCCGCCGGCGCCTGGTTGAGGATGTCCAGAGGGACGTCGTAACCGAGCATGACGGCCGGCAGGGACTCGCAGACGGTGGGCTTGGGCGAGTACTTCTCGCAGTCCTTGACGGCCATGGTGGTCGGCGCCGCCGAGGCGAAGTTCCACTCCGTGCGGACCTTGCCGCCCAGCGTGACGCCCAGGTAGTCCTTGTCCCGGGCGACCTCCTGGACGAACCGGTACTGGGCCTTCTCCGGAACCATCAGCTTGGACGTGTCGGTGATCTGCTCACCGTTGCGGTAGAACGTCCAGGTGTTGGTGAGGGTGGGGGGCGTGGCCACCAGCGAGTGGGCCGGGTCGCTGTCGCCTGCGATGGTCCCCGTGGTCCGGGTCCAGACGTCGCTGCGGCAGAAGGCGCAGATCGACGGGTCTTCCATCGGCGGGTGCGTCGGCGCGGCAAGCCAGCTCTCCCGGTAGGTCTTGCCCGCAGTCGGGTACGTGGCACGGAAGGGGCCCGTCATGTACGCCCGGTACGCCGTGCTGGGGTACACCACCTGGTTGTACGCGAGGTTGGAGCCCGCCAGCCGGTAGTCGTCCCTGGTGGCGCCCATGTTGAGGGGCTGGCCGGCACGAAACGAGGTCGGCTGGCCCGGGGCCCAACTGTGCAGGGTTTCTTCGCCCTGGTGACGTACGCCGTCGGCGTGGTAGGCGTTGCGGACCCTGGCGAAGTCGGCGGCGTCCACGGTCCTGGTCAGGTCGGCCGGGATGCCGCTCGTGCCGAGCGGCATGTGGTAGGTGTAGCCGGACTCGAGAACACCCTTGAGGGCGATGGAGACCTTGCCCTTGCCCTTCCCCTTGCCGAGCAGGGTGCGCAGCTTCTCGCCGTTGTCGTGGCTCGCGATGGCGACCGGGATGGTCTGGTCGGCGGCGAGCGACCCGTTGAACAACGGACCCTGCCCCGCGGGCACTGCGATCACGGCGGTGGCCCCGGCGGCCGCGGCACGGCGCACCTCGTCGTCCATCTTGCGCAGGTTGGCCACGGTGATGAGCGCGGCCCGGCCCTTGAGGTCGGCAGCGGCGATGCCCTCGGCGGTTCCGCTGCCCGCGTCGGCCAGCCGCAGGCCCTTCGTGCCCTCGAAGCGCTGGGCGAACCCGGGTGTCACCACGGGGACGGAGATGCGCTCGGGGCTGGTGACGCTGAGCTGCGTGATCGGCTCGCGCTGGGTGAGGGCGTTGAACAGATGCAGGTCACCAGTGGTGGGCCGCGCGGTGGGCACGGCACCGATCTTCGCATCGGAACCGTTGATGAGACCGGCTTCGCCGAGGGTGACGTGGTGACCGCCGGCTCCGTCGCTGCGGTCGACGAGCATCATCCACGAGGCGTTCTCCAGCGGGCGCTTCTCACCGGTGACCTTCACGGTGAAGTCGGTCGCTTTGGTGCCGTCGACACTGCGGGTCACGTCCTGGTCCGTGACGTCGATGTCGGGGATGGAGAAGCCGTCGATCGCGTAGGTGCGGGTCGGGTCGCCGGGGGCTTCCGTGTAGGTGACGCCCTCGACGGAGTACGCGCCGGCGGGCAACGTGACGGTCGTGGAGCCCTGACCACGCAGGGAGATGTTCTGGAAGGTGCGGTTGTCCATGCCGTGGAGCGTCAGCTGGACCCGTCCGGGGGTCTTGCCGAACCGGTCGGTGAACTTGACCGTGAGCGCGCCGGACATCACGAAGCCGACCGGGGTGTGCACCGACTCGCCGTCGGCTCCGGTCGCGGTGATGTAGCCGCTGAACTGGCCGGCCTTCAGCCCGTTCGGGTCGAGGGTGACGGTCACCTCACTGTTGCCGCCGGCCGGGACGGTGACCTTGCCACCGGTCACGTCGGGTCCCGACAGGGTCAGCGCGCCGCCGGGGAGCGCGGTTCCGTCGGCGTCCTTGACCGAGGCGGCGAAGTCCAGCGTGGCCGCGGACGAGGTGGAGTTGTGGATGGTGACGGTGCGGGTCTCCTTCTCGTACGTCTTCTGCCACTTGACCAGACCGAAGTCGCCCGTACCCGACAGGTCCAGCGCGGGATCCAGGGCGGCGGGGATGTCGACGCGGCCGTAACCCTGCTGGTAGGGCGTGTAATTGTCCGACTTCTTGGAGTGGGCGGTGAGCTCCTCCTTGATGCGCTCACCGGACCAGTCGGGGTGGTGCTGGGCCAGGATCGCCGCGGCACCCGCGACGTGCGGGGTCGCCATGGACGTACCGCTGGCCGCCGTGTAGTGGGCGTCGACCGGGGTGCCCATGGTCGTACCTGCGGCACGGGCGGCGACGATGTTCACACCGGGGGCGGTGATCTCCGGCTTGATCTTCATGTCGCCGAGGCGCGGGCCGCGGGAGGAGAAGCTGGCCAGGGCGTCGGACTTGTCGACGGCGCCGACGGTGAGCGCGGCGTCGGCGATGCCCGGGGTGCCGAGTGTCGACTGGCCGTCCTTGCCGTCGTTGCCTGCCGCGATGACGAACAGGGTGCCGGAGGAGGCGCTGAGTGAGTCCACGGCGTTGGTGAGCACATCCCCACCCGGGGCGGTGGCCTTGGCTCCGAGGCTCATGCTGACGACGTCGGCGCCCTGGGCGACCGCCCAGTCCATGCCCTCCAGGATCCCCGACACCGGGCCACTGCCCGCGTTGGCGAGCACCTTGCCGACGAGGAGGTCGGCGCCGGGAGCGACGCCCTTGTACGTGCCGCCGGAGTTGGCGCCGCTGCCCGCGATCGTGGAGGCGACGTGCGTACCGTGACCGTGGCCGTCCTGGACCGCCTCGCCGGGGACGAAGCTCTGACTGGCGGTGATACGGGACGTAATGTCGGCGTTGTTCAGGTCGGCGCCGGTGTCCAGGACCGCGACCTTCGCACCCTTGCCGTCGAAGCCTTTCGCCCACGCCTCGGGGGCGCCGATCTGGGGCACGCTCTGGTCCAGGGTGGCCTTGGCCCGGCCGTCGTACCAGAGCTTGGTCACTCCGGCGGTGCCGGGAACCATCGCGTCCGATCCGCTCCTGGCCTTGCCGGCCGTCGGCCTGACGGAGCGCCAGAAATCCTTGGCCGCACTCTTGTCGACGTGCACCGCCGCCAGGCCGAGGCGCGGCATGGTGCGTTCGTCCTCGGTGCCGGGCAGAGCCTCGGCCTGCTGCCGGAGACCCGCGGCGGACCCCTTGCCCCGGAAGTCGACGATGGCCGGCACGGCATCGGTCTTCGCGTCGCCGTAGCCGTCCTTCAACGCCTGGGTGACGTTGAAGAGTTCGCGGTCCACGATCTGGGCGGACACGGCGTTCAGCGCGTCCTCGGGGATGACGTAGAGGTCCCCGTCCTGCCCGCTGGAGATCTGGAAGTGCTTCGACGCATCCGTCGCGGCAACGACGTCAACGGCCTGCTTGCCGTCGGCTCCGGTCGTCACGGCGACCTTGTCACCGGTGATCAGCGTCAGCATCGACGGGGCCGACTGCTTCGGCGCGGGCAGTATTCCCGCGCCCGCCGGGGACGGACCGGACGGGGTTGGCGCCGCGCCGGCCGCACCGGGCAGACCGGTCAGGGACAGGACGACGGCAATGGCCGCCCCAGTGACAGCGGTTCTCCGTATTCGTTCGGCTGAAAGGTGCATCGATTCCCTCTCACGAGCGGGGCGGGACGCACCCGGTGACGCCGGGGATGCAGCGCCACGGTTAACGGAGCGTGACGGTTCGGGTGCGCTTTCGGATGGAAGTGAAGCGGATCGACTCACCGTTGCGGAACAGCCATGACAGGCGGGGGGTCGCCAATGGCGAGTCCTTGCCACGCACCCCGCCCTGTTGTGGGACGCCTTACGGCAGGTCAGGATGGCCGCCATGCTTGAGGTACTGGGAATCGATCCGGAATCAGAGTCCGTCTACGCCGCGTTGCTCTCCGGCCGGCCGGTCGCCCCCGACGACCTGGCACGCACCACCGGACTCCCACCGGCCCGGGTGCGCGTGGCACTGCGCCGGCTCCAGTCGTCCGGGCTCGTCGGCCGGCAGCACGGGCGCCCGGCCACGTACGTCGCCATCGACCCCGAAGTGGCGCTGGACGGCCTCCTGCTGAGCAGGCAGGAGGAGATCCACAAGGCGCGGGTCCGCGCCGGGGAGTTCACCGAGCGGTTCCGGCGGGCCGCCGCGACCCGCGACCCGGCCGAGGTCATCGAAATCGTCACGGGATCCGACGCGGTGCAGCAGCGCAGCGATCAGCTGGTGCGCAACGTACGGCACCAGCTGCGGGTCTTCGACAAACCGCCCTACCACGACGGCGGTCTGGACCCGAACCAGCCCGAACTCGACCTGCTCAGCCGCGGTCTCACCGTCCGGGCTGTGTACGACGCGGACAGCATCGACCGGCCCGGCCGTCAGCGCCTGGTGCGCATGTGGGCGGAGGCGGGCGAACAGGCCCGGGTGCTGGCCGACGTGCCCACCAAGATGGCTCTCGTCGACGACCGGCTGGCCGTACTGCCGCTGAGGGCCGGTTCGGGCCCGGACCCGAGCCCGTCCTTCGTCGTCCTGCACCGCTCGGCGGTACTCGACGCGCTGTCCGCGCTGTTCGAGGCCCTGTGGGCGGTGGCCCAGCCGCTCCGCCCACAAGGTGTGGCGGACGACGCTCCCGAGGCCCTGTCCGAACAGGACCAGCTCCTGATCAGCCTGCTGACCGCCGGGCTGCCGGACGAGGCCATAGCCCGCCAGGTCGACCTCAGCTACCGCACGCTCCAGCGCCGTCTGCACGCGCTGATGGAACGGGCGGGGGCGAGCACCCGGTTCCAGCTCGGCATCCACGCCGCGGCGAACGGGTGGGTGACCGGAGCGGTACGGAAGAAAACCGGATCCGGCGGCGGCGAGTAGCCCCGGAGTGCTCAGCGCTCCGGGAACCGCTCCCCGCACCGGCTGCAGAACACCGGTTCCGGGTCCTGCGAGAGCCGGCCGCACCCGGGGCAGACCCGGTCCAGCATGCAGGGCGCCTCGCCGCCCTCGTGCGCCACCGGGGGCATCGCGGCCGACGGCTTGATGGACAGGCCGGGGCGGCGGCGGTGGACCGTCACGTACGCCAGCCCCTCCGGTCCCGCGACGAGGGCGCGGCGGGAGGTGCGGGGCAGCCAGACGACGGTGGTCGGGGTCAGGTTCAGCACGTCGCCGCCCCCGGCCACGACCCGGCCGCTGCCCGCGATGACGACGAGAAGGACGTCCAGGACGTCCTCCTGGTGCTCACCGACCTCCGCGCCCGGCGGAAGACGTACCAGATTGGCGTCCAACTCCCGGCCCTGCTCGGCCAGTTGCCACAGCGCACCACGGTCGTCGTGGGCGGCGGCGGTCAGCAGTTCGTCGAGTACGGCCAGCACCCGGGGTACGGAATTCACAACGCACAGGCTACGCCCGCCCTACGCTGGCCCCTTTGCCCGCCGAGCCGAAGGAGCCGCCGCGCCATGGACCGCGAGCCCGACGAGAAGTACCCGCCGATCGAACCGTACGAGCACGGCATGCTCGATGTCGGAGAAGGCAACCTCGTGTACTGGGAGGTGTGCGGCAATCCGGACGGCAAACCCGCACTCGTCGTGCACGGCGGTCCCGGGTCGGGCTGCACCGAGCGGCCCCGGCAGTACTTCGACCCGGACCGCTACCGCGTCGTCCTCTTCGACCAGCGGGGCTGCGGCCGTTCCACCCCGCACGCGAGCGACCCCGCCACCGACATGCGGTTCAACACGACCGGCCGGCTGATCGCCGACATGGAGCGGCTGCGCCGCCACCTCGGGATCGACAACTGGCTGCTGTACGGCGGTTCCTGGGGCTCGACCCTGATCCTCGCGTACGCCGAACAGCACCCGGAGCGGGTTTCGGAGATCGTGATCCCGGCCGTCACGACGACCCGGCGCTCCGAGATCGACTGGCTGTACCGGGGGGCGGGGCAGATCTTCCCGGAGGCATGGGACCTGTTCCGGGCCGGGGTCCCGGAGGCCGAGGGGGACGCCACCCCGGACATCCTCGCCGCGTACGCCCGGCGGATGGAGAGCCCCGACGCCGATGTACGGGAGCAGGCGACGGCCGACTGGTGCGCGTGGGAGGACGCGGTGCTCTCCCAGGAGACGAACACCGGACCGCCGCCGTACAGCGGGCGCCCCGGCCGGGCGCGGCAGGCCCTGGTACGGATCTGCTCGCACTACTTCTCCCAGGGTGCCTGGCTGGAGGAGGGGCAGCTGATCCGGGACGCGGGGCGGCTGGCCGGGATTCCGGGCGTGCTGGTGCACGGGCGGTTCGACCTGGGCGGGCCGCTGATCACCGCGTGGGAGCTGGCGAAGGCGTGGCCGGACGCGGAACTGACCGTGATCGACGGTGCGGGGCATCTGGGCGGCCCGGCGACGAGCCGGGCGGTGCTGGCGGCGCTGGACCGGTTCGCGGTCCGGAGCCGGCCGGACCGTCCCTGACGTACAGGGGAATCGGGATCCGGTAGCAGCGTACGGGGACACCGGGCGCCGTCCTGGAGAGCCGGCGCCCGGACCTTCCCGAGCCGACACTCGCCTTCCGCACCCCTCTCGGAGCGTTCGGCGCACGGCCCGTGGGCTGCGCGGTCCGGCTCGTCACCGCCCTGGGACCCGGCTGGATCCTGGCACCCGGCGCTCCCCGGACCGGCGCGGTGCCACCCGCGTAGACACCGCGGATTCCGAGCATGGCAAGCTGTGTCTCCGCTGTATGCGCGCGGTAGCACTCGTACCCCCCACTGGTCCTGTGACGACCGGCTGTCGCCTGCCGCAGCCCCCTGACGAAATGACAGTCCGAAAACGATCCTTGGGGTACGACTTGAGATCGAAGAAGAGAATCTGGGTCACGGCTGCCGTGGCCACCTCCGCCCTGGCGGGCGTCCTGGTCTTCGAGGGGGTGTTCGAGGGGGTGACGGGCAACTCCTCGGTGGACTCGGACGCCAAGTCCGGCCCGGCCAAGACCGATGTGCGCGCGACCGCGCTCAAGGTCGCCGGCGACGGCACGTCCGCCTCCCTCGGCAAGCGGGACACCGCGCCTTTCAGCATGCTGGGCATCACCTGGACCGACCCGGCAGCCAAGGTCACCGGAGCCGTGGAGGTACGGACCCGGTCCGCCGCCAACGGGAACTGGACGTCCTGGCTGCCGCTCGAAACCGACGTCGACGGACGTACGGAGACCGGACGTTCCGGCGTACGTGGGACCACCGAGCCGCGCTGGGTGGGCCCGTCCAACGGTGTCGAGGTACGGGTCAACGCGGGCGGCAAGGTCTCCGCGAAGCTGCCCGCGGGGCTGCGGCTGGACACCGTGGACCCGGGCCGGAGCAACACCCTGAACGCGGACCCGGCCGCTTTCGCCGCCGACATCCCCGCTGCGGACGACCCCTCGGCCACGCCCTCCGCCGACGCGACGGACTCCGCCACCCCCGAGCCGCCCGCGCCCAGCGACAGCACGGAACCACCCGCCGAGGCCACGCCGTCCGAACCGGCGTCGCCCACCCCGTCCGAACCGGCCACACAGGAGCCCACTCCCCCGGCGAGCCAGAGCCCTTCGCCGTCCGCGAGCCCGTCCCCGTCCGAGACCCTGCCGCCCGCGCCGCCGTCGACCGTGCCGAAACCGCCCATCACCTCGCGGGCGGGCTGGGGCGCCGACGAGTCGATCAGCCCGGAGGCGCCGGAGTACCTGGACACGATCAAGGCCGTCTTCGTCCACCACACCGCAGGGAGCAACACATACTCCTGCGCCGACTCCGCGGCGATCGTGCGCAGCCTGTACGCGTTCCACGTCAAGGCCAACGGGTGGAAGGACCTCGGCTACAACTTCGTGGTCGACAAGTGCGGGACGGTCTTCGAGGGCCGTAAGGGCGGTGTGGACCGGCCGGTCCTCGGCGCGCACACCTACGGCTTCAACCGGGAGTCGACCGGTATCGCGGTCATCGGTACGTACACGGACGCGGCCGCCCCCAGTGCGGTGACCACCTCCGTGGCCCGGATCGCCGCATGGAAGCTCGGCCAGTACAAGGGCGACCCGGCGGGCACCACGATGCTCACCGCGGGCGCCGATGGCTCCAACGGCTTCAGGAAGACTTTCACCGCCGGTACGAAGTACCAGTTCAACCAGATCTCCGGGCACCGCGACGGCTTCAACACCGAGTGCCCCGGCACCAAGCTGTACGGGCAGCTGCCCGCGATCCGCAGCCTCGCCGCGGGCCCCGTCACCGGACTGGCCATCAAGTCGGTGACCGGCGCCGGGCTCTCGGGCACGACGTACTACACCAAGTCCGCGGTCACCGTGGGCTGGTCGGCGAGCACCCCGAGCGCGTTCGTCTCCAAGTACGAGCTGCTGGTCGACGGCAAGGTCGTCGCGACCACCGCGGGCACCGCCACCTCCGCCAAGGCCACGCTCGCCGTCGGCACCCACCAGGTCCAGGTGCGCGCCACCCACCAGTCGGGCAAGGTCGCCTCGTCCGCCGCGGCCACCGTCGTCGCCGACCAGACGGTGCCCGCCTTCACCACCAAGCCGAACCTGGAGCTGCGCACCGGCACGGTGAACACCACGGCCGTCCCCGTCACCCTGAAGTGGAAGGCCACCGACGCCGCTGCGCTCAAGGAGGTCAGGCTCACCGCCCCGGTCGCCAAGACCTACGGCCCGACGACCACCAGCGCCTCGCACACCGCGAAGTCGGGCGTGGCGACCAGCTGGGCCATGACCGCGTACGACCAGGCGGGCAACACCGCCGCCGCATCGGTCTCCGGCACACCGGTCATCGTCCAGGAGAGCTCGGCGACGAAGACCGGCACCTGGACGACGAAGTCCTCGTCCAGCTACCTCGGCGGCAAGTCGTACTCCAGCTCGTCGAAGAGCGCGAGCCTGAGCTGGACGTTCACCGGCCGCTCGGTCGCCCTGGTGGCCTCCAGGGCTGCCACCTCCGGCCAGGTGTACGTCTATGTGGACGGGGTCAAGGTGTCCACGGTGGACCTGAAGTCCAGCACCACCAAGTACCGCGACGCGCTGTGGACGAAGAGCTGGTCCGCAAGCGCCAAGCACACCGTCAAGATCGTCGTCGTGGCCACCTCCGGCCGGCCGACGATCACCACCGACGGCATCGTCTACCTGAAGTGACGTAGCCACTCCCGCGAGGCATTCGCGTGACGCCCTGCCCCCGGCACTGCGCCGGGGGCAGGGCGCGTTCCGGGTCGCTCTTGCTTCGAGCGGACTCGAAGGCGTTGGCTTGGTGCCCATGGAGTACACGCAGCTCGGACGCACCGGACTCAAAGTCAGCCGTCTCGTCCTCGGCACCATGAACTTCGGCCCGCAGACCAATGAGGTCGACAGCCACACCATCATGGACGCGGCGCTGGACACGGGCCTGAATTTCTTCGACACCGCGAACGTTTACGGCTGGGGCGAGAACAAGGGCCGTACCGAGGAGATCATCGGCACCTGGTTCGCCCAGAGCGGCGAACGCCGCGACAAGGTGGTCCTGGCCACCAAGATGTACGGGAACATGGCCGCCGACGGCGAGGCCTGGCCCAACCACGACAAGCTCTCCGCCGTGAACATCCGGCGCTCGGTCGACGCGTCGCTGAAGCGGCTCCAGACGGACTACATCGACCTCTACCAGTTCCACCACGTCGACCGGAACACCCCCTTCGAGGAGATCTGGCAGGCGATCGACGTCCTGGTCCAGCAGGGCAAGATCCTCTACGCGGGTTCGTCGAACTTCGCCGGTTACAAGATCGCCCAGGCCAATGAACTGGCCGCCCGGCGCGGCTCGTTGGGCCTGGTCAGTGAGCAGTGCATCTACAACCTGATGGAGCGCCGCGCCGAGATGGAAGTCATCCCGGCCGCGCAGGAGTACGGCCTCGGCGTCATTCCGTGGTCCCCGCTGCACGGCGGACTGCTGGGTGGTGTGCTGAAGAAGGAGCGCGAGGGCACGGCAGGGCGTTCGGCCTCCGGCCGCAGCGCGGACGCGCTGCAGAACTCGGCGCAGCGCGAGAAGATCCAGGCGTACGAGGACCTGCTCGACAAGCACGGCCTGGAGCCGGGCGAGGTCGGCCTGGCGTGGCTGCTCGCGCAGCCGGGGGTGACGGGGCCGATCGTCGGACCGCGCAACCAGGAGCAGTTGGAGTCGGCGCTGCGGGCGCTCGAGCTGGAACTCTCCGCGGAGGTGCTGGCGTCGCTGGACGAGATCTTCCCGGGTCCGGGGCCGTCGCCGGAGGCGTTCGCCTGGTGAGGACGGTCTGACGGACTGTCCGTCCGATACGCAACGGGCCGCCGCTGCCCCGTCCCCGTCCGGGGGCGTGGGCGACGGCGGCCCGTTGCGTGTCCGCGTCAGAGCGGCGCTTCGAGTTCCTTGAGCGTCTCCCCGAGCCAGCTCAGCTCCGCCTGGCTGGTCGCACGGGCGATCCTCAGCAGACCCTGCCGGAACGGGTCCTCGAACGTCTCGGCGCCGAGCGGCTGCTCGCCCTCGTAGAAGAAGCTGCTCGGCTCCTCCAGGAACGCGAGCCGGCGCCGCAGCACCTCCGCCTGCTCGGCCGGGGACGCCAGGTGGCGCAGGAAGGCGAGGACGGTGAACCAGCGGTTCTCGTCACTGATGTCCGTCTCGTCGGCCTCCCGCAGCCGGCGCCGCAGCTCCTCGCGCCCCTGCTCGGTCAGGGTCAGCGTGTGGCGGGGGGCAGCCCTGCTGCCCGGCTCCGTCCTGCGCTCCAGCCATCCGGCTCGCTCCAGGCGCTTGATCGCCGGATACAGCGTGCCGTCCGCGATGGGGCGGACGTGTCCGGTGAGGTGGGCGACCCGACGCTTCAGCTCGTAGCCGTGCAGCGGCTGTTCGTACAGAAATCCCAGGATGGCCAGTTCCAGCATGCAAGCATCCTCCCCCATGGCGTTATACATCGGTGCCGATGTATAGTCCCATCGAGGTTATCGGTTGTGGGGCAAGGAGGAGGAAACATGCAGAACGCTCAGGTGACGGCCGACGGTGCGTGCATCCGGTGGGTGGAGCTCCCCGGCCGCCCCGGCACGTCCCGTACCCGGGTCTATCTGCACGGGCTCGGGGCCTCGTCCGGCCCGTACTTCACCGCGAGCGCCGTGCATCCCCTGCTGGCCGACAGCCGGTCGCTGCTCATGGACCTGCTCGGCTTCGGAATCAGCGACCGCCCCACGGACTTCGGCTACACCCTGGAAGAGCACGCCGACGCGGTGGCGGCGGCGCTGAAGGCGGCCGACGCGTACGACTCGGACGTGGTCGCGCACAGCATGGGCGGCGCGGTGGCCATCGTGCTCGCGGCACGCCACCCGCAGCTGGTGGCCCGGCTGGTGCTGGTCGACGCCAATCTGGACCCGGCCACCCCGGACCCGGCTCGGCCGGGCAGCAGCGGCCTCGCCCGGTACACGGAGGAGGAGTTCCTGGCCGGCGGCCTGGAGGAAGTGCGCGACCGGGTGGGGCCCCACTGGTGGGCGACCATGCGCCTCGCGGGTCCCGAGGCACTGCACCGCACCGGGGTGCATCTCGCCCGCGGGACGACGCCGACGATGCGCGAGCTACTGCTGGACCTGAAGATTCCGCGTACGTATCTGCGCCCCCTGGACAACGGACCGCTGCCCGGCGAGGAATCGCTGATCGAGAACGGGGTGCGGGTCGTGGCGGTCCCGGACTGCGGGCACAACATCATGCTGGACAACCCGGAGGCGTTCGCCAAGGAGACGGCGCTGGCCGTCAACGCCTGAGACGGAGGGGTGCGCGTCGGACGCGACGGGCCTGGGCTCGCGCCCATGGGGGCAGCTTGTACCGCTTCTGGTGGTCGCCGGAGGCCTTGCCGCGGTCATGGGCCTCTTCGCCTGGCCGGCGGTCGTCGCACGCCGTCGCGGGGTCGCGGGCACGGCCATCAGCGCGGCCCTGGCCTCCTACGACGAGGCGTATCACGGCACAACTCACCAGGCGTACTACGAGATCCGGGCACAGCCGGAACGCCGGGTGCCGATCCCGTCGCCGGACGACGCGTGCCGGCCGGGGCCACCGGGGCTGCCGGGCGAGGAGCGAAGGCCGCACCGACCGCCCGCACGCCGACCGCTGCGGCGCCTGCGCCGACGGATCGGGCGTCTGCGGCACGGCCGCTGACGGCGGCCGTCACTGACCGACGGCAGCTGCCACGGCGACGACGACGAACATCAGCACGAGTACGGAGGCCATGATGCGGTTTCTGGTCTTCGGATCCACCCTCCGAGGGTAACCGCCCATCTCAGTGGCCCAGCGACCAGGATGCGATCACCTCGTACCGCGGCTGCTCGCCCGGCACCCCGGCGACCGGCAGGTTGCTGCGTACGAGGGCGACCTCACCGACCTCCCACGGGGTGCCCTCGAAGTCTTCGAGGGCCGTGACGTAGGGGCGCAGGTCGGCGTCGGTGCGGCTGCGGGCGAGGGTGAGGTGCGCGCTGTAGCGGCGGTGCTCCTCCATCGGGATGCCGGTGCGGCGGGCGGCGGCGTCGGCGCGTTCGGCGAGGAGCCGCAGCGTGTCGAGTCCGCCCGCGGCCCCGACCCACAGCACCCGCCCGCCGAACCGGCCGCCGCTGTGGAGGCGCAGCGGGAAGGGCTCGGTGCGGCAGGCCGCCCGTGCGAGGCGCACCCGCAACTCGGGCAGCAGCTCCTCGTCCACGGCCCCGAGGAACGCGAGCGTGAAGTGCCATCCCGGCTCACCGGTCCAGCGCAGTCTCCCGGCACCGGGGAGCGCGCGCAGCGGGGCGACGGCACGGCGCAGTTCCTGGAGGGCGGAGTCGGGCGGCAGAACGGCAACAAAGAGTCTGAGGCTGCTCATGGGCCGAGTGTCGCACCGTAACGGCGTGTCTTCGCCTCCGTGCGTATCGTTGTACTACGCGGCTGCCCGCGCCCGTGCGGCAGCGGGGAGGAGCGGCACGATGACCGTCGCAGAGACCGACAGGATCGAGATGGCCGACATCAGCGACGAGCGCACTCTGGACATGATGTTCGAGTGGCTTGAGCCCACCCCCGAGGGATTCAAGGTCGAGATCGTCGAGGGGAACATCTACATGTCGCCGCAGCGGGACACCCACTGGCGGATCATTCTGGCGATCATCAGGCAGCTGCTCGTCAGGTACGGGGAGGAGCAGCTGACGTCCGACGTTCGCTTCGACTTCCCTGGCCGTCTCAACGGCTTCGCCCCGGACGTCGTGGCCCTGGCCGAGGGCGCTGCACGTGATGCCAAGGGACGGTATCGCCACCAGGACATCGAGTTCGTCGCGGAGGTGATTTCCAAGGAGACCGCCGCCAACGACTACGGCCCGAAGAAGGCCACGTATGCCGCCGCCGGCGTGTCGGTGTACGTCATCGCCGACCCGTACACCGGAACGTGGCACCTCCATTCGCTTCCGAAGGACGACGAGTACCGGAGCGTGCTGAGCCTCGACTTCGGCACTCCGATCGACCTGACCGACACCCTCGTCGGCCTCACCCTCCGGACTGACACGTTCCCCCGCGACTGACGCACCCCTCACATACGTCGGCCCCGCCCGGCAGGTTCACCGGACGGGGCCTTGTCACGTGCCCTGCGGACGGCCCTCAGGCCGCCGTAGCCAGCTCTTCACGCGGTACGAAGCGCACGTGCGGGCGGCCGGGGCGGAGGTCGACCCGGAGGCGGAGGCCGCCGACGCGGGCCAGCATGAGGCCGACGCCGACCGCGGCGACCAGCGAGAACGCACCGCCGACCGCCATGCCCGTACGGACCCCGTAGGCGTCGCTGACCCAGCCGACGATCGGGGCGCCCACCGGCGTACCCCCGGCGAAGACCATCATGTACAGGCTCATGACCCGGCCGCGCATGGCCGGGTCGGCGGCCATCTGGACGCTCGTGTTCGCGCTGATGTTGGTCGTCAGGCCGATCATGCCGATCGGGACCAGCAGGATCGCGAAGAGCCAGACGGACGGCGACAGGGAGGCGATGATCTCCAGCAGTCCGAACGCGGTGCCCGCGGCCACCAGCATCCGCAGCCGCGAGGAGCGGCGGCGGGCGGCGAGCAGGGCGCCCGCGAGGGAGCCGGCCGCCATGAGGATGTTGAAGAACGAGTACATCCCGGCGCCGCCGTGGAAGATCTCGTCCGCGAAGGCCGTGAGCCAGATCGGGAAGTTGAACCCGAACGTGCCGACGAAGCCGACCAGGACGATCGGCCAGATGAGCTCGGGGCGGCCGGAGACGTAGCGCAGGCCCTCGCGCAGCTGGCCCTTGGCGCGGGGTACGACGGTGGCCTTGTGCAGCTCGCTCGTACGCATCAGCATCAGGCCGACGAGCGGGGCGGCGAAGGACAGGCCGTTGAACATGAAGGCCCAGCCGCTGCCGACCGTGGTGATCAGGACACCGGCGACGGCGGGGCCGATGAGGCGGGCGGACTGGAAGTTCGCCGAGTTGAGGCTGACCGCGTTCCGCAGCTGGGCGGGGCCGACCATCTCGGAGACGAACGACTGGCGGGCCGGGTTGTCGACGACCGTCACCATGCCGAGCAGGAACGCGATGAGGTAGACGTGCCACACCTGGACGACACCGGAGAGCGTGAGCACCGCGAGGGCGATCCCGCACAGGCCGAGCGCCGCCTGGCTGACGAGAAGAAGCTTCCGCTTCGGGAGACGGTCGGCGATGACGCCGCCGTACAGGCCGAAGAGAAGCATCGGAAGAAACTGGAGGGCCGTGGTGATGCCGACGGCGGTGGCGGATCCGGTGAGGCTCAGGACGAGCCAGTCCTGCGTGATGCGGGACATCCAGGTACCGGTGTTGGAGATCACGGCGCCCGTGGCGAACAGGCGGTAGTTACGGATCTTCAGCGACGAGAAGGTCCCGCCGGGCTTGCTCTCGTGGGTGGAAGTCGGTGCGGGGGCGGAGTCTGCTCCGGATCCCGTACTCAAAAGGGTTCGCCTCCTCGGGCGTATACATTTCGCTGACTGACGGGATGCGGCGGTGCGGGCGGTGCGCCGGCTGTGGTCCGGCGCGGCCGGCCCCGCTACAGGTGGGCGAGCTTCTCCAGCACGGGCGCCGCCTTGCGCAGCGTCTCCCACTCGTCCTCGTCCAGGCCCTCGGCGAGGGTGGCCAGCCAGGCGTTCCGCTTGGAGCGGCTCTCTTCGAGCATGGCTTCCGCCCGCTCGGTCTGGCTGACCATCTTCTGACGACGGTCATCGGGGTGCGGCTCCAGTCTGACCAGCCCCTTCGCTTCCAGCAGCGCAACGATGCGAGTCATCGACGGAGGCTGCACATGCTCCTTGCGGGCCAGCTCACCCGGCGTGGCCGAGCCGCAGCGGGCGAGCGTGCCGAGCACCGACATCTCGGTGGGGCTGAGTGACTCGTCGACGCGCTGGTGCTTCAGGCGTCGGCCGAGCAGCATCACGGCTGAGCGGAGGGAGCTCACGGCGGCCGCACTGTCGCCGTCGTGGATCAGGTCAGGCATGTTTATTAGCGTAACTCATTACCTACCCTAAAGACCATTCGTGTTACACGCGCGAGAGGCAGACTGCCCAATCGATCACTCGAACGAGTGAGTCGGATCCGGAAAGTGACGCGAACCGACCTCCCGGGCCGTAACTCTGCTTGTCATGGGATCGACTGTGCTCAGCCTGCGGATAGACGGTGAGCTGCTCGACCGGCTCCGGCAGCATGCCGCCAAACGCGGAATGAGCGTCCAGGACTATGTCGTCCGGACGCTCATTCGCGATGACTTCGACGAGCGCTTCAAGGCGGCCGTCGACGAGACGGAGAAGTTCTACGGCTCGCAGGAGACCGCGGGGATCAGGGCCGAAGAGGTCACGTGAGCCCCGGGACCGCGGGGATCAGGGCCGAAGAGGTCACGTGAGCCCCGGGACCGCGGGGATCAGGGCCGAAGAGGTCACGTGAGCCCCGGGACCGCGGGGATCT
>NZ_JBHVSY010000043.1:37175-43075 GCF_042884935.1 Streptomyces sp. NPDC058092
AGGGCCGAAGAGGTCACGTGAGTCCCGGGACCGCGGGGATCAGGGGGGCAGCGGTCACGACGTGAGGCCGAGGGCCGGCATCGCGTAGTAGAAGACGAAGACCGCCGACACCACGTACATGGCCGCCGGCACCTCGCGCCAGCGCCCGGCCACGACCCGCAGCACGGAGAAGGCGATGAAGCCGATGCCGATGCCGTTGGTGATCGAGTACGTGAACGGCATCATCAGCATGGCCAGGAAGGCCGGGATGGCGAGCGTGTAGTCGCTCCAGTCGATGTCCCGCACCGAACCCGAGATGATCAGGAAGCCGACTGCCAGCAGCGCCGGGGTGGCCGCCTGCGACGGGACCATGGTCGCCAGCGGCGTCAGGAACAGCGCCACCGTGAACAGCAGACCCGTCACGATGCTCGCGAGGCCGGTACGGGCGCCCTCACCGACACCCGCCGTGGACTCCACGAAGCAGGTGCCCGCGGAGGCGGAGGTCGCACCGCCCGCGGCGACCGCGATGCCGTCGACGAACAGCACCTTGTTGATGCCGGGGAAGTTGCCGTCCTGGTCCGTCAGCTTCGCCTCGTCGCCGACACCGAGGATGGTGCCCATCGCGTCGAAGAAGCAGGACAGCAGCACGGTGAAGACGAACAGGACGCCGGTGAGCACACCGACCTTGTCGAAGCCGCCGAACAGACTTACTTTGCCGATCAGCCCGAAGTCCGGGGTGGCGACCGGGTTGCCCGGCCACTGCGGGACGGTCAGGCCCCACGCCTCGCCCGGCAGGTCGGCGATCGCGTCGATGATCAGCGCGACGACCGTCATCGCGACGATGGAGATCAGGATGGCGCCCGACACCTTGCGGACGAGCAGCGCGAGGGTGAGCAGCGCACCGATGACGAAGACGAGGACCGGCCAGCCGGTGAGGTGACCGTCGCTGCCGAGCTGGAGCGGCACGGTGGTGTGCGCGGCGTCCGGGATGCGGGAGACGAAGCCCGAGTCGACCAGGCCGATCAGCAGGATGAAGAGGCCGATACCGATCGCGATGCCCTTGCGGAGCGACTTCGGTACGGCGTGCATCACGCGTTCGCGCAACCCGGTCGCGACCAGCAGCATGACCACGATGCCCGCGAGGACGACCATGCCCATGGCGTCCGGCCAGCTCATCCTGGGGGCGAGCTGGAGCGCCACGACGGTGTTGACACCGAGGCCGGCGGCCAGCGCGATCGGCACATTGCCGATGACGCCCATCAGGAGTGTGGAGAACGCGGCGGTCAGCACGGTGGCGGTGACCAGCTGGCCACTGTCGAGCTGGTGCCCGTACATGTCCTTCGCGCTGCCGAGAATGATCGGGTTCAGCACGATGATGTACGCCATTGCGAAGAACGTGGCGAATCCGCCGCGGATCTCGCGTGCGACCGACGACCCCCGCTCGGAGATCTTGAAGAAGCGATCCAGGCCGTTGTGCGGCTGAGGGCCCGAGGACTGCGTGGAATCGACCGGAGCGGTGGCCGAGGGGGACATGTAGGACCTCAGTCGTACGTAGGGGGGTTAAAAGTGGTCAGCTTTGGACGTTCAGACGAATAATTCGAGACAGTCGCAAGCAGATTCAGTATGAATACATAAGGCGAAGATCGCTATCTCCGCGCGTAGACCCGTGGCCCGCCTGGGATGACGGCCTTTATGTATGCCGTCTTTACGGGGTACGGGAGGGGGCGCAGGGAGCCCCATACACTGAGGTCATGGCGAAGTGGACACCGAAGCACGAGGCACCCGAGCCCCTGGAGGGGCCCGTTGTCGCCACCATCACGGGCGGCACGATCCTCTGGTTCGTCCTCTTCCTGGTCCAGCTCCCGTTCTACGGCTGGTTCGACGACCACGGGCATGCGTGGTGGGTGTGGACCTGCCTGGCCGGTGCGGGACTCGGCCTGATCGGCATCTGGTACGTACGGGGACGGGACGCGGCGATCAAGCGGGCCGCGGCGGCCGCGGACGAGTCGGCCGGGGTTTCGGGCTCCGGCGCCGGGCGGGACGGCAAGGGAACCTCGGACGCCTCCGCGTAACGTGACGCGTCTCACCTGGGGCTCCGGGGCTCCGTACCCCCGTAGGACCATTCCCCTCCTCCGCCGGTCTGATCTTCGTACCCCCGGTGGGTGATTCGGACGTTCCCCCCGTACCGTCGAACCATGATGCAGCGGGCACCCCATTCCTCCGGCGAGCAGCCCCCCGGGGCTCCCGGTTCCGCCGACCGCCCCGGACCGGCCATGATCGATGCCGGGTCCGAGCTCGACCCGGTCCATCCCGTGAAGCTGCCGGCCCCGGTCGTGAACATCCGTGGGCTGACCGCTGCCGAGGTGGCCGAGCGGATCGCCCGGGGTGAGGTCAACGACGTACCCGTCCGCTCGTCGCGTTCCCTGAGCGAGATCGTCCGCGCCAACGTCTTCACCCGGTTCAACCTGATCATCGGCGTGCTCTGGCTGATCATGCTGTTCGTCGCGCCGATCCAGGACAGCCTCTTCGGCTTCGTGATCATCGCCAACACCGGCATCGGCATCGTCCAGGAATGGCGGGCCAAGAAGACCCTGGACGGCCTCGCGGTCATCGGCGAGGCGAAACCCACCGTGCGGCGCGACGGGGTCTCGGCCGAGATCTCCACCTCCGAGATCGTCCTCGGCGACCTCATCGAGCTGGGCCCGGGCGACAAGGTCGTCGTGGACGGCACGGTCGCCGAGGCCGACAGCCTGGAGATCGACGAGTCGCTGCTCACCGGCGAGGCGGACCCGGTACTGAAGCAGCCCGGCGACCTCGTCATGTCCGGCAGCTTCGTCGTCGCGGGCGGCGGCTCGTTCGCCGCCACCAAGGTCGGCCGCGAGGCCTACGCCGCGCAGCTCGCCGAGGAGGCGTCCCGCTTCACCCTCGTCCAGTCCGAGCTGCGCACCGGCATCTCCACCATCCTCAAGTACGTCACCTGGATGATGGTGCCGACCGCGATCGGCTTGATCATCAGCCAGTTCGTCGTCAACGGCAACGACATCAAGGGGTCGATCGCGCGGACCGTCGGCGGCATCGTCCCGATGGTCCCGGAAGGCCTGGTGCTGCTCACCTCGGTCGCCTTCGCGATCGGGGTCGTACGGCTCGCCCGCAAGCAGTGCCTGGTGCAGGAGCTCCCCGCCATCGAGGGCCTGGCCCGTGTGGACGTCGTCTGCCTGGACAAGACCGGAACCCTCACCGAGGGCGGCATGGACGTCACCGAGGTGCGGACGCTGGGCGGCGTCGACGACACGTACATACAGCGCGTGCTGGGCGCCCTCGGCGCGTCCGACCCCCGGCCCAACGCCAGCCTGCAGGCCATCGTCGACGCCTACCCGGACGGGGAGGAGTGGCGGTGCACGCAGTCGCTGCCGTTCTCCTCGGCCCGCAAGTACAGCGGCGCCGCGTTCGACGAGGGCGGCGGCCGGGCGTCGATCTGGCTGCTGGGCGCGCCCGACGTGCTGCTGCCCGAGCAGGACCCGGCACTCACCGAGATCGAGCAGCTCAACGAGCAGGGGCTGCGGGTGCTGCTGTTGGCCCGCGCGCAGGGCGAGCTCGAAGGGCCGGACGTCGCCGCCGGAGCCGTACCGAGCGCACTGGTCGTCCTGGAACAGCGGCTGCGGCCGGACGCCGGGGAGACGCTGGCCTACTTCGCCGACCAGCGGGTCGCCGCGAAGGTCATCTCCGGCGACAACGCGGTCTCCGTCGGCGCGGTCGCCGGAAAGCTCGGCCTGCCGGGCGCCGAGAACACCCTGGACGCGCGCCGACTGCCCGCCGACCCGGACGACATGGCCACGGCCATGGAGGAGAACGCGGTCTTCGGCCGGGTCACCCCGCAGCAGAAGCGGGACATGGTCGGCGCGCTCCAGTCCCGCGGTCACACCGTCGCGATGACCGGCGACGGCGTCAACGACGTGCTGGCGCTGAAGGACGCCGACATCGGCGTCGCCATGGGGTCGGGCTCCGAGGCGACCCGGGCCGTCGCCCAGATCGTGCTGCTCAACAACAGCTTCGCGACCCTGCCGTCCGTCGTCGCCGAGGGCCGCCGGGTGATCGGCAACATCACCCGGGTCGCCACCCTGTTCCTGACCAAGACCGTCTACTCGGTGCTGCTGGCGATCCTGGTGGTCTGCTTCCAGGTCGACTACCCGTTCCTGCCGCGCCATCTGACGCTGCTGTCGACGCTGACGATCGGCATCCCGGCGTTCTTCCTGGCCCTCGCCCCCAACACGGAACGGGCCCATCCGCACTTCGTGCGCCGCGTCATGCGGTACGCGATCCCGTCGGGCATCATCGCGGCCGTCGCCACCTTCGTGACGTACATGGTCGCCCGGCACTACTACTCCGGTACGGGTGCGCTGGACGCGGAGACCAGCGTGGCCACGCTCACGCTGTTCCTGATTTCGATGTGGGTCCTGGCGATCATCGCCCGTCCGTACACCTGGTGGCGGATCTGCCTGGTGGCGGCGATGGGGCTGGCGTTCCTGATTGTGCTGGTGGTGCCGTGGCTGCAGAACTTCTTCGCGCTGAAGCTGGTGGGAGCGGCGATGCCGTGGACCGCGGTGGGAATCGCGGTGGTGGCGGCGGCCGGCCTGGAGTTCGCCTGGCGGCTGGTCGGCCGCCGCTTCCCGGTGTAGCTCCCGGGACGCGAACGGGCCGTGCCCGGGAGGACGGGAGCCGTCCTCCCGGGCACGGCCCGGAGTGGTGCGCGGTGGTGCCTGTGTCGTACGGAGGAACTACCGCACGTCGACGAAGTCGCCCGCGGTCGTGACGGCCGGGGTGGTGGACGTACCGGCGAAGCTGTAACGCCAGTAGCCGTCGACCGACGCCTTGACGGTCGTCTTCAGGTTGCCCGTGCTGTTCGTCTTGATCGTCTTGATCGTGGTGTACGTGGAGCTGGTCTTCTTGCGGAACTGGAGCTTCACCGCCTGGACGGTGTAGCCGTGGTACTTGTGGTCCTCCCAGTTCGCCCGCGACAGCTTGCCGGTGACGGTGATCGTCCCGCCCTTCTTCACGGGCTCCGGAGCGGCGTTCACCGTCAGCTTCGACAGCCGCTGCACACGGGCGGTGCTGTAGGACTGGTTCTCGGCGGCGCTGGTCTCATCGCCGGAGAGCACGGCCACGGCGACCTTCCAGGTACCGGCCAGGGAGTTCTTGTACAGGTCGTAGCGCGGGTCGATCGTGAAGGTCAGCTTGCACGTGGAGGTCGTCGCGTTGACCTTGGTGCACTTGGCCACGTCCTCGTTCGGCACGAGCGCCCCGTCCACGGTGTCCGGGGAGGACAGGTCCTTGCCGTGCCACAGGGCGACGAAGGCGTCGGAGATGCCGGAGGGGTGCGAGGCGGTGATCGAGGCGGAGACCGTCTTGGAGGCGGTGGTGCCCAGGACGATGTCCTTGCCGCCGTTGACGACGACCTTGGAGATGACGGGCTCGGACGTGGCCGCCGCACGGGCGGCCTTCGACGCGCCCTGCGGGGCGATGTCGAAGATCTCGGCCGCCGACGTCGGGATGTTCGGCAGGTTCGCGGCGTCATCCGCGTGGGCGGCCGGGACGGCCAGAGCGGACAGGGCCAGGGCGCCGGAGACGGCGGCCACGGTGGCACGAATACGCATGTATTTCCCCAGTGGAGAAAGGGCCCCGCGAGTATGTGATGCGACCCGAGCGGGGCTCGTTCGGTCTGAGAGTCTGCTGACTCGACAGACCAGACCCGCCACACCTGTGAAGGGTTGTACGCCAAACTGGACTTCTTGCGAAGATCCCCCGCCCTTCGGGTGCCCATGGGCGCGCCGCCTCAGAGCCTGTCGGGTGGCTGATCATGCGTGATGCGTGACGGTCGTGATCTGCCTTCCGGGCATGACGACGGCCCCGGAATGATCACGTGG
>NZ_JBHVSY010000044.1:0-36549 GCF_042884935.1 Streptomyces sp. NPDC058092
GGCTGTGACACACACTCGGTGTGTCACAGCCCGCGGCTCTGTCGTACGGCGGTGTCAGGCGGTCAGGCAGACTTCCTGCTGTCCCGCGGATGCACGGCGATGTTCATGGCTCCGGAGCGCAGAACCGCCAGCCTCTCGGCCAGCACCTCCTCCAGCTCCTCGCGTGTGCGCCGCTCCATGAGCATGTCCCAGTGCGTACGCGCAGGCTTGCCCTTCTTCTCCTCGGGGCCATCCCCGTCCACCAGGAGTGCCATGGCGCCGCACGCCTTGCACTCCCACTCCGGCGGAATTTCCGCCTCTACCGAGAACGGCATCTCAAATCGATGTCCGTTCTGGCATGCGTACTCCACCGCCTGGCGCGGGGCCAGATCGATGCCGCGGTCCGTCTCGTAGCTGGTAACCACGAGTCGCGTGCCGCGGAGAGCTCGCTCACTCATGAATCGTGCCTCCCGGGCTTGTCGCCCACAGGACAGGTGTCGCTGTCGTCGTCATCCGGTCAACGTCCGGTCGGCGGTAAAGATTCCCGTTGCCGGTCATGCGTCGCCCGTCGTGCCGCTGCTTCTTCAGGGTTGGGGTACCCGCCAATGCCCGGTTTGTCACATCTGGCAGAAGTTGTCACCCAACGGTTTGGCTTCTTCCGCTCGCAGTAACGGTCCTCCGGGCAGGCCAAAGGCGTACACTACCGGCCTTTCACTTCAACGTCTAAATCCGTTCGGGCACGGGATTGCCCGCGGCCGCCACGGCCCGCCGGATCGGCACCCTCGCGAGCAGTACGGAACCGACCACGAAGAAGATCACCAACGAGATGATCGCATCCCGGTAGCTCCCGGTCAGCTGATACGCGAGCCCGAACACCAGTGGCCCCAGCCAGCTCAGTCCGCGGTCGCTCATCTCGTACGCGGAGAAGTACTCGGCCTCCTTGCCGCGCGGCACCAGATGGGAGAACAGCGAGCGCGAAAGCGCCTGGCTGCCGCCGAGCACCAGGCCGATCGCCGAGGCCAGCACATAGAAGAAGACCGGCGCGTCGGCGGGCAGGAAATAGCCGGCGACGAGAATCAGCGTCCAGACGACGAGCGAGCCGAGGATCGTGCGCTTCGCGCCGTACACCCGCGCCAGCCGGCCCATCCCCAGCGCTCCGGCCACCGCGAGCACCTGCACCAGCAGCACGGCCGTGATCAGCGTCGTCTGGTCCAGGCCCAGCTCCTCGGAGCCGTACACCGAAGCCTGGGAGATCACCGTCTGCACGCCGTCGTTGTAGACGAGGTACGCCAGCAGGAAGGAGAGCGTCAGCGGATGGCGGCGCATGTCGCGCAGGGTGTTCATCAGCTGCCGCCACCCCGAACCGACCGCCCCTTCGCCGCCCGGTGTCACCCGCCGGTCGCGCAGCCGTCGCAGCGGTACGAGCGTGAAGGCGCCCCACCAGACGCCGGCCGACGCGAGACAGATCCGCACCGCGTCGGACTCGGAGAGACCGAAGGAGTCGTGGCCCGTGTACAGCACCAGGTTCAGGACGAGAACGAACGCGCCCGAGGTGTATCCGAACGCCCAGCCGCGCGAGGAGACCGCGTCCCGCTCCTCCGGTTCGGCGATCTGCGGCAGATAGGCGTTGTAGAGCACCATCGACACCGAGATCGAGGCGTTGGCCACGATCAGCAGGAGGGCGCCGAGCAGATAACGGTGACCGTCCAGGAAGAACATGCCGGTGGTGGCGGCGGCCCCCACATAGGCGGCGGTCGCGAGCAGCGGCTTCTTCCGCCCCGTACGGTCCGCGGCGGCGCCCACGACCGGCATCACGAGCACCGCGATCACCACCGACACGGAGACCGCGTAGGCGAAGAGCGACCCGGCGCGCACCGGTATGCCCAGCGGGTGCACGAAACCGTCGGCGTCGGCGGCCGCCTTGGCGACCGACGTCAGATAGGGGCCGAGGAACACCGTCAGGACACTGGTCGAGTAGACGGAGCAGGCGAAATCGTAGAAATACCAGCCGCGCTGTTCCCGTCTGCGGCTCGCGGCGTCTGCGGAACCCGTCGCGAGCTCCGTCGGCTCGGCGGTGTCCGCGGTCTCGGCGCTCAAAGCGCTCCCCCTCGTCTCTCCCCGTGGAGACCTCGCACGACCCGCGTCAGGCCCAGGCCCCCCGCTCGCTCAGCACCGTACGCAGCGTCTCGATGTGATCGGTCATGATGCCATCCACGCCGAGGTCGAGGAGCGCCGCCATCCGCTCGGGTTCGTTCACCGTCCAGACGTGCACCTGAAGTCCGCGTGCGTGCGCCTCGCGCACGAAGCGGCGGTCGACCACCCGGACGCCGTTCTGGCTCTCCGGCACCTGCGCGCACACGGCGCCGGCCCGCAGCGCCGCCGGAATGCCGAGCGAGCGCAGCCGCAGGCCCAGCACGCCGCGGACGCCGTAGGAGGTAGCGAGCCGGGGCCCCGCGAGACGGTGGGCCCGGGCGACCCTGGCCTCCGAGAACGAGCCGACGCAGACCCGGTCCCAGGCGTCCGTCCGGCGGATCAGGTCGACCAGGGGGACCAGGGCCGGCCCGGCCTTGATGTCGACGTTCCAGCGGGCTTCCGGGAATGTCTCCAGCAGCTCCTCGAACAGCGGCAGCGGCTCCCGGCCCGCCACCTTGGCCCGCCGCACCTCGCTCCACGGCAGCTCGGCTATCCGGCCCCGGGCGTCCGTCACCCGGTCCAGAGTGGCGTCGTGGAAGGCCACCAGACGGCCGTCCGCCGTGGTGTGCACATCGGTCTCGAAGTAGCGGTATCCGGCGTCGGCGGCCCGGCGGAACGCGGCCGTCGTGTTCTCGATCCCGTCGGCGGCGCCGCCTCGGTGGGCGAAGGGAATCGTCGCGGGATGGTCCAGATAGGGGTGGCGTACGGAGGTCACTGCGGCAGTATCGCCTGCTTCGGAGTCCGGGCGGTGACGGTGGTGTCTCCATTGTCCGGCGTGGGTACGACGGCCGCCTCGTCAGCGGCTCCGGCGGCGGTCTCCCCGGCCGGCTTGCCGTCGATCGCGAAGAAGCGCAGGAAGAACTGGGCGAGCGGGCCGATGGCCAGGGCGTAGAGAACCGTTCCCGCGCCGAGTGAGCCGCCGAGCACGAAGCCGGTCGCCACGACCGCCACCTCGATCAGGGTGCGGACCAGCCGGATGGAGCGGCCGGTACGCAGATGCAGACCGGTCATGAGTCCGTCGCGCGGTCCCGGGCCGAACCGCGCCGCGATGTACAGCCCCGTCGCGACACCGTTGACCACGACCCCCGCGACCATGACGGCGATCTCCGCGGCGAGGCCGTGCACGTCGGGCACGAGCGCCAGTGTGCCGTCCATGGCGATGCCGATGGCGAAGACATTGGAGACGGTGCCGAGCCCCGGACGCTGCCTGATCGGTATCCACAGCAGCAGAACGGCGGCGCCGACGATGATCGAGACGACTCCGATGGACAGTCCGGTGCGCTCCGCGAGCCCCTGATGCAGCACTCCCCAGGGCTCGAGGCCGAGACCGGCACGGACCAGGAGCGCCGAACTCGCCCCGTACAGCGTGAGCCCGACGTACAGCTGAATCAGCCTTCGGGTGAGGTGCGCCCCGCGAGGGACGGGGGTGATGGACAAGAAGTGCCCCCTGGAGTGGTGGTGGTGGACTGCCGCATGTCACTCTGTGGCAGGGGATTGGCCGCCAACTATGGCCAATCCGAGGAAGGTGGACTGATTTCGATGGCGCAGTGGACTTCGGCAGTCGGTGCGGCGCAGCTCGCCCGGCAGCTCCAGGCCCAACAGTCCCGACACACCGGACCGGGCGCCCGCAGGCCGCCCGCCTATCGTGCGCTGGCCGACGGGGTCCGTCTACTCGTCCTCGAAGGCCGGGTGCCGGTGGCCGCCCGGCTCCCCGCGGAGCGTGAACTGGCGCTCGCCCTGTCCGTCAGCCGCACCACCGTCGCCGCCGCGTACGAGGCGCTGCGGACCGAGGGGTTCCTGGAGTCCCGCCGCGGTGCCGGCAGCTGGACGGCCGTGCCCGCGGGCAACCCGCTGCCCGCACGCGGCCTGGAACCCCTCCCGCCGGAATCGCTCGGTTCGATGATCGACCTGGGCTGCGCCTCGCTGCCCGCCCCCGAACCGTGGCTGACCCGGGCGGTCCAGGGCGCCCTGGAGGAACTGGCACCGTACGCCCACACCCATGGCGACTACCCGGCCGGTCTGCCCGCTCTGCGGCAGATGATCGCCGACCGCTACTGCGAGCGCGGCATCCCGACCATGCCCGAACAGATCATGGTCACCACCGGCGCGATGGGCGCGATCGACGCGATCTGCCACCTCTTCGCGGGCCGCGGCGAACGGATCGCGGTGGAGTCCCCGAGCTACGCCAACATCCTGCAGCTGATGCGGGAGGCGGGCGCCCGGCTGGTGCCGGTGGCGATGGAGGAGGGGCTCGGCGGGTGGGACATGAACCGGTGGCGGCAGGTGCTGCGGGACGCGGCGCCGCGACTCGCCTACGTCGTCGCCGACTTCCACAACCCCACCGGCGCGCTGGCCGACGAGGACCGGCGACGCGACCTGGTGGACGCCGCCCGCTCCGCCGGCACCGTCCTCGTCGTCGACGAGACCATGAACGAGCTGTACCTCGACGACGATGTGCGGATGCCACGCCGGGTCTGCGCCTTCGATCCGGCGGGCTCGACCGTGCTCACCGTCGGATCGGCGAGCAAGGCCTTCTGGGCCGGTATGCGCATCGGCTGGGTGCGGGCCGCCCCGGACGTGATCCGCAGCCTGGTGGCCGCCCGGGCCTACGCCGACATGGGTACGCCCGTCCTGGAGCAGCTTGCCGTCAACTGGCTGATGCGCACCGGCGGCTGGGAGCAGGCCGTGCAGGTCCGGCGTGAACAGGCGCGGGAGAACCGGGACTCGCTCGTTGCCGCGCTCCGCCGGGAGCTGCCGGACTGGGAGTTCTCGGTTCCACGCGGGGGGCTGACGCTCTGGGTGCGTACCGGCGGCCTCTCGGGCTCCCGGCTGGCGGTGGCGGGGGAGCGGGTCGGTGTACGCGTTCCGTCCGGTCCCCGGTTCGGTGTCGACGGCGCCTTCGAGGGGTACGTACGGCTGCCGTTCACGGTCGGGGGGCCGGTCGCGGACGAGGCGGCGGTACGGCTCGCGGCGGCGGCGCAGCTGGTGGCTTCGGGGGCGGGTGCGGGGGTGGAGGCGCCGCGCACCTTCGTCGCCTGACCGTACGACGGTGCGGGGGCGGCGGACCGGCCGGTCCGCCGCCCCCGCACCGTTCTGTGCCGGTCCGTTCAGTCGCCGACCCGCATGCTCTCGGCAGCCACGGCCACGGCCGCGGTCAGGGGGTGCGGCATCGCCGGGTCCGGGACGCTCGCCCCGACGGGTCCGGGCTCCTCGGCCTCCTCGGCCGGGACCGGTGCCTCGGCCGGCGCCTGCCGTTCGGGGAGCAGGCCGAGGACCGCCTGCCGCTGTGCCTCGCTGGTCGCCTCGTCGTACGGATCGGGCGTGGCCGGAACCTGGAGCCGCAGTACGGGGCCGGTGCCCAGTCGCGCGTACCCCCGGCCGGGCGGGACGTTCGGCGTCGGGGTGGTGTGCGGCTCCGTGCCGAGCACCGACTCGACCTGGTCGCGGGAGCAGTGGCCGAGCACGACCCGGGCCCGGGTGTGGGTCCTGACGGTCTCGCCGAGGGTGTCCAGGCTGTCGAACTGGTCGGTGACGACCACGGTGACGTTGGCCGCCCTGCCGTGCCGCAGCGGCACCTGGAGCAGCTCCTGGGGATCGGGCCTACCGTCGGCGGCCGCCAGATGGCCGAGGACGCTGGGCCGGTCCAGCAGTACCCAGAGCGGGCGCTTGATGTCGTCGGGGGCGGGGTGGCCGGACTGCCGGGCCCGGTTCGCCGCGATCAGCCGCCGCTCCGTCTCGTGGGCCGCCCACTCCAGGGTCGCCAGCGCGCCGGCCAGGCCGCACTCGACGGCCAGTACGCCGTCGCGCCCGGTCAGGCAGGCGTACTCGCCGGTGCCGCTCCCTTCGATGATCAGGATGTCGCCGTGCTGGAGCGCCTGCAGGGCGATGGAGCGCATCAGCGTGGTGGTGCCGCTGCCGGGCTGCCCGACGGCCAGCAGATGCGGCTCGGTGGAGCGGGCGCCGGTCCGCCAGACGACGGGAGGCGCGTCGCGGGTCGCGTCGCCGTCGCTCACGGGAACGGTGCGCTGCACCGCGTCGCCGTCGGTGAAACCGAGCACGGTCTCGCCCGGTGCGGTGACGAAACGCTGGGCGCCGATCGAGGTGGGCAGGGCGTCGAGCACGCTCATGACGAGCCGGTTGCCCTCCTCGTCCCAGGAGAAGTGGTACTCGCGGCCGCGGCCCGACTTGGCGTGCAGCAGCTGCTCGATCCGGGCGCGGGAATCGGCCTCGCTGTCGGGGAAGTAGGCGGGGTACGTCACCTGAAGACGCGTCAGGCGCCCGTCGCCGTCGAATTCGTAGTCGCTGAAGGTCTTGTCCCAGTCGCCGCCGTGGGCGAACAGCGGACTGGGGTCGGCGGCCACGGAGAAGTACGGCACGAGCGCCTCGTACAGGGACCGCAGCCGTCCGGTCTCCGCTTCGTCGGGGCCGGTCCTGACGGGGGTCCGCTCCCGCCCCTTCCATGCGGCGGCGCCCATCACCGTGACCAGGGCGAGCACGGACCCGTAGGGGAAGAGCGCGACCACCATGACGCAGGCCGCGACGGAGAAAAGCACCGGACCACGTTTGTCCTTGGGCGTCGCGGTCCACTTCTGCCGTCCGGCTCCGGCCAGCAGCCGCAGACCACGGGTGATCATGATCAGCGGATGGAGGACGTCCGTGGCGTTGTCGGCGGCCGTGCGCGCGAACTCGCGGCTGCGAGTGATCGATGCGGTGCCGCTGCTCAGAATGCGGGGGAGTGGTCGCCGGGCCACGTCGGTCTCCTGAAGGGGTGGGAGCGGTCGCGGAGGGTCAGAATTTGATCCCGCCCAAGAGGCCGGCGAGACTCGCGCCGCCCGCGGTGATGCTCGGTGCGATGGCGGTGCCTGCCAGATAGAAGCCGAACAGGGCAGTGACGAGGGCGTGCGATGCCTTGAGGCCGTCCTTCCTGAAGAACAGGAAGACGATGATGCCGAGGATGACTACGCCTGACATGGACAGGATCATGAGAAGTTCTCCTGGTTGGGGGGACAGTCACCATGAGTCCTTCCAGGTTCACCAGAAGTATCTATACGATAAAAGCTGCATTTGAGTGAAAAGTCGGTATTTTCACTTGATTGGACGACAGGGGATGCAGGAAGGGCGTCGGCTGAACACCGGGGGCGCGGAACATTCGGTGTCGCGCACTGTTCCCCCACCCTCGGGCGTGATCCGCCGCGGTGGGCGGGCCGGTCGTGCGTGCGGTTGAGCAGTACCCTGTCGATTCACTCGTACGGCCCCCGCGGCGTACGCCCCCGCAGGTCAACAGTGGTGAAACCGATTAATGGAAGGCGGTCCGTCCGATGAGCGAAACCCCCGATCCCGAGGTGGTCGAGCTGGCGACCAAGGTCTTCGACCTGGCCCGCCGCGGTGAGGCCGACACGCTCGCCGCGTACGTCGACGCGGGTGTCCCCGTGAACCTCACCAACGACCGGGGCGATTCGCTGCTGATGCTCGCCGCGTACCACGGCCATGGCGCCGCGGTCACCGCCCTCGTCGCCCGGGGCGCCGACCCGGACCGGGCCAACGACCGCGGACAGACCCCTCTCGCCGGAGCCGTCTTCAAGGGTGAGGGTGCGGTGATCGAGGCGCTGCTCGCCGCGGGGGCCGACCCGGCGGCCGGAACACCCTCCGCGCTGGACACCGCACGCATGTTCGGCAAGGCCGACCTGCTGGAACTCTTCGGCGCCCGCTGACCGGGTACGTCGTAAATGTGGTCGCGGTGGCGAAATGACTGGGTCATCATGACGTCGCGGGCCCGATTCGGGCCACCGACGAGAGGCAGAGGAAGATGGTCTACACCAAGCAGAAGACGGCGGTCGGCCGATCATGTTGCTGCGCGGCGTAGTGCCCCACCCGGCACTTGGAACTGCACAGTCCCGGTTGCGTCGACAGCTTGATGTGAGGCTTTTTTCATGTTTGATCCGTTCATAGCGCCGAGCGGCACCCTGCTCGGCCTGCTGCAGAGGGGCCGTGGCGACGGCACGCTCCACGCGCTTGCCGCACCACGCCCCGAGGCGCTGGCGGCTCTCAACCACTGCGTCCTGAGCGATCCGCGCCACGACTGGCAGGTGGAGAACCGCTCGCTCTACTACGCACGCCTGTATCTCGACCTCGACGGCGGCATCGAAGAGATCGAGCGCCACCTGGGCGATCCCGACGACCACCTCGACACCGACGACTCACGCACCGGGCTGGCCCTCGCCGTACTCGGTCACCTCGCCTCGTACGGACGGGACGACGCCCTGGCACTGCTGCGGCGGTACGCCGCGACCGGGGCCAACTGGGCCTGGGCCCTCGACGAGCTCGCCCTGCGCGACGACGACGCGGGGCTCCGCGCCCTCGCCGTACCCGTGCTCGGCCGGTTCCCGGCCACCGAGGAGGGCGCCGCCGAGCTGGCCGCAGCCGTGCGGGACGCCTTCGAACCACGCCCCTGGCGGCTCTGGGCCGACGACCCCCGCGACGAGGTCGGCGCTCGGGTCAGGGCCGCCTCCGAACAGGGCTCCTTCGACCGCTGGCAGCGACAGATGCGACCCGGCGGCCCCCGCCCCGGATGGAGCGTCCAGGCCGTCTTCGACTGGGCCCAGCAGGCGCTGGAACGAGGCAGCGTCCTCCATGTCCCGGCCGCCCGCTGCCTCACCGCCGTCGCCGGCCCCGAGGACCGGTCCACGATCATCGAGGCCGCCCGCAGCGGCCCGGACGGCGCACGCTGCGCCGCCCTGCATCACCTGGCCGAGACCAGGGACCAGGCCGTGCTCGACCTGATCGAGACCGCCGCGGTCAGTGCCTCGCGCACCGTCGCCGACGCGGCCGTCGCCGCCTTCGAGCGGATGTGCGGCGACGCGGCGGTGGAGCGCGCCAGGCGCTGGGCCCGGCGGCCCGACGCCCTCGGCGCCTGCGCAGCCGGCGTGCTCGCCTGCCGGGGCGGGGCCCAGGACGCCCCACTGGTCCTCGGCGCACTCCGCGAGGCCGTACGGGGCGAAGGCCCGGACGCGCCACGCCTGTGGACTCTCGTCGACGGCACGGGCAGGCTGGGCATCGCCTGCGCCGCACCCGTACTGCGCCATGTCTACCGGGAGACGTCCTCCTCGCATCTGCGCGGCCGAGCGGCCCGCGCGCTGGCCGCGACCGATCCCTCCTTCGCCACCGGATTCGCCGTCGAATGCCTGTGGGACTGCGAAGAGACCACCCGCGAGGTCGCCGCGCTCCACGCCGAGACCGGCGACATCAGGGTCGCCGAGCGGCTGCGCCGGCTCGCCGCGGACCCGGCCGAGGAGGCCGAGGTGCAGACGGCGGTACGCAGCAGGATCGGACCCGACGCCCCGGCGGTCTGACCGGAACACGCACAGCGCCGCGCGTCGGGGGGCGTGCGGAGCTGCGCGCTCAGCGGCGCGTGGCGCGAACGGGGAGGGCCGCGCGGAGCGCACGGCACGCCGTGCCGCCGGCCGGTGCGCCGGGGAGCCTGCCGTGCCGTCCGGCCCGTTGTCGGTGCCGCGGGTCAGTATGGAGGGATGACCGGACACTGGGAGTTCTGGATCGACCGTGGCGGGACCTTCACCGATGTCGTGGGCCGGAATCCCGAGGGGTACCTGGTCACCCGCAAGCTGCTCTCCCACGACCCGGACCGCTACCGCGACGCCGCCGTGGCCGGAATCCGGGGGCTGCTGGGCCTCGGCCCGGCCGACCCGGTCCCCGCCGACCGGGTCGGCACGGTGAAGATCGGTACGACGGTCGCCACCAACGCCCTGCTGGAGCGGCGCGGCGAGCCGACCGTCCTGGTCATCACGGAAGGCTTCCGGGACGCCCTGCGCATCGCGTACCAGAACAGACCGAGACTCTTCGACCGCCGTATCCTGCTGCCTGAAGCGGTGTACGAGCGGGTGATCGAGGTCCCCGAACGGATCGACGCCCACGGCCGGGTCGTGACACCACTGGACCGGGGCATGGTGGCCGAGCGACTGCGGGCCGCCCGGGCCGACGGCCTGCGCAGCGCGGCCGTCGTCCTCATGCACGGCTACCGCCACCCCGCACACGAACGCGCCGTGGCCGCCGCGGCCCGTGACGCGGGCTTCACCCAGATCAGCTGCTCGCACGAGGTGAGCCCGCTCATCAAGCTCGTGCCACGCGGTGACACCACCGTCGTCGACGCCTACCTCTCGCCGATCCTGCGCCGGTACGTCGACGAGGTCGCCCGCGAACTCGACGGCATCCGGCTGATGTTCATGCAGTCCAACGGCGGGCTGCGCGAGGCCTCCCACTTCCGCGGCAAGGACGCGGTGCTCTCCGGACCCGCCGGTGGCGTGGTCGGTATGGCCCGTACGTCCGGGCAGGCCGGATTCGACCGCGTCATCGGCTTCGACATGGGCGGCACATCCACCGATGTGTCGCACTACGCGGGTGAGTTCGAGCGCGAACTCGGCACGCAGGTGGCCGGGGTGCGGATGCGCGCCCCCATGATGAACATCCACACCGTCGCGGCCGGCGGCGGCTCCGTCCTGCACTTCGACGGCCACCGCTACCGCGTCGGCCCCGACTCGGCGGGCGCGATCCCCGGCCCGGCCTGCTACCGCCGCGGCGGGCCGCTGACCGTCACCGACGCCAATGTGATGCTCGGCCGGATCCAGCCCGCCCACTTCCCGGCCGTCTTCGGACCGGACGGCGACCTCCCGCTCGACGCGGACCTCGTCCGCGACCGCTTCGACGCGCTCGCCGATGACGTGGCGCGCGCCACCGGAACACGCCGCACCGCGGCCGAGGTCGCCGCCGGATTCCTGGAGATCGCCGTGCTCAACATGGCGAACGCGGTCAAGAAGATCTCCGTGCAGCGCGGACACGACATCACCCGCTACGCCCTGACCGGCTTCGGCGGCGCCGGAGGCCAGCACGTCTGCGCCGTCGCCGACGCCCTGGGCATCGACACCGTCCTCGTACCGCCCCTGGCCGGCGTGCTGTCCGCGTACGGCATCGGTCTCGCCGACGCCACCGCGATGCGCGAACAGTCCGTCGAGGCGGAACTGCACGAGGCGACTCGCACCGCGGTCGGCGAACTCTGCGACGAACTCGCCCGCCGCACCCGCGCCGAACTGCGCGCCGACGCCATCCCCGACAGCGCCATCAGTACTCACGCCCGCGTGCTCCTGCGCTACGCCGGTACGGACTCCAGCCTGCCGGTCGGCCTGGACACCACGGCCGCCATGGCCGAGGCGTTCACCGCCCAGCACCGCGCCCGCTACGCGTTCACCATGGACCGGCCCCTGGTCGTCGAGGCGGTGTCGGTCGAGGCGACCGGGACGGCAGGACAGCACCGACCGCCCCCCGCCGACCGTACACCCCGTGAGAGCGCCGAGCCTCAACCGCACGACCTCGTCAGGATGTTCGCCGGGGGCCGATGGCAGGACACCCCGCTCCACCGACGCGAGGAGTTGCACCCCGCGGAGATGGTGACCGGACCCGCCGTGATCGCCGAGGCGGATGCCACCACCGTCGTCGACCCCGGCTGGCAGGCCGCTCTCGCCGACACCGGCCATCTGCTGCTCACCCGGGTCCGCCCGCGCCCGGACCGCACGGCCGTCGGCACCCGGGTCGACCCCGTCATGCTGGAGGTCTTCAACAACCTCTTCATGTCGATCGCCGAACAGATGGGCGTGCGCCTGGAGAACACGGCCCACTCCGTCAACATCAAGGAGCGGCTCGACTTCTCCTGCGCCCTGTTCGACGCGGACGGCAATCTCATCGCCAACGCTCCGCACATTCCCGTGCACCTCGGCTCGATGGGGGAGTCCATCAAGGAGGTGCTGCGGCGTAACGGCGGAGCGATGCGGCCCGGCGATGTGTACGCCATCAACGACCCGTACCACGGGGGCACACACCTGCCCGATGTGACCGTGGTGACACCCGTGTTCGACGTCGACGAGACCGCCGACGAGGGGCCCGGGCTGCGGTTCCTCGTCGCCTCACGCGGACACCACGCCGAGATCGGCGGCATCACCCCCGGCTCCATGCCCGCCTTCAGCCACACCATCGAGGAGGAAGGAGTGCTGTTCGACAACTGGCTTCTGGTACGGAACGGCAGATTCCGCGAGGGCGAGACGCGCGAGCTGCTCACCACCGCCGCGTACCCCTCCCGCGACCCGGACACCAACCTCGCCGATCTCCGCGCCCAGATCGCCGCCAACGAGAAGGGCATCGCCGAACTCCGGCGCATGGTGGAGCAGTTCGGGCCCGATGCCGTCGCCGCATACATGCAACACGTACAGGACAACGCCGAGGAGTCCGTCCGCCGGATCATCGCCTCACTGCACGACGGCGCCTACCGCTACGAGACCGACAACGGCGCGGTCATCGAGGTCGCCCTCACCGTGGACACGGCAGCCCGAAGCGCGGTCGTCGACTTCACCGGCACCTCGCCGCAGCAGCCGGGGAACTTCAACGCGCCGAAATCCGTGGTCATGGCAGCCGTGCTGTACGTCTTCCGGACCCTGGTCGCCGACGACATCCCCCTCAACAGCGGCTGCCTCAAGCCCCTGGAGGTCAGAATTCCGGAAGGCTCCATGCTGGCCCCGGTCCATCCGGCGGCCACCGTCGCGGGAAACGTGGAGACGTCCCAGGCCGTCACCGGAGCCCTGTACGCGGCGCTCGGCATCCAGGCCGAGGGTTCGGGCACCATGAACAACCTCACCTTCGGCAACGAACGCGTCCAGTACTACGAGACGGTGGCGAGCGGCTCGGGCGCGGGCGACGGCTTCGACGGCGCCGACGCCGTACAGACCCATATGACCAACTCCCGCCTCACCGACCCCGAAGTCCTCGAATGGCGCTACCCCGTGCTGCTGGAGAGCTTCCGGGTACGGGACGGCAGCGGGGGCGGAGGGCGTTGGCACGGCGGCTGCGGCGTGGAGCGGCGCATCCGCTTCCTCGAACCCGTCACCGTGGCACTGCTCTCCGGCCACCGCCGGGTGAGGCCGTACGGCATGGCGGGCGGAGAACCCGGCGCGCTGGGCGAACAGCACATCGAGCGCGCGGACGGCCGGACGGTCGCACCGCTGCGCGGCTGCGACACCGCCGGCCTGGAGCGGGGGGACGTCCTGGTGCTCCGCACGCCGGGGGGCGGGGGCTACGGAACCCCGGAACCGGGCGGCGACGACCGTACGGAGCGTGGCGGCGGACAGTCGTGATGCCGCGGCCGGCCGGCTTCGGGCAAGGGGTCGCTTCTGCGCCGTTTCGACCGTTGTCGGTGTGAGGACCTAATCTGTGCAGCGTGACTTCGCCTGCCTACACGGACATCGCTGCGCCCCAGCTCAGCGCGGGGCCGCGGCCCGCCCCGGGCCCGGCCGCCGACGAGGGGCTCTCGCGACGGCTGCGCGCGCTCGCCTGCACGGCTCCGCTGCACGACCTCGATGTGCGCAAGGCGAATCTGGCCGGTGAGTACACCGTCTACGCGATGGCCGAGGTCGCACTCGCCGCGATCGACCTGGTCACGCTCAACATGGACTTCGACACGGGGGCCGACCACGACCAGATAGTGACCAGGCTCCTTCCCCGCGTCGCCGCCCAGGCCCCGGGCCGCCCGGCCGCCGAGCACGAGCGGGTCGCCCGCTGGGTGCTGGAGAACCTGATCAATGTCGGCAGCGTCGACCGCGGATTCCGTGCCGTATACGGCACTTTCGGACCCGACGGGGTGTATGTCCGTCGCGATTACGACTTCAAGCTGATCGAAGAGGTCCCGGGATACGGCGGCACCGTCTTTCTCCGGGCCACCGACGAAGCGGTCAACGTCCTGGTCGGCGCCCTCGACACGGACGTCACCAGCGCCCAGATCGCCGCCGAGGTGAAGCTGGAGGTTCTCATCAGCCGGGGCCGCCTCGCGGACGCACAGCTCGCCGCCGAACAGGCCCGCTACCGAACCGTGCAGTACGCGGAGACCCTCCGCAAGACGCTGGAGGCCACCCGGCGCAACGTCCGGGCCGTCGACTGGCTCAACGCCGTCCCCGACATGATCGCCGAGGCCCTCGACCACGTCGCCGACCGCTACCGTCACGAGAACGCGATCCTCACCAACATCCGCAAGGCGCGCGACGAGGCGGAGGAGCCCGAGCGCAAGCGGCGCGCCGCCGAGCTCGTCGACATAGTCAAGGACTGCATCCGCCGACACACCCAGCTGCAGTCCCGACTGCTGGAAGCCGGACCGCTGTTCCGCGCCGAACAGGACCGCCAGGCGTTCGCCGCCCCCACGGCCCGCAGCGGCCTCGATCTGTACGGTCAGCTGGTCGCCCCGCTGCTGCCGCTCCCCGTCGAACAGGCCATCCGCGTGACCGATGCCTTCTTCGCCCGCGGCACCGGGCTGCGCACCCCCACCTCGGTACGGGTCGGCGATCTCGTCGACATGCTGCTCACCCCGCCCCTGGAGCGGGAACACCTGGGCGCCGAAATGCCCGAACCCGATCTGATCGCCACCCCGGACGACAGCAGGTTCAGCGAGGAGCAGCTCGCGAGCGCCATGGAACTCCTCGACCTGGAGCACGACGCGCCGCGCCGGCTCTCCGGACTCCTCGCGGAGGCCCGGCGCCGCGATTCCGAACTGCCCTACCTGGTCGCCCTGCTCGCGGTGCACGCCGCGAGCCCGCCGGTCGGCACCGCCTACCGGCAGGGCGAGCAGCGCCTGTTGTTCTCCGTCGACGACGGGACGCAGCTCGACGACCCGGAGTTCGGCGGTGCGGACCTGATAGTGGGCACGGCCCTGCTGGACGCGGCAGGAATGGCCGCGGACCGCTCGGAGGCGTCATGAGCGGCGCACCCCGCGACGTACTGCTGCCGCACATCGGCCGGGGGCGTCGTCGCCCTGCCGCCGGACCGGCCGGAACCACGCCGCTCAGGACGGCTGCCACGAGCCCCGGCGCCGTCCACCCCGTACCGAAGAGTTTCCGCAGCAAGGAGCGACAGTCGTGAGCGACCACCGCGCACAGCACGCCGACGAGTGGAGCGAGCCGACCGCCGCGTACGCGACCGAGAGCACGGCGCCCGCCGACCCGGCCGGGGCCGCCGCGGCCGCACCCGTCACCCCGGCCGACGCAGCCGACGCCGCCCGGCTCGTCGCATTCGGACTGCAGCCCAAACTGCTGCCCGCGCGCGACGCCGAATACGCCGAACTGCTCCGCCGCTACCGGGAGAAGCCCGCTTTCGCCCGGCTCGCCGACGCCGTGGCGACCGGGCTCGGCCTGGTCGTGCTGGAGGTGTCCACCCGCGCGGGCATGGCCGTGACCGCCGGTGAGGACTCGGTCTTCGCCGTCCGCATGGGCGACTACGCCCGCCGCGCCTCGTCCGACTCCGCCGACCGCTTCCTGCACGGGCTCGCCCACCTCGCCGTCGCCGCGATGGCCTTCCCGCGCCCCGAGGACCTCGCCGACGACGCGTACATCGGCCGGATCACCGTCAACGGCGTCGACTCGTTTGTCCGCCAGGCCTGCCACCGCCTGGAGGAACGGGCCGAGGAGCACGGCGACAACACCGACCCGGCCACCGACGCCCCCGGGCTGGAGGCGGCCTGGCGGATCTACGCCAGGCGCAGCTCCACCGGAGCCACGAAGGACGCCCGGAGGCTGGCCGGCTCCACCACCGGCATCGTCGGCAAGGCCGTCGCCTTCCTCACCGACTCCGGCTTCCTCCAGCGCACCGGGGACGACGCCGGGGGCGCCTTCCGTACCACCGCCCGCTACCAGCTCCAGGTCCGCGACATGGCCGGCAGCGCCGCCATGGCCGAACTCCTGGAACTCGGAGTCGTACCCGTCACCGACGGAACGGCGACGCTCCTGCCGCCGCCCGACCCCGACGACCTGGAGCTGGTCGCCGACGCCGGTCTGCCGTTCCACGCCTGACCGCCCCGTCCCACCACCGCCGTCTCCCCACCACCGCCGTCTCCCCCCGCTGCCTGAACGACGAGAGTCCGCCGCCATGTACGAGCTGTCCCGGGTCCGCCTCTACTCCATCGGGCCGGCCGGTGCGCGCTATGCCGACACCGTGCTCGACCTGCGCGGGGTGGGCGAGCCCGTGCCCCATCCCGCCCCGGCCCAGGCGGAGTTCTTCGAGGAGGAGCCGGTCGGCCCGCCGCGCCGCCCCGCCCCCGCCGGGGTGCTCTTCCTGGAGAACGGCGGCGGCAAGTCGGTGCTGCTGAAGCTGATCTTCTCGGTGATGCTGCCCGGCCACCGCAATACCCTCGGCGGCGCCAGCTCCGGCGTACTGCGCAAGTTCCTCCTCGCCGACGACTGTGGGCATGTCGCCCTGGAATGGCAGCACACCCTCACCGGCGAGTGCGTGGTCGTCGGCAAGGTCAGCGAGTGGCGTGGACGCCAGGTCTCCAACGACCCGCGGAAGTTCGCCGAGGCCTGGTACTCCTTCCGCCCCGGTCCAGGGCTCAGCCTGGACTCCCTGCCGGTCGCCGAGGCCACTTCCGTGCACCGCCCGGTCGAAGGCGCCTCCGGCGCGCAGGGCCGACGGCGCACGATGAAGGGCTTCCGCGACGCCCTGACCGAGGCGGGCAAGTTCTACCAGCACCTCGATGTGCACTGGGAAGAGATCCACGACCGCTGGAACGAGCACCTCGGAGACCTCGGCCTCGACCCCGAACTCTTCCGCTACCAGCGCGAGATGAACGCCGACGAGGGCGAGGCAGCGGGCCTCTTCGCGGTCAAGAAGGACTCCGACTTCACCGACCTGCTCCTGCGCGCCGTCACGGACACCCGCGACACGGACGGCCTCGCCGACCTGGTGAGCGGCTTCGGCAACAAGCTGGGCCGCCGCGCCGAACTGACCGCGGAGCGCGACTTCACCGCGGGCTCGGTCGATCTGCTCGGCCGGATCGTCGAGGCCACGGGCACCCGTTCCCGCGCCCGCGACATCCACGCAGGGGCCGAGCGCCGTACCCGCACGCTCGCCCGCAGGCTCTCCGGCCGCGCCGGCCAGGAGCGCGGCCGGGCCGCCGAGCTGGCCCAGCAGGTCACGGGCGCGGCCCACACCGTCACCACCGCCGAACAGGCCCGCAGCCGCAGCGCCCTGATCGCGGCCGAACTGGCCTACCGCCACGCTTCGCTGGCCCTGACCGCGGCGGAGAAGGGCGCCGCCGCCCAGCGCCGCGAACTGGTCGATGCCCGCACCCTGTACTCCGCCTGGCAGGCCGCCGAGGCCGTACTGCGCCACCGTGCCGCCGCCGACCGCTCCGCACGGGTCGCCGTCGCCATTCGCGAGGCCGAGCGGGACGCCGCGCCCGCGCTCGCCGCCCGCGCCGAGGCCGCCGCCGATCTCGTACGGGCCCTGCACACCGCGGCCCAGGCCGGCGAGACGCTGGCCAACGAGGAGGAGGAGCGCTCCGACACGCTTCAGGCGGCGGGCGAGACCGCCCACCGCGACGCCACCACCGCCGCGACCGAGGCCCAGCGCGCCCGCAGCGAGGCCGGATACCTGCGCCAGCGCCTCGCCGAAGTCGAGCAGGAGACGGCAGAGGCGGTACGGGCCGGCTGGCTCGAGAACACCGCGCCGGACGCCGACCCGGCCCGCGCGGCCCTCGCCGCGAGCGACGCCGAGCGGTCCGCCGTCGCCGCGTGGGACACCGCGAGGGAGGCCGCCCGCTCGGCAGCCGACCTGGCCAGGGAAGCGGCAGCCGCCGAGAGCCGCGCCGAACTGGCGGCGGCGCGGGCCGCCGATGCCGCACAGGCGGCGGAACAGTCCTACGAGGCCGAGCTCAGGGCCGCCGAGTCGATCGCCGCCGACCACCGTCTGGCCGACCTGCTCGGCCTGCCCTCCGCGCAGGGCACCGGCGTACCCGGGCCCCGCCGCGGTGCGGCCGGCCCGGAGACGGACCTGGACGCCCCGCACGGCGCGGACCGCCAGGACCGGCACCAGGACCACGCCGGTCAGCCAAGCCACCCCGGCCACGCGGGTCAGTCCGCGTACGGCACGCACATCGTCACGGCCGAACAGCCGGCCGCCCGCGAACAGCCGCTCACTGCCGAGGAGTTCGACCGGAGCGCCGACGAACTGCGGGAACTGCTCGACCAGGGCATCGCCTCCGCCGAACGCCGCCTCTTCGAACTGCGCACCGCGGCCGCCGACGACTCCCGCATCCTCGGCGCGCTCGGCGACGGCGGGCTGCTGCCGCCCGGCCCCGACGTCCTCGCCACCGTCGAGTACCTCGGCGAACACGGCATCCCGGCCCTGCCCGGCTGGCGCTACCTCGCCCAGGCCGTCGACCCCGCCGACCACGCGTCCGTGCTCGCCGCCCGTCCCGAACTGGTCGACGGCGTGGTCATCACCGACCCCGATTCGCACGCCCGCGCCCGCGAGGTCCTGAGCGGCGCCGCCCTGCTGCCGCGCTCCGCCGTCGCCGTGGGCACCGCTGCCGCGCTGCTGGCACCTGTCCCCACCACCGGCTCGGGCGCGAGCACGGAAGGGGTGTTCCTCGTCCCGCCGAACCCGGCGATGCACGACGAACACGCCGCCGACGAGGAGCGGCAGGCCCTCAGGAGCAGGGCCGCCGCCCGCGACGAGGGCATCCGTACCCTCGCGGCCCGTCTCACGGCCGACCGCTCCCTCGCCGCCCGTATCGGTTCGTGGCGCGCCGACTGTCCGCCCGGCATGCTCGCCGAACTCGCCGAGGCAGCCCGCACCGCGCGAACGGCCGCCGAGACGGCGGCGGCCACGCTCGCCGAAGCCCGTACCGTGCGTGCCGAGGCCGACGAGGCCGCATCGGACACCGCCCGTGTCCGCGACGAACGCCAGGAGGCCGCTCAGCGCGCCCGCCGTGCCGCCGACGCGCTCGCGGGCCTCGCCTTCCGGCTCCGCGAACGGTCGGGCTGGCAGGCGAAGCTGCGCGAACTGATCGACGAAGCAGCCGAGTCGGAGGCCCGTGCCACCGTCTGTCTGGAACGGGCCCGCGCCGCCGACGAGGACCGCCGGGCCGCCCAGCGCGCCGCGGACGACGCCCGGCGCACGGCCCGCGCCCTGCGCGCCGAACGAGCCGAGATCGCGGGCGCGCCCGAGCACCTTCCGGAGCCCCGGACGGACACCCCGCGCCCCGCGCTCCCGGCGCTGCGGGAGGCCTACCGGGCCGCATCCCAGCTGTACGAGAAGGTGGGCGTCGGCGCCGATCTGCGCGCCGAACAGGCCCGCGCGGAGAGCGACGAGAGCGCCGCTCTCGCCGAGCTGGACCGGCTCACCAACAAGGTCCGCACCCGCGCCGCCCAGCTCCTCGAAGGCACGGACGGCGCCGACGGACCGTCCCGGCAGGCGGCCGCCGCCCGCGCCGAGTCCCTGGTCCAGCTCCTGGAGACCAGGGCCTCCACCGCGAGCGAGCAGCTGGGCCGGCTGCGTGGCGAGGCCGAGCGCCTGGCCCCGGTCGACGGCGAGACCCACCACACCGATCTCCCCGACGAGCTGGTTCCGGCCGACGCCGAGCAGGCCCAGACCCTCCTGCGTACCGCCACGGCCGAACTGGCCTCCGCCACCGCGACCCTGGACACCGCCCGCGCAGCCCACGCCGAGCTGCTGCACGCCCACCGCACCGCCGAGGACTCGGCGGGCGGCTTCGACGACACCGCGGCACTCCTGCGCGACCTCCTCAGGGACCACGGCGCGGACGACGAAACCGAGGCCCCCGAGCCGTACCCGGGCAGCCTCGACGAGGCCCGGCAGTCCGCCGCCGAGGCCCGCCGTTCACTGCGTGGCTGCGCCGCCGACCTGTCCGCCGCCGAAAGCGCCGTACGGGAAGCGAGCGACGTCCTCGTACGGCATGCCAACTCCAGCCGCTACGAACAGGTCCGCACCCCCGCCCGCCAGCAGATCCGTGAGCTGCTGGCCGCGGCGCTTCCCGAGCACGCCGAGAAGTGGGCCGCCGCCTTCGCGCCCCGGCTCCGGGTCCTCACCGACGAACTGGCCCAGCTGGAGCGCAACCGCGACTCCATCGTCGACCGGCTCCGCGGCCTCGTGGAGTCCGCGCTCACCACCCTGCGCTCCGCCCAGCGCCTCTCCCGGCTCCCCGAAGGACTGGGGGAGTGGTCCGGCCAGGAGTTCCTCCGGATCCGCTTCGAGGAACCCGACCAGGCGACGCTCACCGAGCGGCTCGGCGAGGTCGTCGACGAGGCCACCCGTGCCGCGCTGAAGAAGAACTCCGATCTGCGCAGGGACGGCATGTCCCTTCTGCTGCGCGGTGTGCAGGCGGCGCTGGAGCCCAAGGGCATCGCCGTGGAGATCCTCAAGCCGGACGCGGTGCTCCGCGCCGAGCGCGTCCCGGTCGGACAGATGGGCGATGTCTTCTCCGGTGGCCAGCTGCTCACCGCCGCCATCGCTTTGTACTGCACGATGGCCGCACTGCGCAGCAACGACCGGGGCCGTGACCGGCACCAGCACCGGCACGCGGGCACGCTCTTCCTGGACAACCCCATCGGCCGCGCCAACGCCACTTATCTGCTGGAACTCCAGCGTGCGGTGTCGGACGCCCTCGGTGTGCAGCTGCTCTACACGACCGGTCTGTTCGACACGACGGCGCTCGCCGAATTCCCGCTGGTGATCCGGTTGCGCAATGACGCGGACCTGCGGGCCGGGCTGAAGTACATCAGAGTGGAGGAGCACCTTCGCCCCGGGTTGCCGCAACAGGACCCGAACGGCGAGACGGTGCACGGCGAGATCACCGCCACCCGCATGTTCAAGCGCTCCACGACACCGCCCGACACCGCCCGGACGCCCTCTTTGAACTCGTCCGACGAGTAACGACGAGCATCAGGGCGCAAGCGGCAAGGACGAGAGCCCCGAACCCGGCCTGATCCGCCGGACGGACCCGGCACCGGACGGGCCGGGCACTGCCAGGGCCCGGCGCCGCTCGGGCCGACGCCGCTCAGGCCTGCGAAAGGCTGCCCGCGCGCCGGCGGCGTATCCGTGCATCGTCCCGCTGCGCGGACCTCGCCGCCCGCCGGGCTCTGCGCCGCTCGCGGCGCAACTGCCGCGCCGAACTGCTCGGCACGGACACCACACCGTTGCGCTGATTCCAGACCTGCCGGGTGACCCAGACATCCAGCACCGACCAGGTCGCGACCACCGTGCTGCCCACACTGCTCAGCATCAGCGGAAAGGACAGCCAGGACTCCGTCAGCGTGCACAGGAACGCCACCATGGCCTGGATGATCGTCAGCGACATGATGAGCACGGCACGCACGGCAGCCGTACGGACCGGGTCCGGCATCCGCCGACGTGTCGCGGGCTCTTCCACCCAGAGCTGCCGACGCTCCTGGCGTGGAATCTTCGCCCCGCCGGTCGCTGCCGAGGCCGCCGCCGCGACTGGTGCCGACGACACCGGGCTCCGACGCTCTTCCGTATCCAAGGACTCTCAACTCCCCACCGCTGCCCGACTTCAGGGTTGCTGCCCGGCATGCGCCGTTTCTACGCGGGCGGATCGGACCATCCTGCCCTGAGCACTCCCCGTGTTTCCCCTGCCCGTACAGAGAGACGAGTGACCGGCCGAGAAGATTCCCTCGAACCGTCATCGAACGAAGAATTCCAGCCAACTGCCCTCCCGGACAGTGCGATGCTCTGACAGGTCTCTTCTGCCGCTTTCGCGGATTTCATAGCACGGAATACCCGGACAACTCGCGATCGACGCTGGGGAGTGAGGCTGAAAAACGTCCCGGACATCTCTTCGAGTTGCCTCGCTGCCAGTAGTAGGCTCACGCCGTTTGCTGACGGAACACGACCCCCGGCCCGAGGGGTCGGTCTGGGGGAGGCCATGCGCTTTCGCGGGAAGTCCATCCGCAGGAAGATCGTGGCGCTGCTGTTGGTGCCGCTCGTCTCCCTCACCGGACTCTGGGGATTCGCCACTTTTCTGACGGGGCGTGAGGCAAGCCACCTGATGAGCGCGAGCACCATCGTGGAGAAGGTCGGTCATCCTCTGGAGGACACCGTCCGCGCCATTCAGGACGAGCGCCGTCAGACCCTGGTCTTTCTCGCCGACCCCAGGGCGTCCAATGCCCTCCCCCTCCTGCAGCGCCAACGAGCGGTCACCGACCGCGTCGTGGCGGATGTCCAGGACAGCGCACGGCAGAAGGACATTCGCAACGCACTGCGGCCCGAGGACGAAACGCAGCTGAACTCGGTTCTCGGCACGGTCGAGGGTCTTGGCGCGCTCCGTGATTCGGTCGAGAGACGCACCATCGACCGGCTGAAGGCGATGGAGTTCTACGACCGTCTCATAGACCCCTGTTACCGCTTTCTGACCGGTCTCCGCACGATGGAGAACGTGTCGATGGACAAGCAGGTCCGCGCGCTGGTCGGCATCTCACGAGCCCGCGAAATGCTCTCCCGCGAAGACGCCCTGGTCGCGTCGGCGCTGATCGCCGGCCGGCTCACCGCCTCCGAACTGCGACAGATTTCCGACCTCGTGGCCAATCGCAAGCTGCTCTACGAGATCAATGGCGAGATGCTTCCCTCGTCGGAGCGTCAACGCGTGGAGCAGTTCTGGGCGAGCCCGGACAGCGAAGCGCTGCGGACCGCGGAGAGCGCGCTCATCAATGGCGGTCCCACCCAGGACCCCCGGGCGGTCGACGCCGAGCGCTGGCAGGAGGTGGCCCCGTCCGTCCTGGACCGGCTGGCCAACGACTCCACCGAGATGAACAACCGCTTCCAGGACCGCGGCAGGCCGGCCGGCTACAGCGTCCTGATCAAGGCCGGTATCGCGGGCGTTCTCGGCTTCCTCGCCCTGCTTGCCTCGGTGTTCGTCTCCGTACGCATCGGCCGCGAGCTCATCCGTGACCTCTCCCGGCTCCGCAAGGACGCCCATGAGGTCTCGGGCGTACGGCTGCCGAGCGTGATGCGCCGCCTCGCCGCCGGTGAACAGGTCGACGTCGAGACCGAGGCACCGCACCTCCAGTACGAACGGGACGAGATAGGCCAGGTCGGTCAGGCACTCAACACCCTGCAAAGGGCGGCCGTCGAAGCCGCGGTCAAGCAGGCGGACATGCGACGCGGCGTGTCCGAGGTCTTCGTCAATCTCGCCCGCCGCAACCAGGTGCTGCTGCACCGGCAGCTGACGCTCCTGGACACCATGGAGCGCCGCACCGAGGACACCGATGAACTCGCGGACCTCTTCCGCCTCGACCACCTCACCACCCGCATGCGACGCCATGCCGAGGGGCTGGTGATCCTCTCCGGCGCCGCACCGTCCCGTCAGTGGCGCAAGCCGATCCAGCTGATGGACGTGGTTCGGGCAGCGGTCGCCGAGGTCGAGGACTACGAGCGGATCGAGGTCCGCCGGCTGCCCCGCATCGGTGTGGGCGGCCCCGCCGTCGCCGACCTCACCCATCTGATCGCCGAACTCCTGGAGAACGCCACCGTGTTCTCGCCCCCGCACACCGCGGTGCAGGTGCTCGGCGAACGCGTCGCCAACGGCTTCACGCTCGAAATCCACGACCGGGGACTCGGCATGGCTCCCGATGTCCTCCTCGACGCCAACCTGAGGCTCGCCGAGACCCCCGAGTTCGAGCTCTCAGACACCGACCGACTCGGTCTCTTCGTGGTCAGCCGCCTCGCTCAGCGGCAGAACGTCCGGGTCTCGCTGCAGACCTCTCCGTACGGTGGCACGACCGCGGTCGTCTTCATCCCGGCGGCGCTGCTCACCGACGCCCCGGACACCCACGGCACCGGATTCCGCCTCGACCGCCGGTCCGAGAAGTCGATCGGCAGCGGCGGAAAGGCGGCCGGCCAGGGACCGGGCAGCGACAAGGACCGCAGGGAGGGAGTGCCGGACCGCCGGGCCACCGGCAGGCCCTCCGGCCTCGCCCCCGTTCCCACCGGTCTCGTGGACCCGGCCCTCCTGGACGGGCCCGTGGAGCTCGAAGGGCCCGTGGAAGCGCTGGGCTTCGAGAGCGATCCCGTGCTCGATCCCCTCCTGGAACCCCTGCTGGGCGGCGCGTCCGACATCGACGACACCGAGAGCGAACGCGGCGGCATCTTCCGGGCCCGCGACCTCCGGCGCGAAGGTGACCGCGAACAGCACCAGCAGGCATCAGACCAGGCGGGACGGCCCGAGGCCGGGGTACGGGCGATGCGCCCGGGCGGCCCGGTTCCGCTGCCCCGCCGCAGACCGCCGACCCTGGTCACCGACAACGGCCGTCGGGTCGACGAGGCGGGGCGCGCCCACTCCACGACCGCCGAGCACGACAGCTCACCCAGCCCGGAGGCTCCCACCACAGATGCCGGGATCAGGCCGTCGGCCGCCGGCCCGTGGCGCTCCGCCGCCGACACCGGTGGGCCCACCGAGCCGCGGCAACCCACCGAACCCCGGGAGCCCACCGGCTTCCGGAAACCCACCGAGCCCGCTCCAGCGGCTGAGTCCGCCACGCTCGACGAACCCGCGCCTGCGACAGCCCCGAGCGCGGCCCCCGAGACAGTGGGCGGCCTGCCCCGGCGCATCCGGCAGGCGAGCCTCGTCCCGCAGCTCCGCGAAGTCTCCGGCGGCCGCGATGCGGAGCCGTCCCGTTCGGAACCGGACCAGGACTTCGAACGCGATGCGGACGAGGTACGCAGTCGTATGGCTTCGCTCCAACGTGGCTGGCAGCGCGGCCGGCGGCAGAACGCCGAGGACGTGACCGGTCCCGGTGACACAGCACGAGGAACCACTCCGGGAGGGGACGGTCGATGACCGCACCGAACGCCGCAGCACCCGACGCCGCACGCCAGGGCTCCGACCGGCTGAACTGGCTGCTCGACGAACTCGTCGAGCGCGTCGCCAGCATCCACAAGGCGCTGGTGCTCTCCAGCGACGGCCTCGCCACCGGTACGTCCGAGGGCCTGACGCGCGAGGACAGTGAACATCTGGCAGCCGTCGCCTCCGGATTCCACAGCCTCGCCAAGGGAGTGGGACGCCACTTCGACGCGGGCAGAGTCCGCCAGACCGTCGTCGAACTCGACGAGGCGTTCCTCTTCGTCACGGCGGCCGGTGACGGCAGCTGCCTGGCCGTGCTGGCCGATGCCGACTCCGACGTCGGCCAGGTGGCGTACGAGATGACGCTGATGGTCAAGCGTGTCGGTGCCCACCTGGCCAACGCTCCCCGGACGACCGGATCGGCCGCCGGGGGGTGAGTGGACGGCATGAGCGCTGACTCCTCCAGATCTCCGGCCACGTCCACGGACCCGCAGGCATCGCGCTGGTACGACGCCGATGCGGGGCCCGTGGTCCGTCCGTACGCGATGACCAGGGGCCGTACCAGCAGCGCCTCCCGTCATCGGCTCGACCTGATCGCGGTCGTCGTCCCCGAACCCGCGGCGGACGACCCCGGCCGGGACCAGACGCTTTCCCCGGAACATGTGGAGATCGTCGAACTCTGCAGTGACATGCCCCAGTCGATCGCCGAGCTCGCGGCCGGCCTGGACCTCCCCGTAGGGGTGGTCCGGGTGCTGGTCGGTGATCTCGTCGAGGACGAGCTGGTGCACGTAACCCGTCCCGTTCCGCCGGCAGAGCTGCCGGACGTGAACATTCTTCGCGAGGTGATCAATGGCCTTCGGGCGCTCTAGCCGCAACAGGCGGCCCGTTGAGCCCGTTACCCTGAAAATCCTGGTGGCGGGCGGCTTCGGAGTGGGCAAGACGACTCTGGTCGGCGCGGTCAGCGAGATCAGGCCGCTGCGTACGGAGGAGAGACTCAGCGAGGCGGGCCGCCCGGTGGACGACCTGGCGGGCGTGGAGGCGAAGACCACCACCACCGTGGCCATGGACTTCGGCCGGATCACCCTCCGCGAGGACCTGGTGCTGTACCTCTTCGGCACCCCGGGGCAGGACCGTTTCTGGTTCCTGTGGGACGAACTGGCTCAGGGCGCGCTGGGCGCGGTCGTGCTCGCGGACACCCGGCGGCTGCAGGAGTGCTTCTCGGCGGTCGACTACTTCGAGCGCCGTGCGATTCCGTTCGCCGTCGCCGTCAACTGCTTCGAGGGAGCGGGAAAGTTCGCCACCGAGACGGTGCAGGCGGCACTGGACCTCGACCCCGAGGTTCCGGTTGTCATGTGCGACGCACGCGACCGCTCCTCCGCGCGGGACGTGCTGGTGACGGTCGTCGAGCATGCGCTGGCCCGCGCCGAGCACCCCCGCGAGCCCGCCACGATGTGACGGCCCGTACGGTGACGACAACACAGCAACGCGGCCCGCACCCCCGCCGACCGGGGTACGGGCCGCGCGTCTCTGCGTGACTGAGCAAGGATTTTTCACCCGGCATGATGGGCCGTCAAGGCTGCGGACAGCAACGGTCAGCGGTTGTCGGCGAGCCACTTGGCGGCGGTCTCCGCCAGCTCCCGGTCGCGGCCTGCCAGCATCATCCGGATCATCTGTACGTCGCCCCGCAGTGACCAGGCAGGATGTCCTAAGGTGGCCGGATTGTTCTTCTCGATCAGGAAGTGCGCGGGCCAAGCGGTCCCGTACCCGATCAGCGGCAACGCGGCCGCGTACCTCTTGCGTCCCCGCGCCAGGCCGTACGCGGTGACCGCGAGCCCGGTGAGGGTGCCGGTCAGATGGACCCAGCGGGTCGCGGCCCTGGAGTGCATCGCGACGTAGTAGGGCCAGAACTCTTCGTAGGAATCGAATGTCTGTTGCGGCATACGGGCACCGTAATGGCTCGAGCGGCAACCGGAAACGGCCGATCCGCGTCCGAGAGGGAGAGTGGGCGGCCGGAACCCGCGGAGGGGCGTCCCGGCCGCTCTTTCTCCGCACTCGTTTCAGTGCCCCGCGACGGACCTCCTGGCCACCGGGAAGTCGAAGAAGGTGTCCGGGAACAGCTCGGGCTTGAAGGTGTAGTGCCACCATTCCTCGGCCAGATTCACAAAGCCGGCGTCGGTGAGCGTCTTCTTCAGGAACTGCCGGTTGGCGCGCTGAGTTCCCTGGATGCGCGGGTCATCCGTGTGGGAGAGCGTGTCGAAGCAGTCGAATCCCGTGCCCATGTCCACGGAGTTGTCCGGGAAGCGCTCGGCCTGGGGTGCGTAACAGGGCACCTGCTTCCGGCCCGGCAGATACGGCCCGGTCGGCGTGGCGGGCAGTCTCACCAGCGTCAGATCCACCGTGCTGCCGCGGCTGTGTCCGGACTTCTCCGCGATGTAACCGTCCGCGAACAGCCGGGTCTTGTCCACGTGGGGATAGAACTCTCCCTTCATCGTCTCGTCGTCGAGATCCTTCGCCCACCGCACGAAGTGGTCGACCGCCCGCTGCGGCCGGTAGCAGTCGTACACCTTCAGCGAGTAGCCCTGCTCCAGCAGCCGGGTCTGCGCGTGGTGCAGGGCCAGGGCCGCGGGCCGGGCCAGGATGCAGAGCGGCTGGCGATATCCCTCCACCGGAACGCCCATGAAATTGTGTGCGGTGGGGTAGCGCATTTCCTGAATGATCGTCGGATCCACCGAGCGCAGCGCGACGAACTCCTCGGGAGCCTTCGGCTCGGGCCTCGCCTGTGCCACGGGGGCGGTGGCAGCGACGGCGAGCAGGGTGGCGGCAGCGGCGGCCAGGACACGGAAAGCGGAAGCAAGACCTGTCATGAGCACATAATCCAGTAGTACGGGGAGCCTTGCAGGCGATCGGATACAGTCCGCGCGTGTCCGCACCCACGAGCAACTCCGAGAAACCCGCCAAGGACTCCCACTGCGGCAGCTGCGGAGCACCGTACGCCGCGTCGACGTCCCCCGTCGCCTGGCCCCGCACCTGTGCCGTCTGCGGCGACACGGCCTACCGCAACCCGCTGCCGGTCGCCGTGGCCCTGCTCCCCGTCACCGACCCGGACGGCACCGGACTCGTCGTCATCACCCGCACCATCCCGCCCCACCGCGGCTGCCACGCTCTCCCCGGCGGCTTCATCGACCACGACGAGGACTGGAAACACGCCGTCGTACGTGAACTGCACGAGGAGACCCGCATCGAAGCCGACGAGGAGGACGTCCGCCTCGCCGACGCCCTGAGCGCCCCGGACGGCCATCTGCTCCTCTTCGGCCTGCTCCCCGAACGCCCAGCCGGCGCGCTCCCGCCCTCCGCGCCCACCGATGAGACCTCCGGCTTCCATCTGCTCCGGGCACCCACCGAGCTCGCCTTCCCCCTGCACACCCGGGCCGTCCGCGCGTGGTTCGAGGGCGGCTACCACTGACCCGGCCGGCCCGCCGCGTCCTACAACCCCCGCACGCGCACGGGGCCGTTCACCGGCCCCTCCTCACCCTCCCGCTCCACCACAACCGTCCCGTCCACCAGGCGCGACGTATACCGCTCGACCTCCGCCCGCTCCCAGCCGTCACCCGCGTCCCGGACCACCAGACCGCCCCCACTGCGCCCCGCCGCCGGAGCCCACACCTCCAGCTCCACGCCCCCGTCCGCGCCCCGCACGGGCAGCACCGAACCGGCCCGCGCCAGCACCGGCACCCGCGACAACGGAGCGTCGAGCAACACCTGACCCGGCCCCTCGTACACCTCACCCGTCGCCGTGTCGTACCAACGCCCCCGTGGCAACCGCACCGCCCGGCGGTCCGCACCACGCTCCAACACCGGCGCCACCAGCAGGGCGTCACCCAGCAGGAACGCGTCCTCGCACTCCCGCAACGCCCGCTCACCGGGCGCGCCCCACCAGAGCGGTCGCACATACGGCGCACCCGTCAGCCGGGCCAGCTGCGCCAGGGTCACGAAGTACGGGCGCAGCCGCTCCCGCTCCTCCAACGCGGCCCGCGCATGCTCAAGCACCCGCGGCCCGAACTCCCACGGCTCCCGCCGCCCCGCGTCGATCGCCGCATGGGTACGGAACAACGGCAGATACGCACCCAGCTGGAACCACCGCAGATACAGCTCAGGCGACGGCGACCCGCCGAACCCGCCCACATCCGGGCCCGAATACGGAACCCCGCACAGCCCCAGCCCCAGCACCAGTGCCAGGGAGGCCCGCAGCCCGGGCCAGCTGGTCTCCACATCACCGGACCAGGTACCCCCGTACCGCTGCATCCCCGCCCAACCGGAACGTGAGAACAAAAACGGACGTTCCTCCGGCCGCAGCCGGCGCAGCCCTTCGTACCCGGCACGCGCCATGGCGAGCCCGTACACATTGTGGGCCTCGCGGTGATCACCCCCGCGGCCCTCCAGACAGTGCCGCGCCGACCGCGGCAACGTCGGTTCCCCGAACGCCGCGAACGACACCGGCTCGTTCATGTCATGCCACACGCCGGAGAACCCCTGAGCAAGCCGCTCCTCGTACAGCCCGCCCCACCACTCCCGTACCTGCGGATCGGTGAAGTCCGGATACACGCACTCACCCGGCCACACCTCCCCGCGCACCACCCGCCCCCGTGCGTCCCGGACGAACGCCCCGTCGCCCCCGACCGCCCTGCCCGAGTCGAACACCGCGTTCCCCGGCTCCGCCTTCACCGCGGGATCGACGATCGACGCCAGTCGCACCCCGTCCTCCCGCAGCTCCTTGGCCAGTCCCGGCAGATCGGGAAAGCGCTCGCGGTCAACGGTGAACACCCGATGCGTGTCGTAGTGGTCGATGTCCAGATGCAGCACGGACAGCGGCAGCCCCCGCTCCCGGTACCCGGCGACCACCCGCCGCACCTCCTGTTCGCTCCCGAAGCCCCAACGGGCATGCTGCGGACCCAGCGCCCAGGACGGCGGGAGCGCGGGCGCACCCGTCAGCGCCGTCCAGCTCTGCAGTACGCGCGCCGGCGTGCCGGCCATCACCCAGCAGCGCAGCGGCCCGCCGTCCATCCGCACCTCGCACATTCCCGGACGGTCATGGCCGGATCCCGCGCCCTCCTCGCCCTCGCGCAGCGTCACCCGCCCCGACCAGGAGTTGTCGTGGAACACCAGATGCGTCCCCGCGTCGGAGACCACCAGCTGCACCGGCATCGTCAGATACAGCGGATCGTCACCCGGCCCGAAGCTCCCACCAGGATCGGTGTTCCACAGCCTGTACACACCGTCCCGCAGCCGCGGCCCGGACGCCCGCCCGCCGAGCCCGAAGAACCGGGCATCCGCCGGCACCTCGGACCGCTGCACCCACCGAGCGGCATCACCGGCGACCGGCTCCCACCAGCGCGGCGGCAACTCGCGCCGGAGCACCACCCCGCCCGGAGTACGCAGTTCCACGGCCCCGTGCCGCGACACCGCAACGGTCAGCCGCTCCGAGACGACCTGCCAGCCGCCGTCCTTGTCCGGTTCCAGCTCGGCCCGCGGATCCGGCTCGGGCCCCGCCCCGGCCAGCGCGTACGACGGCAACGGCTCCGCCCCGTCCCAGCCCCAGAACACCGCCCCGCCCACCGCCACCCGGACCCGCAACTCCGAACGCGCGAACCGCACCACGCCCCCGCCCGGCCCCGGCTCCGCCCCCACCACAAGGCCCGGCACTCTCGCCCGTTCCGCGCCGCGCCGGGGCAGCGCCCGCGCATCCGCATTCCGACGCCGCCAGGAGAAGCACACCGTGCGCAGCCCCCGCACCGAACCGACCATCTTCACCGAGCGCACCAGGTCACGACCGTTCATGCAGCTCACCCTGCCACCCGACAGGGCCGGCGCGGGCTGCGTTCAACTTCCGTTCACCCGTGGCCGGACCACATGTCCGGACACGCGACCATGGGTGGTGAACCCTGGTGCGAGAGACGATCACATGGCATCGTCCGTAAAAGCCGCCTCACGCGCACACCCCAGCACGTGTGCGCGCGTCCCACGCCCACCCCGCGTACCCGTACAGTCAGGGAGCCGCCATGACCGCAGCAGCCAACGAAACCCCCCTCTGGCAGCCCGGCCCCGACCGCATCGCGGCCGCCGCCGTCACCCGCTTCCAGAACTGGGCGGCAGAGCGGCACGGAGCACCGGCCGAAGGCGGCTACCCGGCGCTGCACCGCTGGTCGGTCGACGAGCTCGACACCTTCTGGCAGGCCGTCGCCGAATGGTTCGACGTACGGTTCTCCACCCCGTACGAATCCGTCATCGGCGACCGCACCATGCCCGGCGCCCAGTGGTTCCCCGGCGCCACTCTCAACTACGCCGAACACGCCCTGCGCACCGCCGAGGACCCCCTGCGCGCGGACGCCCCCGCCCTGATCCACGTCGACGAGACCCACACTCAGGTCCCCATCTCCTGGTCCGAACTCCGCCGCCGGGTCGGATCGCTCGCCGCCGAACTCCGTGCGCTCGGCGTCACACCGGGCGACCGCGTCAGCGCCTACGTCCCCAACATCCCCCAGGCCGTCATCGCGTTCCTCGCCACCGCGGCCGTCGGCGGCGTCTGGACCTCCTGCGCCCCCGACTTCGGCGCCCGCAGCGTCCTCGACCGCTTCCAACAGGTCGAACCCGTCGTCCTCTTCACCGTCGACGGCTACCGCTACGGCGGCAAGGAACACGACCGCGCCGATACGGTCGCCGAGCTGCGCCGCGAACTCCCCACCCTGCGCGCCGTCGTCCACATCCCGCTGCTGGGCACCGAGGCCCCGGAAGGCACCCTCGACTGGTCCGCCCTCACGTCCGCCGACACCGAGCCCCTCTTCGAACAGGTCCCCTTCGACCATCCGCTGTGGGTGCTCTACTCCTCCGGCACCACTGGACTCCCCAAGGCGATCGTCCAGTCCCAGGGCGGCATCCTGCTCGAACACTTCAAGCAGATCGGCCTGCACTGCGACCTCGGACCCGACGACCGGTTCTTCTGGTACACCTCCACCGGCTGGATGATGTGGAACTTCCTCGTCTCCGGCCTGCTCACCGGGACCACACTCGTGCTGTACGACGGAAGCCCCGGCTACCCCGATGTCAGCGCCCAGTGGCGCGTCGTCGAACAGACCGGAGCGACCCTCTTCGGTACCTCCGCCGCCTACGTCATGGCCTGCCGCAAGGCCGGCGTCCACCCGGGCCGCGACTTCGACCTCTCCCGCGTCCAATGCGTCGCCACCACCGGCTCCCCGCTCCCGCCCGACGGATTCCGCTGGCTCCACGACGAGGTGGACGACAACCTGTGGATCGCCTCCGTCAGCGGCGGCACCGACGTCTGCAGCTGCTTCGCCGGCGCGGTCCCCACCCTCCCCGTACACATCGGCGAGCTCCAGGCCCCGTGCCTCGGCACGGACCTCCAGTCCTGGGACCCCGCAGGCAAGCCCCTCGTCGGCGAGGTCGGCGAACTCGTCGTCACCGCACCCCTGCCCTCCATGCCCATCCGCTTCTGGAACGACCCCGACGGCAGCCGTTACCACGACAGCTACTTCGACATGTACCCCGGCGTCTGGCGCCACGGCGACTGGATCACGATCACCGAACACGGCTCGGTCATCATCCACGGCCGCTCCGACTCCACCCTCAACCGCCAGGGTGTACGGATGGGCTCCGCCGACATTTACGAAGCCGTCGAACGGCTCCCCGAAATCCGCGAATCCCTCGTCATCGGCATCGAAGAGTCCGACGGCGGCTACTGGATGCCTCTCTTCGTCCACCTCGCCGACGGCGCCGCGCTCGACGACGACCTGCGCGACAGCATCAAGCGGACCATCCGGGAGAACCTCTCCCCGCGCCATGTCCCGGACGAGATCATCGAGGTCCCGGGCATTCCGCACACGCTCACCGGCAAGCGCATCGAGGTTCCGGTCAAGCGCCTCCTGCAAGGCACAGCCCTGGCCAAGGCGGTCAGCCCCGGCTCGATCGACAACCTCGAACTCCTCCACTTCTACGAGGACCTCGCCCGCAAGCGTCACTGACCGGCCGCGCTGTCAGTGCCCTTGACTACTCTGAGTGAGCAATGATCGACAGCGCACTGGGGGAGTCATGGCGCAGACCAGGAACACCAAGCACGACAAGACGAGCAGGACCAGCGGGTACTTCCGGTCCGGCACATCCATGCGACGCACGCTGCGCCGCGAAGCACCCAGCACCATCGGCCTCCTGGCCGACGAGCAGGACTTCGCGGCGATGCGGCGCTACCGCACCTTCACCTTCGACGACCACACCATCTATCTCCAGCAGGTGGAGGGCCTGCTGAAGGCCCTCGCCGCACAGGGCATGCACGCCACGGTCGCCCTCTTCGACCCCGAGGAGTACGCGGAGTTCTGCACCGAGTCCGGAATCGCTGCCGATGCTCCCGCCAGCCGTAGCCGCTTCACCGCCGAAATCGCCTCGGCCGGCGCCACAGTCGCGTACACCGGCCAACCCATCGACACCCTGATCCCGCTCCTGGTCAGCCGAGCCGTCCGCCGGGCCACCTGGGAGTACGCCACGATGACCCTGGCCGACCTCGGAGCCTGCGCGGACTGCGGTCAGGACATCGGCCGCGCTGCCTTCGACCGGGCCTCCCACCTCCTGCTGCGCATGCTGGAGACGGCCGGCCCGGGTACCCACCACCTCGTCTGCAGCACCCCCACCGAGAACGAGCACCTGCTCGCCGTCCTGCACACCGAGCGCGACACCACGGGGCCCGCTCGCCTCGAATCAGCGGAAGGAGCCGAGTTCGTCACGGTGCTCGCCGTCGGCATCGCCCTCGAAAAGCCCGGGGGAGTCGTACTCCGCACGAGCAACCCCGGCACCCAGGACCGGGTCCACGGCTGGCGGCTGGCCCGCGGCAGCCTGGCCCCGCTCACCGCCGGCGAGGTCTTCAACGCCTACTGCACCGATGCCGACACCGGCGAACCCGTCTCCCCGGAGTCACACGTGGAGTACTGCGCGGGCTTCGACCTCGGCACGGACGAACCGGAGGCGCACCACTGACAGGCCGAAGGGGCTCCCTGCCACCATCGGCAGAGAGCCCCTTCACCACAGACGCCGCGGGGCTACTCGCCCGACAGCACCGCCTGAGCCGCTACCCGCGCCTCTTCGGCGGAGTCAGCCGCACGCGCGGCGGCAGCGGCACGCTCGCACTGCGCGAGCGTGTACTTGGCCAGCGTGGCGCGGACATAAGGAATGGACGCGGCACCCATCGACAACGACGTCACACCCAGCCCCGTCAGGACACAGGCAAGCAGCGGATCGGAGGCGGCTTCACCACAGACACCACAGCTCTTGCCCTCGGCCCTGGCCGCCTCCGCCGACATCGCTACGAGGTCGAGCAGCGCAGGCTGCCAAGGATCCTGCAGCCGCGACACCGCACCCACCTGACGGTCGGCGGCAAAGGTGTACTGCGCCAGGTCATTCGTGCCCAGCGAAAGGAACTCAACCTCCCGCAGGATCGAGCGCGCGCGCAGGGCGGCGGACGGAATCTCCACCATCGCGCCGAACTTCGCCGCCAGCCCGGCCGCACGGCAGGCATCGGCAAAGGCCTTCGCGTCCGCACGGTCCGCCACCATCGGAGCCATGACCTCGAGGTGGACGGGCAGACCTTCGGCCGCCTTCGCCAGCGCGGTCAGCTGGGTCCGCAGCACCTCGGGGTGATCCAGCAGGCTTCGCAGCCCACGCACACCCAGTGCCGGGTTGGGCTCGTCCGCCGGCGTCAGGAAGTCGAGCGGCTTGTCGGCACCGGCATCCAGCACCCGCACCACGACACGTCCCTCAGGGAACGCATCGAGCACCGCCCGGTACGCCGCGACCTGCTTCTCCTCGGACGGCGCCTGCTTGCTGTCGTCCAGGAACAGGAACTCGGTACGGAACAGCCCCACGCCCTCCGCACCGGCCTCGACGGCAGCCGGCACATCGCCCGGCCCACCCACATTGGCGAGCAGCGGGACCTTGTGACCGTCGGAGGTCGCACCCGGACCGGACGAAGCGGACAGCGCGGCCTTGCGCGCCGCAGCGGCACTCTCCATCTCCGCACGCTTCTCGGTGCTGGGCTCGACGAAGATCTCACCGGTGCTGCCGTCCACCGCGACGACCGTGCCCTCGGCCAGCTCACCGGCCCCGGGGAGCGCCACGACGGCGGGCACACCGAGTGCACGCGCCAGAATCGCGCTGTGACTGGTCGGCCCGCCCTCCTCGGTCACGAAGCCGAGCACCAGTGCAGGATCGAGCAGCGCCGTGTCGGCCGGAGCCAGGTCCCTGGCGATCAGGACATAGGGCTCGTCGCTGTCCGGCACACCGGGCATCGGCACACCGAGCAGGCGAGCCACGATCCGGTTACGCACATCGTCGAGGTCGGCGACCCGCCCCGCGAGGTACTCGCCGGCGTTTGCGAGCAGCGCCCGATAGGCGGCGAACGCGTCGTAGACGCCGCGTTCGGCGGTGCTGCCGACGGCAATGCGCCGCTCCACATCAGCAATCAGCTCGGGGTCCTGCGCCATCATGGCCTGGGCCTCGAGCACATGCTGAGCCTCGCCACCGGCAAGATTGCCGCGCGCGATCAGATCGGCCGCCACCGCTTCCACAGCCTGGCGAGCGCGCCCCTGTTCGCGCTCCGCCTCCTCGGCAGGGATCTGCTTGGCCGGTGGTTCGAGCACCGCCGTACCCATATGACGAACCTCGCCGATCGCCACTCCGTGGCTCACACCGACGCCTCGCAGCGTTGTCTCCATTGCACCCGTCTCCGGTTGTGCGGTGGTCCATGCCTCCGCGGTGGATATCCAGTCGGCTGTCATCGAGCCGGGTCCGTCACTGCCAACCGAACAACGTGTCGCCCATCTTCACGTCGCCGTCCTCGCGGACATCGGAGAGAGAGTCGGCGGTGGCTTCCAGCGCGACGATCGGGCACACGGGGGACTTGCCGGCGGCCTCGACGCCCGCAGGGTCCCACCGCACGATGCCCTGACCTCGGGTGACCGTGTCCCCCTTGTTCACGAGCAGGTCGAAGCCCTCGCCATTGAGCTGAACAGTGTCGATGCCGAGGTGGACGAGCACCCCGTGCCCGTGCTCGTCCACGACGACGAATGCGTGCGGGTGCAGGGAGACAACGATGCCGTCGACCGGTGCTACGGCCTCGGACGGCTCGCGCTGGGGATCAATGGCGGTTCCAGGGCCCACCATCGCGCCGGAGAAGACCGGGTCCGGTACCGCAGCGAGCCCGATGGCACGCCCGGCAATAGGGGACGTCACAGTGGTCATGGGGAACCTCCCAGGGGTGGAGCTCGAATGGCGCCGTCATGGCTTGCAGACGACGGCGTGCTGTCCAGCAGAGTAAGTCATAAGAAGTCCCGGTTCCGCCCGAGTCCTGGCGGTTCGCGGCCTTAGGAGGGCACCGGAAACGATTTGCCTCGACTCCCGTCTGCCTGTACTGTCGTATTCCTGCCTGGCCCCAACACGACTTCGAGTCGGGGGTCGGCGGCGACTTTTAAGCCCTGACTTTAACCTGGATCGGCACCTGCATGTCTGCAAGGGGCTGGTCAAGGGAAAAGGAAAGGCCTGATAGAGTCGGACTCGCCGGAAAGGGAAACGCGAAAGCGAAGAACTGGAAAGCAACCCCCGCTTCGACCGGGAATCGGACACGAAAGAGTCTG